>MGTC01000075.1:13953-21587 GCA_001799255.1 Deltaproteobacteria bacterium RIFOXYD12_FULL_55_16
ACGCACCGGATCAAAGGGCTCTCTGGTGGGCCCGGCGGTAATCAGCACCTGTTCTTCGGCAAGGTCCTGGGGGGCAAAGGCCGTCAGGATGGCCTGGCGGGCGTTTTCCCATTCTGTCAGGCGGCCTGGGCCTTCCTCGCCACAGGCCATTTTGCCGCAATCCGGCTCGATAATCTGGTAGCCATAAGCTCTGAGGGTGGCAAGATTTGCCTGGGTGGCTGGATGCTGGAACATGACGCTGTTCATGGCCGGGCAGACCAGAACCGGCCCGGAGGAGGCCAGGGCGACGGTGGCCAGCAGGTTGTCGGCCAGGCCATGAGCCAGACGGGCGATGGTCTGGGCTGAGGCCGGGGCAATGAGTAGCAGGTCATGCTCCCGGGCCAGGTTGATGTGCGGGATGGTTTCCGGGGCCTCGGCGGCGAACATGCCGGTATGCACCGGATTGCCGGAAAGGGCGGCCATGGTCAGAGGGCTGATGAACCGGCAAGCCGCCTCAGTCATGAGCACGGTAACCTGGCAATCTTCCCGGCGCAGGGCGCGAACCCAGTCCGCCACCTTGTAGGCCGCGATGCTTCCGGTAATCCCGAGAAGAATCTTTTTGTCGGTCAGAAGGGACATGGCTTGCTCGGCGATTATTATTTCTATTTTGTCACTTTGTGGAATTCAGAATCCAGAATTCAGAAAACAGAATGTTTTGAATCACCAGGACAGAAGGATGATGTTTTATTCTCCTGTATTCTGAATCCTGACTCCTGAATTCTTTTGCTTTTGAATGTGACAAAGTAGAATTATTTGCCATAGCCAAAGGGATTGGCATTTTTCTCGCTGCCCAGGCCGCCGGTAGTATCTTCGGCGACATAGATGGAGACATTTGTATTCATGAATATTTTATCCTCAGACAGGAGAATAGTGCAGGTCTTGTTCGGTTTGACAAAGGCGAGGAGGATATTTTTGTACTTGGCGGAACCGGCAAGTTTCCAGCCGTTTCTGCCCATGTTGCTGGTGAAGAAATCGGCCAGGGAAGCGATGTCCACCCGGCCTGAGTAGTTAAGCACCCCCCCGGCAAAGGATTCGGTGCGGACGACCATGCTTTTTTCCCGATCCCAGGAAAGTTCGCTGGGGATCAGCAGGTCGGAAAATTCATTGGCCCGGTAAGGGGGGGTGTTCAGAGAGGAAGAGGAGGTGGTGGGGGCAGGGGCAAGACCTGGGTCGTTGTTGCCGCCCAGACCCATTTCGGCGCAGCCGCTGAGGGCGGCCAGGCTGACAAGGGCAAGAATGATTGGCAGAAATACGGCGCAACGTGATTTATGGGGCGTGTTCATGAAAAGGCCTCCTGGGTAATGGGGGGGGGAAGACGATACTGCTTAGAAGTTAGAAGTCAGTAGTCAGAATTCAGCATAGAAAAGCCAACGACAACGATACTGCTTAGACTACTGACTACTGAATTCTGACTACTGAATTCTGAGTAGCCACTGAAATTCCGATAAAATATAGCCGTTCGCGCCAGGGCTTGTCAAATGGTTTCCAGAGGATTGGCCATATTGCGCCAGAAATGAAAACCTGTTAGAACCTGCAGAATTCAGAATTCAGAATCCAGGAGTCAGAATACAGGAGAATAAAACATCATCCTTCTGTTCGAGCGGTTCAAAACATTCTGTCTTCTGAATTCTGGATTTTGAATTCCCCAATGTGACAAAGTAGAATTAGTAGCCAGTGGAAACTTGGAGCTAATCAGGAGAGGAAATGCTGATCGACACCCATTGTCACCTCGATATGTCGGCCTATGAGGCAGATTTTGAGGCGGTGCTGGAGCGGGCCCTGGCAGCGGGGGTCACGCGGATTATCAGCGTGGGCATTGATCTGGCAAGTTCGCGCCGGGCCATTGCCCTGGCGGAAAAGTATGAAGGCGTCTATGCCACAGTGGGGGTTCATCCCCATAATGTTGCTAAGCTTAGCGCGGCTGATTATGCCGAGTTGCAGGCCCTGTGCCGTCAGGCAAAGGTGGTGGCCTACGGTGAGATCGGCCTTGATTATGTGAAAAATTACGCCCCGGTAGCCCTGCAAAAGGAGCATTTTTCCAGGCAGGTGAACTTGGCCAAGGAATTGCAACTGCCCCTGGTGGTGCATGACCGGGAGGCCCATGCCGAGATCATGGAGATCCTTGAGGCTGCGGCCCCGTTTCCCGCTGGCGGGGTGATGCACTGCTTTTCAGGGGATGCCGCCTTTGCCAGGCGGGTGCTTGCCCTGGGCTTTCATATCTCGATTCCTGGGGTGGTGACCTTTGCCAGGGCCGAGATGCTTCAGGAGGCGGTGCGGGAGATTCCGCTCACCTCGCTGGTTCTGGAGACGGACGGGCCCTTTCTTGCCCCGGTACCCAAGCGCGGCAAACGAAACGAGCCAAGCTTGCTGGTTCATACCGCTCGGAAGGTGGCGGAGTTGAAAGGGATTTCTTTTGCGGAGGTGGCGCGGCAAACCACCATGAACGCAGTGCGGCTTTTTGGCCTTGAGGGCAGGTGAAAGGGTGAATCGGTGGGCATGATCGCAGAAAATATCGAGGCAATTCGAGCCAGGATCAAGGCCGCAGCGGAGCGGGTTGGCCGCGATCCGCATTCGGTGCGGCTGGTGGCGGTGAGCAAGCATCAATCCTTGGAAGCAATCCGGGAGGCGATGGCCGCCGGGCAGACGGTTTTTGGTGAGAACTATCTGCAAGAGGCCGAAGATAAGGTCGCGGCCCTTGGCCAAGGTTTGGCCTGGCATTGTATCGGGCATTTGCAAAGCAATAAGGCCCGGCTCGCGGCAGAGATTTTTACCTGTATCGAAACCATCGACCGGCTCAAGCTGGCCAAGGCTCTGGAAGGCAGACTCTCCGAGCTGGGCAAAACCATGCCGGTTTTGGTGCAGGTCAACGTGGGCGGGGAGGCGCAGAAGGCCGGGGTTGCCCCTCAGGAGGCCGGGCGGCTGTGCCGTGAGTTGCAGCAGTTTCCGCATCTGGCCTTGCAAGGTCTCATGACCATGCCCCCCTTGGTCGAGAACCCGGAGGAAAGCCGGAGCAGTTTTCGCCAGCTTCGCCTGCTGGGGGAAGAGCTTGCCGTTCAGGGTCTCTTCGGCCCTGGGTCGGTGGAGCTTTCCATGGGCATGTCTGCTGATTTCGAGGTGGCCATCGAGGAAGGAGCCACCCTGGTGCGGGTGGGTACGGCATTGTTTGGCGAGAGGGATTAACTGAATTCAGAATTCAGAATTCAGAATTCAGAATACTGCGTGCAGACACCCTCCTGACTACTGAATTCTGACTCCTGAATTCAGAATTCTAACTCCTCTCAATAACCCCCACCTCAAGCAAACGCTGGAAATCCACCGCTGACACCGGCCTGCTGAAGAGATAGCCCTGATAGGCGTGGCAGCCGACGCGGACGAGAAAGGCCAGTTGCTCCTCGGTCTCTACCCCCTCGGCAATGACGTGAAAGCCCAGGGTGCGGCCCATAGCGATGATGGTCTCGATAATGGCGGCATCGTGCGGACCGCTGCCAAGATCGCGGATAAAGGACTGGTCGATCTTCAATTGCTCCAGCGGCAGGCGTTTTAATTGAGAGAGCGAGGAGTAGCCGGTGCCAAAGTCGTCCATGGAAAAGCCGATGCCCATGGCCCCTAATACCTGCATCTTGGCGATGGTGTCGGCAACGTCCATCAGCACCAGACTCTCGGTGAGTTCGAGCTTGAGACTGGCCGGATCGATACCGGTCGCAGCGATAACCTGCCGCACTTCCGCAACAAAGTCCGGCTGCCGGAACTGGCGGGCGCTGACATTCACTGCCAGCCGCAGGCCGGTGGCGGCAGCAATCCCTGACCAGGCCTTGAGCTGGGCGCAGGCCTCCTCCAGTACCCAGTGGCCGATGGGCAGGATAAGCCCGGTCTCCTCGGCCAGTGGGATAAAGGCTGTGGGCGAGACCGCCCCGCGGCCGGGATGGGTCCAGCGCAGAAGAGCCTCGGCCCCAATGATCCGCCCGTTGCTGTCGGTCTGCGGCTGGTAATGGAGTCGAAACTGCCCTTGTTGGATAGCCTGACGCAGGTCTGCCTCCATCGCGCTTGCGGCTTCCAGGGCCGATTGCATGGCCGGGTCGAAAAAGCGTACGGTGTTGCGGCCGGAATGCTTTGATTGATACATGGCGGTATCGGCATGCTTGAACAGTTCTTCCGTCGTGGTGTCGTGGCTGCAAAACAGGCTGATGCCGATGCTCGCTGTTATGTGCTGTTCTTGACCAGCCAAACTGAAAGGTCGGCCAAGAACAGCACGGATCTTTTCGGCCACATGCCCGGCCTGGGTGATGGCAACCTGTTTTTCTTCGCTCAGATTTTTCAAGAGCACCACGAACTCGTCGCCGCCCTGGCGCGACACGGTATCGCCCTCGCGTACCGTCGCCTGTAGACGCCCGGCCACCTCGACCAGCAGCAGGTCGCCGATGGCATGGCCTCTGGTATCGTTCAAGGTTTTGAAGTGGTCCAGGTCTAAAAAGAGTACCGCCCCGTACTGACCATCACGGTCGCCGGAGATGAAGGCCTGCTGCAGCCGATCCAGCAGCAGGCGGCGGTTGGGCAGGCGGGTTAAGGGATCGTAAAAGGCCAGGCGGTGAATCTCTTCCTCGCTGGCCTTTTTGTCGGTGATGTCCACCACAATCTCGATGGCCGTCTGCACCTCGCCCAGGTCGTTTTTCTGTAAGGCAAAGGCCTTGGTTTCCACGTAGATTGGCTGGCCCGCGGCATCGTAATGGGTATGCAGGGTGGTGCGGGCCAGGCCGGTGTCGAAGACGTGTTTCACCGCGCAGTCCTCGCCGTTTAAGTAGCAGGGCTGGTCGATGTGGTGCGAGATCTTGTAGCAGTGCCGGCCAATGATCTCCCCCAGGGGACTGCCGACCGACTCGGCATAGGCGCGGTTGGTGGAGATGATCTCGAAATCGCGGTTGATGGTGATGAAGCCCTCGTCGATGGACTCAAGGATATTGGTGATCATCTCCTCGGCCCGCTTGCCTTCCAGCCTGGCGTTAAGCAACGGGGCAAGATACTTGCCAAGGGACTCCAGCGTCTGGATATCCGCCTCGCTGTAATCAGTCTCTTTGTTGGCCACCTGAAAAAGGCCGATGACCTTGTCCTGAAACAAAATGGGCAGGGAGATGTGGCGGGTAATGGCTATATGCCCCTCAGGCGTTTTACAGGCAGGCTCGTTGGCGTAAATCGTCTTTTTCTCCAGGATCGCCCGGGGCCAGCTGCTGTTGGACCAGGTCGCCTTCGGAAAAACATGGGCCTTGCCGAAGATCTGGCACTTATCCCAGATCTCCTGGGTCATGGAGGGCACCACCAGCGCCTCCTCGTCGTTGAGGTAACCAAAGATACCGAAGCGGCTGCCCGTAGCCTCCAGAATCACCTTCAACACCTCCGGATAGATCTGGTCGTGGCTGTGGGTGAGAAAAATCTGGGCGATGCGGTTTCTGAAAAGCAGCTCCTGGCCGTGCTCGTAAAGTTTCGCTTCCGCCCGCTTACGCTGGACGATGCGGTACAGGTCATAACTGAAGAGTTGGAGCGTCTCAACGTCATGTTCGTCATAATCCCTGGCGGCATTGCCAACCCCGATGATCATCCGTACCAGCGGCCCTTCAAATACCGGCACGCTGAGGAAGCGTTGCAAAGGGGCGTGTCCGGCGGGTAGCCCTTTCTTGCCTGCCGCCGTAGGGTAATCGTTGATGATGACCGGCTGTTTCTTGAGAACAGTGTCCACCCAGATCCCTGCGGCGCTCAGCGGATAATGACGGTCAAAAACAGCCGTACAGTAGGACGCCAGAGTATCGCTGCTCCAGGTGACCAGCTCAATCTCATTCTGATCTTCACTGATGAAATGAAGAAAACCAATGCGGCTGGCGGTCAAGCGCTGCACCGTGTCCAGCCCCCGTTGCAGCAAGGTCTTTTCGTCCAGTACCTCCAATGAGGTGGATAGCTCCAGCAAGGCGGCGGTAAGTTCCTCCTGGTGTTGGTGTCTGCTGATGTCTTCGAGAATGTGCACGGAGTAGAGATAAACTCCCTGCTCGTCATGAATGGCAAAAGCTCGCGATCGGTAGCTTGTGTCGCCGACCAGCACTTTTTCTTCTGCCGCTGCTGTTGCCGCAATAGCCGTAGCTTTCTTCATCGCCCGCAGGCAGCAGGGGGTCGCTGCGCTGGTTTTCGGGAAGACTTCGTAGTAAGGCTGGCCGATGATTTTATCAAACGGAATTCCGGCGCATTGCTGATAAGCCTTGTTGCAACGCAGGATGCGAAACTCTTGGTCGTGCAGGAAAATCGCGTCCTTCAGCACATCCAGCGCGGACATCCATTCCTGGTACGCCTGCCCATGTTGAGCACCTTGCAGACGTTCAGCTGCGGTTATTTTTTCGGGGGGGGGGTGGATAACTACTTGTTTTATCGTCATTATTCATTGGTACTCCTTATTGGGAATTTGGAATACAGAATCCAGAATCCAGAATCCAGAATACAGAATACAGACTACAGAATACAGAATTCAGAATACAGAATCCAGAATTCAGAATACAGACTCCTCCTGACTACTGAATTCTGACTCCTGACTCCTGACTCCTGAATCCTGAATCCCATCACAACTGGCAGGGTCAGGTCTTGGCAAGTAAGTTAAACTGTGTCATTTTTCCTGCTTACCCGAGAGCAGGCGCTCAACTGCTGACCGGTAAGCGGCCATATCTTCGCGTTTGTCGATAGCCAGCACTATGACGACCAGCACATCTTCCTCAACGCTATAGACTAAACGGTAGCCATGTTTGCGTAGTTTAATTTTGTAGCAATTGCGCAAATCACCATGCAGGTGCGAGCCAGGCAGGCGGGGGGTTTCGAGGCGCTTTTTTAGTACTTTGCGCAATACTGCCTTGATGCTCCCGTCAAGGGCGTTCCACTCCTCGAGTGCTTCCGGTAAAAATTTGAGCCGGTATTTCTGGATACCTTGAGCAACTTCAGATATTGTCAATATCCACCTCGATGGCCATATCTTTGTATGCCAGTCGCTGGCGGACAAGCTCAACCAAGTCGAGGTCGATCAACTTCTCGACCAAGGCTTCAAAAAGCTTAGGGGTGACCATATAAAAAGCAGGACGGTTGTGGTTGAGTACCGCTACCGGTTTTTCTCCCGCAGAGCGCAATACCTGCGCCGGGTTCTTCTTGAACTCGGACATGCTGATCGAGTAGTCAGCGTAGATCGTATCCATACATTTCCTCCTTGAAGTATCAGCTACAAATATAGCCCTGTTTCGGATTAGTTTCAAGGGCAGAAGTGGATTGTGGATACATAGGTGCTGCAATACAGAATGAAGACTACTGAATCCTGACTACTGAATAGTTAAGTTTTGTTTACCACGAAGTACACGAAGAGCACGAAGAGGGTTTAATTGTTTTGTTTACCACGAAGCACACGAAGAGCACGAAGAGGGTTTAATTTTTTTATCTTCGTGGCCTCTGTGCCCTTCGTGGTGAATACTGAATCCTGACTACTGAATTCTGGACTTTAGAGTTACAGCAATCCCTTCCCCACCGTCCGGGTGGGTTGAGGAAAAGCTGATTAATTACCGTAACGGCCATAAACTACGCGG
>MGTC01000076.1:0-5161 GCA_001799255.1 Deltaproteobacteria bacterium RIFOXYD12_FULL_55_16
GACCATTTTTGAGAGAATGCCGTTATTACAAGTACTTACAAAAGAAGAATACACAACTAAGGTCGACAAAAAATGTAACCAGCTGTTATTATTCAGCTAAACGTTGGGACACTAGTGAATCCAACTTACAATCCATGAGAAACAAGAAGGAGCAGAATACGAAAAGCAGCAGCAGCCGGGAAGACGTATGAATCCTGACTGGCAAGGCCCTGCCCGCAAACCGCAATCCTCAGATAGTTTCCCCGGTAGCGATAACCAGCGAGGGAAAATCCCCGGCCTTGCGGAAGGGCGTCACCACGCAGTTACGCCCGATCACGGCCCGGGCCGGCACCTCAGCCTCCTTGCCGATCATGGTGATCCCGGTGTAGAGATGCTTGGGGCAGACCTTGTTGGGCGTAACCTTGTCTTCGCCCTGTCCAACCACCGCCCCCTGACCTACCCGGACTCTTTTGTCGAGAATGGCCAGGTTAACCACCGCTCCTTCCTCTAAAACGCAGTCGTGTAGAATGATGGAGTCCTTGATTCGAACGTTCTTCCCCACCCGCACCCCAGGCGAAAGCATCGAATTGATCACCTCGCCCTCGATAACACAGCCGGCGGAGATCATGGAGCCCTCCACCAGGCAGCCGTTGGTAAAACGGGCGGGGCAACGATCCACCGCCAGCCGTCCCGCATAGGGGTTTGGCCGGATGCCCCAGGCCTGTGGGGAGATCTCCGAATCAACTTTCAGCAGATCCATATTCGCCTCCCAGTACGCCTGGATCGTGCCCACATCCCGCCAGTAACCATGAAAGGGGTAGGCAAAAACATTATCTCGTTCAATGGCTTTGGGGATAAGGTGCATGCCAAAATCCACTTCCTCGCGATCCTCTTCCAGCAGCTTGAGCAGATATTCCGTGTCAAAGACGTAGATTCCCATGGAAGCCAGGTCGGTGCGAGGCACTGTCGGTTTTTCCTCCCATTCAATAATGCGGCCCTCGGCATTGGTGATGCCAGCCCCGAACTGGTGGATCTCTGAAAGCGGCACCACCATCATGGCGATGGTCACCTGGGCCTTTTTCCGCCGGTGAAAACGGAGCATGTCATCGATATCCATGCGGTAGATATGATCCCCGGAGAGAATGACCGTCTCCCTGGCCGGATGCGCCCGGATGAAGTCGATATTCTGACGGACCGCGTCGGCGGTGCCCTTGTACCAGTCTGAATCCTGAAACCCGGTGCGGGGCGGGAGGATCTTGATCCCTCTGGTGCGACCCGTAAAATCCCAGGCCTCGCCGGTGCCAAGATGGCGCATCAGGGAAAGGGGCTTGTACTGGGTGAGCACCCCGACCTGGCTTAAGCCCGAATTCATCACGTTGCTCAAGGAAAAATCAATGATCCGGTAAACCCCGGCAAAGGGCACCGCCGGCTTGGCCCTGGTCTGCACCAGGACATTGAGGCGGCTGCCAACCCCGCCGGCCAGCAGGAGAACCAGGGTGTTGTCGCCTTGGATCATCGAATCACCTCGCCGTTTTTGATTTCCCCAACCATCTGTTCCGGACGCAGATTCGGGTGCAGGGTACAGCCGGAGCCGACCAGCATGCCATTGAGCAGATGGTTGTTCCAGCCGATCACCGTCACCTTGTCCGCCTGGGGCGGCCCTGACTCGCCGATCCGCACCCTGGCCCCAAAGGTCACGTTGACATCGCTCACCACCGTGTCGAGAATGGCGCCATGCCCCACCACATTATCGTAAAAAAGCACGGAATTCCTTACCTGCGCCCCGGACTTGACATGCACCCCGGGAAAGAGGATGGAATTTTCCACCCGCCCCTCCACAACACAGCCGTTATAGACCAGACTGTTCTTGATGCTGGCCCCTGGCCCCACCTTGAGAGGTTGGCAGTCGCGTACCGCCCGATGTTCCAGGTTGGTGCGAATGCCCCAATCCTCAAGCGGGATCTTGGGCTCCGGCCCCAACAGGTCCATATTGGTCTGCCAGTATTCAGCAATGGTGCGGGTGTATCCCCAGTAGCCACGGAACTTGAAGCCATACACCTTGCGCTGGCTCGCCATGATCCGGGGCAGAATATCCCGGCCAAACTCGAAGGAATCATCCTCCCTGGCGTTGATCTCCAGCGCCTCATAGAGCACCGAAGGCTTGAAACAGTACACGGTGAGCGAGGCCCAGTTGAAGCTGGGATTGGCAGGTTTCTCCTGGTACTGAAGGATGCGGCCGCCGCGCTCGCCGTCCTCGTCGTCGATTTCCGCCACCCCGAACCGGCTGGCCTCAGCCATGGGTACCTGCAGGCAGGCCATAGTCAGATCGGCATCCTTATCCCGATGGTACTGGATAATATCCCGGTAATCCATCTGGTAAACATGATCCCCGGAGAGCACCAGGATGATTTCCGGATCGTGATACTGGACAAAATCGAGATTCTGATGGATGGCGTCAGCTGAACCCCGGTACCAGCTGCTCTGCCCCGAGCCTTGCGAGGGAGGGAGAATGGAGACCCCGCGATGACGGCCGGTCATGTCCCAGGCCGCGCCGACACCGATATGACTGATCAGGGAAAAGCTCCGGTACTGGCTGAGGATAGCGACCCGCTCCAGGCCAGAGTGCATGAGATTGCTCAAGGCAAAATCGATCATCCTGGCAAAGCCGCCAAAGGGGACAGCCGACTTGGGCCGATAGGCGGTGAGCACGTCCAACTCGTCAACGCGCCCTCCGGCAAGGATCATGGCCAGAACCTTCGGTTTCAGTTTCATGGAATTCCTGAAGAGAGGGGGATTGTTCTACTTCGCTTCCTGGTTGCCATTCTATTATGAAAAGCCTAGCGGCAAAAAGCAAGCACGGGAACGTGGCGGGAGAAAGATTTTTAAAGCTGAGTTGAACAGCTTGCCTGTTCAAACGAAACTTATACCCTTTGGGGATAAGAAATGAATGGAGTCGTGACTACTGCTGAAACCGTAAAAAGCCGCCGGAAGGTCAATCCTCAGTTGCGGAAGACACAGAGGAGAAGCTTTGTCCTCTGCCTTCGGAAACATAAATATGCTCCGGCTGCAGGTCTGCGTGCCAGCGTTCGTACATCTTGGTGCAGGCCTCTTCGAAATATCTGGCAAACAGTCGGCTGTCAAACAGCGGGGTGGTCAGGCGATTGCGCTCCAGCTTCTGCCTGATGGCTCTGAGCCGTTCTGGATTTGTGGCCAACTCCACCGCCAGCGCCTCGTACTCCTCTGGCGTTCTGGCAATCAGCTCCGGGATTTCGATGGCGGTAAGCAGGCTTGCCGCCATCCTGCTGGCAAAGGCTTCCCCTGGGCAGGTCAACACCGGCAACCCGGCCCAGAGCGCATCGCTGGCCGTTGTCCCGGCGTTAAAAGGCAGGGTGTCTAAAAACAAGTCGGCATAACGGTAGCGGGCCAGATATTCAGGGGCAGGCAGCATCTGGGCAAACACCAGGCGCTGCGCCTCAACCCCCAGCTGCACAGCCTCCTGGCGGAGGTTGTTGACTGCCGTAGAGTTGTCCGTATAGAGCCACAGGACACTGCCCTCCACTTGCCTTAAGATGCGCATCCAGCCGGCAAAGGCGCTGGCCGTGATCTTGTAGTTGTTGTTAAAGCAGCAGAAGACAAAGCCAGACTCGGGTAGGCCAAGTTCTGCCCTGGTGAACACCCTGTCGGAGATCTTGCGTTTTCTGTCGTTTGGCTGAAAGCTGGGCAGATAGACGATCTTTTCAGCGTAGTGAATTTCAGCCCCTTCAGGGATGAGCTGCCTGTCGGCAATCAGATAATCCAGGTAATCGGCGCCCATGGTTCCCGGGTAACCAAGGAAGTTGACCTGCACGGGAGCTGCCCGCATGGCAAAGATGCCTGTACGGGAATCAGCGGTATGCCCGGCCAGGTCAATGGCGATATCAATCTCCATCCGCCTGACCATCTCAGCTATTTCCTGATCGGATTTATGCCTGACCTCGATAAACTCATCAAAAGCGCCCTCCAGCCTTTGGCGCATCTCATCTTTGGTGCCTACTCCACAAGAAAAGGCGATAATTTCGAAGCGGTTTCTATCGTGAAGTTCAAAAAGCTCCGCTGTCAGGAAAGAAACGGGATGGATTCTAAAATCCATGGAAAAGTAGCCGAGGCGAATCTTCTCGTGCCGGGGATACTTTTCTATCTCGCCAAGCAAAGGATTTTCGGGATACATCGCCGTTACCCAGATCTCCGCGGCCTTACGCTGCAAAGACAAAGAATCGCTCAGGGCTAGAACAGAGAATGGCGTGGCCGCCTTTTCGTTGCCTTGAATTTTTTGAATCAGTTCTGTGAGTTGAGGTTCTGCATCTTTCCAATCACAAAGGTGCATCTTCGTGTGCAGTCGCAGTCCAGACAAGAACTCATAATCGGGGTTGATGGCCAGGGCCTTATCGTAGCTTGCAACAGCTGCTTGATGCTGCTTAAGAAAATAGAGGGCGATGCCACGGTTGTAATGGACTTCCGCGTCGTCAGGGTTAAGGGCAAGGGCCTGATCATAACTGGCCACAGCGGCCTCCAGCTGCTTGAGTTCCTGGAGGACAAGGCCACGAAAGTTGCAGGCTTCCGCACAGTCAGGCTCAAGGGCAAGGGCCTGATCATAACTGGCCAAAGCGGCCTCCATCTGCTTGAGTCCATGGAGCGCAATACCACGGAGTATGCAGGCCTTCACATAGTCAGGCTTAAGAGCAAGGGCCTGATCATAACTGACCACGGCGGCCTCCAGTTGCTTGAGTTCCTGGAAGACAAGGCCACGGTTGTACCAGGCTTCCGCATAGCCGGGCTTAAGGGCAACAGCCTGATCATAACTGGCCACGGCGGCCGCCAATTGCTTGAGTTCCTGAAGGGCATTGCCACGGTTGTAGCAAGCTTCCGCATAGTCAGGCTTAAAGGCAAGGGCCTGGTCATAACTGGCCACGGCGGCCTCTGGTTGCTTGAGTTCCTGAAGGGCAAGCCCACGAAGGTTGCAGGCTTGCGCATCGTCAGGCTTAAGGGCAAGGGCCTGGTCATAGCTGGCCAGGGCATCCTCGAACCGCTTGAGTTCCTGAAGGACAATGCCGCGGTTGATGCAGGCTTCCGCATAGTCAGGCTCAAGGGCAAGGGCCTGATCATAACTGACCAGGGCGGCCTCCAGCTGCTTGAGCTCCCGAAG
>MGTC01000076.1:5175-22467 GCA_001799255.1 Deltaproteobacteria bacterium RIFOXYD12_FULL_55_16
TGTAAGCTTGCGCATAGTCAGGCTTCAGAGCAAGAGCCTGATCGTAGCTGGCTGCGGCGGCCTCAAACTGCCTTAGTTCCTGAAGGGCAAGGCCACAGTTGTTATAGGCTTGCACATAGTCAGGCTTAAGGGTAGTGGCCTGTTCATAACTGGCTACGGCGGCCTCAAACTGCTTAAGCTCCTGAAGGGCATTGCCACGGTTATAATAAGCTTCCGCATAATCAGGCTTAAGGGCAAGGGCTTGATCATAACTGGCTATGGCGGCCTCGAACTGCCCGAGTTCTCTAAGGGCAATGCCACGGTTTCGCCAGGCCTTGGCATAGTCAGGTTTAAGGGCAAGGGCCTGGTCATAACTGGCCAGGGCCGCCTCGAACTGCGTGAGTTCTCTAAGGGCAAGACCACGGTTATTGTAACAGGCAGGATTTTCGGGATAGATCTCCAGCGATTTATCAAACAATTCCAGCGCCTTTTGTGGATCTTCCGCCTGCAAGACAATTTCGCCCCATAACTGGAGGGCCGCGAAATGATCGGGCTGCACCTGCAAAATTTCTGCGCAGAGGATTTGCGCTTGGGTCAATTGCCCTTGTTGCTGGCAGGTCAAGGCCTGCTGGAATTTCGCCTCCACCTGGGGCGCGGTTTTTGGCTTGAAAATCCGGTTGAAGATCTGTCTCATTTAGGCTCCTCGCTGTCTCTGCTCAATTTTTCGCCAAGGCCCGAGGCCCGCTCCACCCTTCGGCCCACCGCCGCCTCGATCTCCTGAGACCGGCCAACCAGAACGATCTGACTTTTGGCCCGGCTGATCCCGGTGTACAAAAGCTCCCTGCTCAAGAGAGCCGAATCCTCGCCGGGCAGGATCAGGGCCACCCGAGCAAATTCAGAGCCCTGACTTTTATGAATGGTCATGGCAAAGGCGGTTTCATGGGCAGGCAGTTGGCGCAAAGAAAAGCTGCGCACCCCTTCCCTGCCTTCCGCGAAGAAAAAGGCCTTGAGGCCCTCGCCGTCTTCCCCAGGCCAGATAATGCCGGTCTCGCCGTTAAAAAGGCGCAAGGGGTAAGAGTTGGCCTGAATCAGCACCGGCCGGCCCTTGTACCACGGGGTATTATTCGGCTCAAGCAACCGGTGGCGGGCAAGAACCTTTTCCGCATACCTGTTCAGAAACGAGACCCCCATCGGCCCAGTCCGGTGGGCACAGAGCAGCCGGAAACGGGCAAACAGCTCCAGGGCCGCAAAGGGATCAGCCGCCTCCAGAAAGGGGCGATATCCGGCCAGAATCATCTCCGCCAGGGGATGGGCCGGATCATCCTGCCCCAGAGGCGGCAACAGACTGACCTCTGCCGAGCCCTGCCGGGCAAGGGCGCCTGCCTCCTCCGCCTGACCGGCTTGTATGGCGCAGGCCAGGGCGCCAATCCCCTCCTGCGGGGAAAAGCGGAAGCTTTCCGTAAGCCGGACAAGGCAACGGGCCAGCGGATTTTTCCCCGGCCCACCCTCCATGGCCGCAGCGCAGATATCCCCCAGGATAGAGCCTGCCTCAACCGAGGCCAGCTGATCCTTATCGCCAAGCAGGACAATTCTTGCCGCAGACGGCACGGCGGCGAACAGCTTGGCCATGAGGGCCGCGTCGATCATAGAGGCCTCGTCAACCACCACCACCTCGCAGGCTAAGGGATTTTCCCGGTTATGGCGGAAGGTGGCCGGGTTCTCAGGCCGGTAGCCCAAAGCCCGATGGATGGTCGCCGCCTTGGCGGGCAGGGCCGCAAACAGCTCCTCGATCAGCGGCTGCTCCCCCCTTTTTTCCTGCAAGGACTCAGTGAGACGGGCCGCCGCCTTGCCAGTGGGGGCAAGCAGCAGGATGCGGGGCGGCGGCTCTCCTGCCCCCCTGGCATAGAGCAAAAGCAGGGCCAGATATTTCGCGACCAGGGTGGTTTTGCCGGTGCCAGGCCCGCCGGTGATCAGGCCAAGGCGCGCCCGAAAGATCCCGGCGCAGGCCTCGCGCTGTTTGGCCTCCTGCGCCGTGCCGGTAAAAAGCTGGGCCAGACAGGCGGCAAGCAGATCCTCTTGCACCGCCACCTGGTCTGTCGCCCTGGCCTGAATCTCTCGCCGCAGATCCTCCTCGTAAGACCAGTAGCGGTGCAGGTACAGTCGCTCTCCTTCTAGCACCAAGGGGGCAAGATTGCCATCCCGGCTCAGCAGCGGGCTGGCCGCAAGTTCTGCGATCAGCTCTGCCAGCGAGGACTCGATTGACTCCCCCTCCCTTGATGGAAGGGGGCCGGGGGGCAGGTGAAGTGGTGAGCTGCCTGCATCGTCGGTGTTTCCCCCTCTCCCTAGCCCTCCCCCGCCTGGGGGGAGGGGATTTTTTTCAGAGGTTCCATTCACCAACCGTTTGAGATCAAGGCAGAGATGGCCATTGCCCACCGCCTTTCGGGTAAGGGCGGCAAGGACAAGGGTGCGGCGGCCAGCGGCTGGGGCCAGCCGCTGGAGGGCTCTGACAAAATAGCGGTCAAACTGATCCAGATTGCCGCTGGCAATGAGCTGTTCAATCTCCCTGCTCATGCGCCCTCCCCCGCCAGGCTCTGGAAGATCCCCGAAAGCTGTTCAATCCGGGCCAGAGGCGGCAAGTCGGCATACACCCCGAATTCCGGCCCGGAGTCCGGGTGCATCCCCCTGAAAAACAGATAAAAGACCCCGCCGAAATCCCGCTCATAGTCATAGCCGGGCAGGCGGCAGGCCAGATAACGGTGCAGGGCCACGGTGTAGAGGTGATATTGCAGGAAGTAATGATGCCCGGCCATGGCCGCAGGCAGTCTGGCCCTGGCGTAATCCTCCCGGTTGTCGCCAAGATGATTGCTCTTGTAATCAAACAGATACCATCTGCCCTCAAAGACGCAGACCAGATCAATAAATCCCTTGAGAAAACCGCGCAGAGGAATAAAGGGCAGGCAGCGCAAGGCCTCGGCATACCCGGCCGGAATCCCCTGGGGATGGTCAATAAACGGGCGGGCCAGAAGCTCGGCGGACAGGCTGGTCTCCTCGCCCTGCCCTGCACCCACGGGAAAGGTAAAAGGCATCTCGATGAGGCGCTGATTGTCGACGATATCCGCCAGACAAAAGGGATCCGTTGCCCGCAGCGGGGTCTTGATAACCTCGACGAAGGCCCGGCAGACCGGGGCCAGCCACAGTTCCGCATACCCGTAACCCAGAAGCTGCTCGCGCACCTGCTCCCGCAACGGCGCGGAGTCCTCGCTCTGAAAAGAGACGGTTTCAAAAAGCTGGTGAAAGAAATTCCCGGCCACCGGCCCCTTGGGAAACTGGGCCAGCGGCAGCGAAGAAGCGGCCTTAAGCGGCAGCTCGGCAGAGGCTGCTTCTTCAGCCGGGCCTGTAATCCAGGCTTCCGGCTCCCGCGCCCCAGGATCATGGCCGCTTTGGGCGCTGAGATGGGAAAAACTGCCGATCCGCCATACCTGGGCAAGCTTGCGGCTTGGCGTGCGACAGGCCAGGGGCTGCGGCACCATCGCCCTGGCCGCTTCACCTGCCAAGCCAGAGACCAGTTGCAGCTGCCGAACCTGCCAGCCTTCGCCCGCCCTGGCGCGCTCCTGAAGCCGAGCCAGCAACTCCTGGGCCGTGTAGCCCTTGAGGTGTTGTGACAACGCCTCCGGACTGGCGGCTTCTTCGGGCAGGGCCTGGTCTCCATGCAGAAGCCAGGCCAGGGCGCTGGCCTCGTACCCGTTGACCGGGGCCCAGAGAACTTGGCAGCAATGCCGGGCCCGGGTCAGGGCCACATAGGCAAGCCGCAGCTCTTCGGCAAACCGCTCGGCTGCGGCCAGGGCTCTGGCCTCCTCGTCTGGGAACAAGACAATCCTGCCCTGCCAGCCAGCCTCCGGGTCATGGAGACTGACAAAGGGCTGCCTGCCTGCGCCGCCGCCCCCCAGGAAAAGATAGGGGCAATAGACCACCGGATACTCCAGCCCCTTACTGCGGTGGATGGTAACCAGCTGCACGGCATCCTCGTCGCTTTCCAGACGCAGCTCCGCCTCCTCTCCGCTCTCGCTTGCGGCAAGGGCCTGGCTGAACCAGTCAACCAGCATGGCCGGGCTGAGATGATTCCGGCTCTCCGCCTCCTGGAGCAATTCGGCGAGATGCCGCAGATTGGTCAGGCGGCGCTCGCCGTCTGCCAGCAGAAGCAAACGCCCGGTAACGCCATGCTCCTGCCAGGCCGCCAGCAGCATCCGCATGACCCCGTTTTTCTGCCAGACCCCCTGCCAGAAAGAAAGCCGCTCCATAAGTCCGAACAGCTCTGTTTCCGTCTGATTGAGCCGCTCAAGATCAGGCCCGGTAAAGCCAAGCATCGTCGTGGCCAACGCCTTGCGGAGCAGTTGCTCGTTGCCCGGTTCGGCCACCGCCGCAAGAAGCCTTAAGACTTCCTGCGCTTCGGGGCTGGCCCAGACACTGGCCCTGCTCTGCAGCACGCCGTTGATGCCCCGGCTCCGCAAAGCGGCCTGGATCTGGGCCGCCTGGATATTGGTGCGAACCAGCACGGCAATATCCCCGGCCCGAACGGCCCGCGCCCCGATTAGCCCCTCCCCGGCCAGCAGCCCGGCGATATCTCCCGCTACCAGCTCAGGGATCAGGGGCACAAGCTGTTTTTTCACCAGACGCTCACCCTTGCTTGGGCATAAGCCAGCGGGCAGGGTGAGAAAATTAAGGGGCGCTGAGCCAAGGGACGGAGAATGCCAGAGATCTTCCGCTGCAGGACGCGCCGCCACCTGCACATAGCTGATCCGGGCATCGACAAAAGGCTGCCTCAAGGCGCCAAACAAAGAATTCAGCGCCGCCACCATCTTCCGGTCGGCCCGCCAGTTGACGGTCATGGTATGCTTTTGCGTCTCCGCCAGACCTGCGGCCTCAAGATAGGCATAGATATCCGCCCCCCGGAAGGCATAGATAGCCTGCTTGGGATCACCGACCAGAAAAAGCGCCTCCTTGCCTCCTACCCCATAAATGGTGCGAAAGATGCGGTACTGAACCGGATCGGTGTCCTGAAATTCATCAATGAGCGCCACAGGAAACTTGGCCCTGAGCCGCCGGGCAAGCTGCGCCCCCTGGCCGCCCTGCAAGGCCCGATCCAGCCCGGTGAGCAGTTCATTAAAGGACTGCTGCTGCCTGGCCAGCAGCCTTTTGGGCAGCTCAATTCTGCTATACTGCGCCGCCCCGGCAAGAAACAACGCCTGGCTGCCTGCGGCCAGGACCTCGGCCTGGGCCGCCAGGCTGCCCCAGGTCAGGAAAAATGGCTCGCTTCTGGCCAGACCTTTTTTCAGGGCCGTTGGGGTAAACACCTTGCCCCCCGGCTGAAAAATGTTTTCTGCGGCAAGCAGTTCCGTGTGGGGCGGCAGGGCAAAGGCCTGCGGCTCTTCAGAGCTGAAAAAATCAGCCAGCCGCTCAAGCAGGCCTTGGGCCAGCAAGGTTTTAAAAGAAGAGGTCAACCCCTCCGCCTGGGCAAAATACCGGAGCAAAGCCTCAGGCCGGGCCTGCCAGGAGTCCCTGGCCTCAGCATATAATCGGCCATATTCCCGCACCAGGGCCAGGAGGTCTTCCTGCGCCGGAATCTTGCCGACCAGAATAAAATCACCATGCCGAATCGCCTCCTGAGCCAGGGCGCGCAACTGAGCGGCAGAAACCCCCTGCCTGACCAGGCTTGCCAGCCGGTGATCGAGAGCGTAAAAAAATCCGCTCCAGTAATCATCGATGATCTCCCCCGCCAGGGCCTCGGTAGCGCCGGTAAGCTCCAGCTCAAAGGGCAGCCCGGTCTCCAGGGCATGCTGCTGCAAAACCCGATGGGCAAAGCCGTGGATGGTGGAAACCGCAGCCTGGTCAATATCGCTTACCGCCCGGAGAAGAAGACGGCGGTCTGCCTCAAGGTCGGCGCTGCGCGCCATGAGCTGGCGCAAAAAAGGGTCGGTCTCCCCCTCCTCCTGCCTGGCAAAGGCCTGGGCCGCCTCCCGCAGCCGTCCCCTGATCCGCTCGTGCAGTTCCGCCGTGGCCGCCTCGGTGAAGGTGACCACCAGGATCTGCTCCACGGTCAGCCGCCGTTCCAGCAACAGGCGCAGATAAAGGGAGGTGATGGAATAGGTCTTGCCGGTGCCGGCGCTGGCCTCGATAAGCTGCACGCCACTGCTGGCCACCAGAAGAGGAGCAAAGGCCCGGCTCATAGCTCCTCCATCTGCATGAGCATGGGGGTAAAGATCCGGCTGGCAAGCCCGGCAAAGGTCGATTCCGCCTTAGCCGCGCGATACATGACATAGTCTGGGGAAACCGGCAGGGCCTCGGCGAAAAGCTGGCGCAGATAAGGATCCTCCCCCTCGCCTGGGGTAAAATCGTTGCCAAGATATTCCTCCTCGGCTCTGGCAAAGGCGGCCAGCAGCCGTTCCGGCTCCGCCCCCTTGCCGGAATGCAGGGTGCGGGCAAAGGCCAAGGAGCTTTTAGGAAAAAAGGGCAACGGCTCACTTAAGCCAGCGGCAAAAAGACCGGCCAGATCAAGAAGCAGGTTTGTGGCCCCGCGCACCGGAGACAGGCGAAAAACCTGGGCCGAACCCTTGTCGCGGCCTCGGCCGATCACGGTCGTTACCCAACGCTGGTCGTCAGGGGCAAGGGCGGAAAGGAAAAGATGCTCCAGCCAGACCGGGAGAAGGATCCGGCCATGAAGCAGGCTGTTGGTCCAATAAAAATGCCCGCCGGGATATCTGCCGCTCAGCTCGCCGTGCAGGGTTATCTCCGCTGAAAGCCGGATCTCCCCGGACAACGGCGGCAGCTCCTGCCCTTCCCCCGGCCCATACTTGAGAAGCTGTGCCACGATGGGTCGCACCGTCTCCCTGATCCCGGCAAAGGCCGTCTGCGCTCCCTGACCCAGAGGCAGACGGCCCTCCCCCCGCCAGCGGGCAAGCAGGATTTCGGGATTGGCAACACCTTCCCCTTGCCTGGCCAGCAGATCCCGGCTCAGCTGATATTTTTCCAGGATCCCAAGATGGATGGGTTCACGATCCTGAAGCGTCCGGCTTCTGTCCTGCAAAAAAAGACCAAGCCGGTTTTCAAGAAACCAGCGGATCGGATGCGAAAGACAGCGGGATAATTCCGGAAGAAAAATCGCCTGAGCCTTTGCCGCCAAGGGCAGAGGCTCAGGTAAAAAGACCTGTCTGGTTCGTACTCCTGCCTGTTTAGCCTGGGCAGCCCGGCAGTATTCCGTGGCAAAACTGGACAGCCCTGCCTCAGCACCGGAAAAATATCTCTGGCTGAAAGGCTGGAGGGGATGGCGAACCACAAGCCACTCCAGCAGTCTTTTTCTCCGTTCGGCGCCGCAAGCGTCGTTATCGGTGGCGTCAGACGCAAGGCTGAAACTCTCGGCCAGGCTGTCAATAAGCTCTGCGACCACCACGGAGGGGGGAAGCTCTAAGCCGTCCCGCAGGTTATTGCCCAGATAAAAAAGCAGCACCCTTTCCCGGGCGGCCAGCAGGGCTTCAAGAAAAACATAGCGGTCATCGTTGCGCTTGGAGCGGTCGCCCCGCTGCGGATAGCGGGCCAGCAGATCAAAACTCTGCGGCTGCTCCTGCCGGGGAAAATCCCCGTCATTCATGCCCAGCAGACAGATAACCTTGAAGGGGATCGAGCGCATGGGCAGCATGCCGCAGAAGGTAAGGCCGCCCTCGAGAAAGCCCGAAGCCGTTGCCTGGCCTGCCAGTTTCTCCGTAAGCAGAATAACAAGGCCGTTCAGGTCAAGGGTCTGGTTGAACCCGGCCTCCTGCGCCTCAAGGGTTATCCGGGCCAGACTGTCCCTGATCTTCTGCAGTTGCCAGGCCTGGGAAGAATCCTCCCCAAAAAGGGCCTGAAGCAGCTCGCCAAGAACACCCTGCCAGCCGGGCAGCTCCCTGGCCGAGGACAATTTGGCCGCCGCCGCAAACAGGGTTTCGCAAAAATGGATAAACCGCCCGGCAAGCTCTGCGGCCTGGCCCTCGATCTCTTCATAGGGCAAAACCTCACCTAAAAAAGCCCCGTCAGCGCGGACGGCATAGCCCAGAATCAGGCGAGCAAAGCCAAAGCGCCAGGTGTTCTGCCGGTCTTTTGGCTGCCCCAGCGCCTCCCGGTGCAGCTCATCAATCCCCCATCTGATCCCGGTCTTTTCCACCCAGAGCCTGATTTGCGGCAGGTCGTCAGGGGCAAGGCCGTAATTCTGCTGGATCGCCTCACAGGCCAAAAGCTCCAGAACCTCCGAGACCGGCATTCTCCCGGGGGCCATCTGGAGAAAACGCAAGAAAACATCAATGAGCGGAGCCTCACTTAACAGAGACCTGTCCGCAATCCGGAAGGGAATAAAACGCCTGTCCTCCGGGAAGAGGCCAAAGACCGCCTCGATAAGCGGGGCGTAGGCCGAAACCTCAGGCAGCATGACCATGATCTCACTGGGGACAAGGCCGGGATCATCATGGAGCAGGGCCAGCAATTGATCCTGCAAGACCTCGACCTCGCGGAGCCGGCTATGGCAGGCATGGATGCGGAGGGAAGAATCCTGTTCGCTCAGAATCCGGGGAGTGGCGTTACCGCCTGCCGGAGAGCGATGGCTCAGGTGCATGATGTCGTTTTGCAGCACCTCCAGCATGGTCTGCGGCGCGGCGTGGGCGGTGTACTGTTCACCCGCCTCGACATAGTGCGCCGAGCCTTCAAGCACCTCCTGAAAATCCCTGGCCATGGCGCCCATGGAGGCAAGAAGCGGATGACCGCTTTCCAGATAAAGATCTGCCTCATCCAGAGCAGAGGGCAACCGGGCCAGGGCGCGATGGGCTTCGGCCTGAGAGCGGATGTCGGCAAAATAGCCTTCCGCCGGGGAAAAAAGATAGAAATGCACCGGCAGGATTTGCGCCAGCTCGCCCATGAGGCCGAGATAGACCGTGGGCAGGGTGTCGATACCAAACAGGGAAACCCTGGTCGGCAGGAGATGGGGATAAGAGATCTCGCCTGCGGCCAGGGCTTGCCTGGCTTGCAGCATAAGCCGGGCCGGGGAGCAGCCGCCCAGATGCGCCACCAGCCGCCGCCAGAGCTTGGGCTGCCAGAGATCCTCAGCCAGAGCCTGGGCAAAGGCCCGGTTCTCTCCTGCCTCCCAGGCAAGGATCATCTCTGGCCGATACACCGTGTATTGATCAAAGAGATGGGCGATCTGCCGGGCCAGCTGGAGTTTCCGGCTCAAGGGCAAGGGGCCATCGCCAAGGTAGGAGGTCAGGGGAGAAAAATCTGGCTCGTGGCGGCAATCATCCAGAAGGGCGCAGATCGCCAGGGCCAGCCTCTCCCGGCTGTACCTCTGCATCCCCTCCCCTGCTTCCCCAAGGGTTGCCCGCAACACCCGCTGAATAAACTGCCGGGGATGGGGAAAATCAGGATTGGCCCACACCCCGAACCGACCGGAAAGCTGCATGGCCAGCCAGGCAGCCATGCCCTTGCTTTGCACGATAATGCATTCGGGGGCCAGCGGCGAGGCAGGCGGCTGGCGCAAAACCTCAGCCAGCGAGTCCAGCAGGGACTCAACCCTGTTGGCTCGATAAATATGCAAGGCGATCTTCATAGGCGATGGGCACTAGAACAAGAAGCGGCGACAGGAAAGGACTCAGCAATCAAGAGCATCAGGAGACAAAACGCCGGAGACAGTCCTGCAGCCTGGTGACAAGCTGGCCAAGTTCCGGCTTGGAAATCTGGTCGTCAGCGCCCACAGCCTCTCCTTTATGGTAAGCCAGGTCATTGACCAGCGAGGAAAAAAGCATGACGGGGATTCCATCGTACTCCTTGTTTTCCTTGATCCGCTTACAGAAATTATGCCCGTCCATACGCGGCATTTCAATATCGCTGATTACGGCCAGCACCTCGTCATGCACGGTGCCGTTGATGCGCAGTTTTTCCAGATATTCCCAGGCCTCCTGCCCGTCGGTAAGGGCGACAACCCGGTATCCCGCCCTTACCAGGGTTTTTTTGATTTGATCCTGAATGATCCGCGAATCATCAACAATGAGCACGGCCTTGTCGGTCTGAGCCGAATCGGGCAGCGCCGAGATGGCATGGGCTTCGGAATCAATAACCATGCTGGGATCTATGGCGGCGATAATACTCTCGAAATCAATCATCTGGATGATGTTGCCATCCACGAGGCACACGCCGGTGAGGCTGCTGTAACGGGAAATGATTGCTGGCGGCGGCAGGATTTTCTCCCAGCTGACCCGGTAAACCTTGTCCACTCCATGGGCAATAAAGCCAAAGAACTTACTGTTGATCTCGGTAACCAGTACCACCCATTTGGCCTTTGCTTCCGGGGAGGAATCAGGCTCATAGCCAAACCATTCACACAGGTCAATCAGAGGAATGGTTCGGTTCCGCAACAAAAAAATGCCTTTAATGGCAGCCACACTTTCCGGAATCTCGGTCAGCGACTCCGGCACCGCCACCAGTTCCCGAACCTTGGCGGCATTGATGCCGTAAGCTGTTTTTTTTATGGAATTGGTGGCCTGATCATGCCAATGGAGGAAAAGGGTTATGATCTCCAGCTCGTTTGTGCCTGATTGCAGAAGAATGTCGGTTTTGTAACCAGCGGCTTGATTCATGTAAGGGCTCCAAGGTGTCAGGATACTGAAATCATATAGTCATAATTATAGGAAAGCGAAAAATTACTCAACCAAATTAAGATAATGGACTCGCAACAACTCATTTTTTTAACGCAGAGGCGCTCGCAAAAAAATCTCTTCTCCAAGCATATTTTTTGCAATTTGACTTCTGACAAAAGGAGAGTATAATCTCGCACCAAATCATGACCACCCCGGCCCAGGAAAAACATGCCGGAAAAAGCCATAGCTTATTATGTCGTTTTGCACCCAGAGGGTATAAGTTTCGTTTGAGCAGGCGAGCTGCTCAACTCAGCTTTATCCATGATTCCGCTGACAACCCTGTTCCCTTGCCACAACGGCTAACCCGCCACACGGAGTACCTAATGTCAAGTTCACTGCGCTGGAAAATCACCCTCCTGCTCTTTATCACCCTCTTTGCCGGCCTGACCGTTGCCCCTTCCTTCACCCAGGTTCCGGCCTGGTGGCAGAAATATCTCGCCCCAGCGGGACTGAAGCTGGGCCTTGATCTTCAGGGCGGCATGCATCTGGTTCTCAAGGTGGATCTCAAGAAGGCCGTCGAAAACAACCTGGATCTGTCAGCCCAGGATCTCAAGGAAGCCCTGGCCGCAAAAAAGATCCTCGTGGTCCGCACCAATTCCGGCGACACGCGCAAGATCATTCTCACCCTGCCCAACACCGGCGCCCTGGAAACAGTCAAGCAAACCATCAGCAAGGAATTCCCTGATCTTGACAGCGACTTCCAGACCGACCAGGGATCCTTCCCCCGGATCATCCTCAGCCTGAAACAGGCAAAAATCGATTTTATCAACAACAAGGCGGTAGACCAGTCCCTGGAGATTCTCCGCAACCGGGTCGACCAGTTCGGCGTGGCCGAACCGGCCATTGTCCGGCAGGGGGCGGATGAAATCGTCATCCAGCTGCCCGGAGTCAAGGATCCGCAACGGGCCCTGAATCTGATTGGCCGCACCGCCCAGCTCGAGTTCAAGCTGGTGGACGACACCGCTGGCCTCAACCTGCCGCAGTTGATCGGCCAGGCTATCCAGGCCGGGCAGTGGCAGGAGGGCGGCAGCCGGAAACAGCTCAATCTCGCCTTGCAGAACAGGCTCCCGGCCGGCACCGAGATCTATTTCGAAAAGAATGTGGACAAGCAAACCCGCAAGGAGACCCGAGCCCCCATCCTGCTCAAGAGCCAGGTGCTGATGACCGGCGACATGGTCAAGGGCGCCCAGGTTGGAGTGGGCGGCAACTTCAACGAACCCTACGTTGGCCTCGATCTTACCGGGCGGGGCGGCGTGGTTTTTGGCCAGGTCACGGAAAAAAACGTGGGCAAACGCTTCGCTATTGTGCTTGACGAGGTAGTTCGCTCCTCCCCGGTAATCCGGGAAAAAATCCTCGGCGGCAGCTGCCAGATCTCCGGCAGCTTCAGCTACGAGGAGGCGACTGACCTGGCCATTGTCCTGCGCATCGGCGCCCTGCCCGCCCCGGTAGAAATCGTCCAGAACCTCACGGTGGGCGCCTCTCTAGGCCAGGACTCCATTAACAAGGGGTTGATGAGCGGTCTCTTTGGCACCTTCCTGGTGGTGGTGTTCATGGCCGTGTACTACCGGCTTTCCGGGATCATCGCCAATCTCGCCATGGTTCTGAACATCCTCCTGCTCTTTGCCGGGTTGGCAATGATGGGCGGCACCCTGACCCTGCCGGGCATCGCCGGTATTATCCTCTCCGTCGGCATGGCGGTTGACTCGAACATCGTCATCTTCGAGCGAATGCGCGAGGAGTTCGCCCTGGGCAAATCCGTGCGCTCCGGGGTAGACGCCGGTTACGCCAAGGCGTTCTGGACCGTCATCGACGCCCATGTAACCACCCTGATCACCGCCCTGGCCCTGTTTCTCTTCGGCACCGGCCCGATCAAGGGCTTTGCCGCCACCCTGTCGCTGGGGATCATCTTCAATCTCTTCTCCACCCTGTTTGCCTCCAAGCTGTTCTACGAGTCCATGCAGGGCAAACGAAAACTCAAAAAGCTTTCCTTTATGCTCTTCCTCAAGAATCCGCAGCTTGACTACATGCGGATCAAAAATCTGACCTTCGCCATCTCCGGCACCTGTGCGCTCATCGGCTGCCTGGCCTTTGTCCAGATCATCCGTGGCCAGGCCAACATGGGGGTGGATTTCTCAGGCGGCACCCTGCTCCAGTACCAGTCCAGCCAGCCCTTCTCCTTAGGCGAGGTGCGCACCGCCCTGGCCAAGGGCGATCTTGAAGGCGTCGAACTGCAAAAGGTCGAAGGCGAAAACCGCCTGATCGTCAAGATAAAAAACAGCGAAAAGGTGGTGGGCCACGTTTCCGAGGCTGTCACCGCCCGGCTGAACACCGATTTCCCCAACAACCGGTTCGTGGTGGAAAATCAGTCCGAAATCGGCTCCTCGGTGAGCGACACCCTGCGCTCAAAGGCGCTGCTGTCCGTAATCATCTCCCTGTTGGGCGTGGTCGTCTACCTGGGCCTGCGTTTTGATCTGCGTTTCGGCGTTGCCGCCACCCTGGCCACACTGCATGACGTTCTGGCAGTGCTTGGTCTCGTCTGGCTGCTTAACATGGAGATCACCCTGCTCACCGTCACCGCCCTCCTGACCCTGGCCGGGTATTCCTTAAACGACACGGTCATCATCTTCGACCGGATCCGGGAGAACCAACGCAAGAGCGCCGACCCGGAAAACATCACCGACACCCTGATCAATACCAGCACCAACGAGGTCTTGAGCCGCTCCATCGTCACCTCGCTCACTGTATTCCTGGTTCTCGCGGCCCTGTACGCCTTGGGCGGCGCGGTGATTCACGACTTTTCCTTTGCCCTGCTGGTTGGAGTCCTGGTGGGCACCTATTCCTCAGTCTTCGTGGCCAGCCCCCTGCTCACCCTCTGGCACCGGGGGGAAACTGCGTAATGCGGCCCGATCTTGCTTCAAAGCATGTCCGCCCCCTGAGCGCGGACTTTGCCCCGGAAGAACTTGCCCGGCTCCTTCTCGGCCTCAGCTGGTTGAACCATGTCCTGTGCAAACGCTGACAATCCCCTGACCAGTCTCTCTTCCGGCCAGCTGCAGGGCGAGCCGCCCCTGGGCCAGGAGCTCACCGCGCGGCTGCTGGCCATTTCCCATGAGTACTGCCAGGCCGAAGGCGGCTGCCATGGCCCGGATCACACCGAACGAGTCCACAATCTGGCCCTCTATATCGGCCGTCTGATGAACGCCCGCCTGGATATCTTGAGCGCCGCAGCCCTGCTCCACGACATCGGCCGCAGCCACGAAATGCTTTCCCAGGGCAAGATCTGCCACGCGGCCAAGGGGGCGGAGATGTCCCGCGCCATCCTCGCGGGTCTGGGTTTTTCCCCGGAGATGCAGGAAGCAATCCTGCACTGCATCGAAGCGCATCGCTACCGCAACGACAAGGCGCCGGAAACCCTGGAAGCCAGAATTCTTTTTGACGCAGACAAGCTGGACTCCATCGGCGCCATCGGCATTGGCCGGGCCTTTCTCTTTGCCGGCCAGGTCGGGGCCAGGCTGCACAATCGGGGAGTGGATGTGGCGAAAACCGAGTCCTACTCCAGCGAAGACACCGCCTATCGGGAATTTCTGGTAAAACTCTGCAAGATCAAAGACAAGATGCTGACCCCGGAAGGCAAACGCCTGGCCACCGAACGGCATGAATTCATGGAGGTCTTTTTCAAGCGCCTCGACAAAGAGATCCACGGCAGCCCCAGCCTTACCCCCGACAATGCCCGATAGCCCACAGGCCACAGCCCCCTTGGACACCACCAGCAGCCACCGTCTCGCCATAATCATCAAAGACCTGCGCCGGGCCGTCCTGACGCTGGGGCTGACCCTGGCGCTGGGCTGTCTTGGCTTCTACAGCATCTCCCGCCAGTTGCTGGGCGTAATCCAGAGTCATCTTCACCAGAAGCTCGCCTTTTTCACGGTGGCCGAACCCTTTCTCGCCCATCTCACCGTCTCCCTGGCCATGACGATCTTTACCATCATGCCCATGCTCAGTTATTTTCTCTGGCGCGCCCTGGCCAAGCCCTTCAAGCTATCCCGCCCCCTGGTTTTCGGATTTGTTTCTTTCTCCTGCCTCCTGTTTTACAGCGGAGCCGCCTTCTGCTATTTCATCACCCTGCCTTTCGGCATCAATTTTCTCCTCGATTTCCAAACAGAACAGCTCCGGCCCGTTATCTCCATCAGCGAGTTTGTTTCCTTTGTCACCATCTTTGTCCTCGCCTTCGGACTGATCTTTGAACTGCCCATCTTTATGATCTTCATGGCCAAGATTAAAATCCTGCCCAGATCGTTCTTTGAGAAAAACCGCCGCTACGCCGCGCTGGTTATCAGCGTCATCGCCGCCCTCCTTACCCCCACCCCCGATATTTTCAACATGCTGCTCATGGGCATCCCCCTCTATCTGCTCTACGAGGCAGGAATCATTGTTCTAAAACTGCTGCGGATAACCTAAGCCGCCCCGGAGGAACCCCTCATGCAAGTCAAGGCCCCCCCAAAAAACCGCCTGATCTGTTACTGTTTTGGCCACACCGAAGATGATCTGCGCAGGGATGTTCTGGAACACGGCCGGTCGCTGCTCATGGAGCGCCTTGTCACCGAGAAAAAAGGTGGCCGGTGCCGCTGCGCGGAGAAAAATCCCGCTGGCCGCTGATGCCTGGCCGAGATCCGCCAGGTGGTGGACGCGACCCTGAAGAGTATTGCCAAAAAGGAGGAGCCCTGATGTATTTCCCTGTTGCCGGTATCGAGGTCAGCCCGATAGTGCCGCCACTGGTGGCCTTTGTCATCTCTTTTTTCACCTCCATGGGCGGAGTCTCCGGGGCCTTCCTGCTCCTGCCCTTTCAGGTCAGTGTGCTGGGCTTCACCAGTCCGGCGGTCAGCTCCACCAACCAGCTGTTCAACATCGTGGCCATTCCCAGCGGGGTGTACCGCTATATCAAGGAAGGCCGGATGCTCTGGCCCCTGACCTGGGTGGTGATCATCGGCACCCTGCCCGGCGTCCTGGCCGGGGCCATCGTCCGGATCAAATACCTGCCCGACCCCAAGAACTTCAAGCTCTTTGCCGGGCTGGTTCTTCTCTATATGGGGGGAAGATTACTGAAAGACCTGGCCTTCACCAAAAAATCTGGCACCCCCACGACCGAGGAACGATTCCAGCAGCGGGGCAAAAAACAGGCCCAGACAACCGGCAGCGAGGCCTCTTGCGAGCACCTGTCCTGCATCACAGTCCGGCAATGGACCCCAACCCGGATCGTCTACGATTTTTACGGGGAAACCTTCACCGTCAACGCCGTGGGCCTCATGGCCTTAAGCCTCGTGGTTGGCATGGTGGGCGGGGTTTACGGCATCGGCGGCGGGGCGATCATTGCCCCGTTTCTCGTGAGCTTCTTCGGGATGCCGGTCTATGCCGTGGCCGGAGCGGCCCTGATGGGAACCTTCGTCACCTCGGTGGCCGGGGTGGTCTTTTACCAGCTGCTTGCCCCCCACTACCCCGGCATGGTCATCGCCCCGGACTGGCTGCTGGGCTTTCTCTTCGGGATCGGGGGCTTTGCGGGCATGTACTGCGGGGCGCGGCTGCAAAAGTTCGTGCCAGCCAAGTTCATCAAATGGATCCTGGTGGTCTGCCTGCTGTTCACGGCGGGCAAGTATATCTGGGCCTTCCTTTTTTAGAAGCCGCGACAACAGCTTAGAGGGAAAGAAGCAGACGGCTCTCCCGGTGTGCCGTCTCCGGCAAGGCACCCTCGGGCCGCTTTTCCATTTCCTCAAGCAGGCGGAGACTGGCGACCCCATGCCAGGAGGCATCAAGAAAGGGGGCAGCCCTCGGACTCCGGGCAAAGCCGCCTCTGCCGGTCTGGCAGCTGAGGAGGAAGGCCCTGGCCTTGGTCGGCTCACTGGGCTTTGCCCCCAGAAGACTCAAGGCCGCAAGGGCGGCATGGCAGTTCTCGATGAACGAGGTGGTTCCCGGGAAAAAGCCGAAACCGCCGTCGCCGTTCTGTGTGCGCTGAAGCCAGCCGGTCAGTTCCCCCGCTTCTTCAATCCGCTGATCTGCTGTTTTTTTCAGGAACAGATATCGGGCCGCATCTTCCACCGCGCAACGGCCAGGCAACGCCAGCGGTCGTTCGGAGTCAAGGAATTCCGGCTCCTCCCCAAGAATCTCCCTGGCGATCCGGCTCACATAATAGGTAGCGGCAAGGGAAACGTCCCCGCTGAGACGGGCGGCGAGATGGGAGCGCAGCCGCTCATCATCCATAGCCAGCCCGCAAACCCGGCAGGTAAGCAACAGGCGGAAGGTGGTGTCGATCCCCAGCCAGGGCACGACCAGCATCCGGGTAAGATATTCGGCCAGGGCAGGCTCTGATTGCGGAGTTGGCGTCTCTTCGCCCAGCACCAGGCAGATGGCCACCGCCTGAAAGGTGTCCTGGATGGTGGCAGGCAAACGCGGCGTGGCGCCATAACCGCCCGTGGCCTTGCACCGCTTGTGCACAAAATCCATGAGCGCGGCATGATCAATCTTGCGAGCCATACAGTCCCTCCGTTCCGGCAGAATTCCTCTCATTTTCAGCATACCAATTTTCAACCCACAACAAGAGAACATTCTCAACAATTGA
>MGTC01000077.1:0-137 GCA_001799255.1 Deltaproteobacteria bacterium RIFOXYD12_FULL_55_16
GGTAAGGCTGCTCATGATGGCGTGGCTGGCCAGAAGGGTCGTGACCTCTCGGCTGATCCCAAGCTGAGAGAAATCGTCAACTCCTGGTCGGTACAGGCGGGCAAAAATCTGCCTGGCCCGCTTGACCGGCAGGCCAA
>MGTC01000077.1:162-17123 GCA_001799255.1 Deltaproteobacteria bacterium RIFOXYD12_FULL_55_16
GTTTGGAGTGAGATCGCGCAGATCGGTTTGCCCGTCCAAGGCCGCTTGTTGTTGAGGGTGCATATTCATGCCCCCTCTGTAACATATTCTCTTCCCTGTTTCAAAGTATAGCCGGAGAAAAATCAGGCCCAGAAAAAACTTGACGAGGCCAGGCAAATAAATCAAATATACGTTTAACTTATCACTTAAGGGAATAATCTGTGCGAAAACAACGCTGTGATGGCCAGGAAACACGGCAGGGTCTGCTGATTGCCGCAGGCAGGATCTTCGCCAGCAAAGGCTTCCGGGAGACAACCATCGCCGAAATATGCCAGCAGGCCGAAGCCAACACCGCTGCGGTCAGCTATCATTTCGGCAGCAAGGAGGCCCTGTATGTGGAGAGTTGGCGTTACGCCTTCAGCCAGTCATTAAGCCTTTATCCCCCGGATGGCGGCATTTTGGCCCAGGCCCCGGTGGAAGAACGGCTGCGCGGCCTGATCCTTTCGATCATGCGCCGGATTGTTGATCCGCAAAGCCATGATTTCGATATCTTCCACAAGGAACTGGCCAACCCGACCGGCCTTCTGGTCAAGGCCATGCAGGAATCGGTGGAGCCGATCTTCAAGGTTCTTACTCTCCTGGTCGGAGAATTGCTGAACCAGGAGCCGCAGGAGCATGAGGTGCGGCTCTGTGCCATGAGCATCCGGGCCCAGTGTTTCGGCCCACTGCTCCATGCCCGCCGCCGCAAAACCGCACAGGGTATCCCTATAACCGATCTGGAACCCCTGCTCGAAGATGTAGAACAGCTGGCGGATCATGTTACCCGCTTCAGCCTTGCCGGGATCCGGGCGTTGCGCGACCGGCAGGCGCAATCGTTAACCAACGAGGATTAATCATGAAACGTCCAGGCAAGAAATTTCTTATTATCCTGATAGCCGTGCTTCTTCTTGGCAGCCTGGCAGCCTGGCAGCTTACCCGCCGTCAGGGAAAAGACGCAGCCTATCGGACTGCCGAGCTCAGGCGCGGGGATCTGGCGGTTACCATCAGCGCCACTGGCACCGTGGAGCCGGAAGAGGTTATCGACGTCGGCGCTCAGGTGGCCGGGCGGATCATCTCCTTTGGCAAAGACGCCAAGGGCAAAACCGTGGATTACGGTTCGCTGGTTACGGCGGGTACGGTGCTGGCCAGAATCGACGACTCGCTTTACGCTGCGGACGTGGCCCAGGCTGAGGCCCAGCTTCTGGCCAACAAAGCCGGGTTGCAAAAGGCCCAGGCGGAGCTTGCCCGGACGGCGCAGGACTGGAAGCGGGCCCAACTGCTCGGCCCCTCCGCAGCCTTGGCGCAATCGAGCTTCGACGCCTATGAGTCGGCGCAGAAAACCGCGCTGGCCCAGGTGGCGGTAAGCGAGGCGGCAATCCATCAGGCTGAGGCGGCCTTGAAGCGAGCCCAGCGCAACCTTGGCTATTGCACCATCACCTCGCCGGTCAAGGGCATCATCATCGACCGCCGGGTCAATACCGGCCAGACCGTGGTGGCGAGCCTCAACGCCCCCAGCCTCTTCCTGCTGGCCAAGGATCTTACCCGCATCCAGGTCTGGGTGGCGGTGAATGAGGCGGATATCGGCCGCATTCATCCCGGCCTGCCGGTGACCTTTACCGTGGATGCCTTCCCTGGCGAGACCTTTAAGGGTGAGGTGGGCAAGGTCAGGCTCAACGCCGCCATGACCCAGAACGTGGTGACCTACACGGTGGAGATTGCCACCGATAATGCCAATGGTCGCCTCCTGCCGTATCTCACCGCCAATGTCCAGTTTCAGATGCAGCAGCTCGATAATGTTTTGCTGGCGCCCAACGCGGCCCTGCGCTGGAGTCCGCCTGCCAGGGAAGACGAGGCGGAGGGCGGCAGAAAAAAAAGGGGGAAGAAGGAAGATAAGGAATCTGCCGCTGACCAGGCTACGGCTAATGGCAAGAGCAGCGGGATTCTCTGGGTGCTTGACAAAGACCGGCAGCCCCGCAGGATTGAAGTCCAGACCGGGGCCAGCAACGGGGTCAATACCGTAGTGGAAGGCGCTGATCTGCGCGAGGGGATACAGGTGATCACCGGGATGCGCCTGCCAAAGTCAGATAAAAAAGGCAAGGGTGAAGGCGATAACCCCTTTGCCCCGAAACTGTTCGGCGGCAGTAAAAACAGCGGCGGAGCCAGGTAAAGCGCCCATGGAACTTATCACCCTGCGCGGGATCGAAAAGACTTACCAGATGGGCGACATTGCCGTGCCTGTGCTGAAAGGCATCTCCCTGGCCATTCGCCAGGGAGAACTGGTTGCGCTCACCGGCTCGTCCGGTTCCGGGAAGTCCACCCTGATGAACATCCTGGGCTGCCTGGATCACCCGAGTACGGGCGAATACTGGCTGGACGGCCAGGAGGTTTCCCGGCTGTCCACCGATGAGCGGGCCCTGCTCCGCAACCGCAAGTTGGGCTTCGTCTTTCAGAGCTTCAACCTGTTGGCCAGAACCAGCGCCCTTGAGAATGTAGCCATGCCGCTTTCCTACACCGCCGAGCACTTAAGCGATCGGGCCGCTAGGGAACGGGCCGCAGAAATGCTTGCCAGGGTAGGGCTTGCCGACCGGCTGGATCATCATCCTTCCCAGCTTTCCGGTGGCCAGCAGCAGCGGGTGGCCATCGCCAGGGCTCTGATCAACCACCCTCCGGTGCTTTTTGCCGACGAGCCCACCGGCAACCTGGACTCCCGAACCAGCGAAGAGGTGCTGCAGATGTTTGAGCGGCTCAACATCGAAGACGGCATTACTATCATCATGGTGACCCACGATCCCAAGGTGGCCAGCCACGCCCAACGGGTGATCCGCATGGACGATGGGGTGATCCTCGACGAGGCCTCTTCTGGCGGGCCAGGCCGGGAAAGCAAGGGAGGTGGGGCATGAAGGTTTACACCACCGCCCGTACCGCCTTTCGGGCCTTGCGCCGCAATCCCATGCGGGCCATGCTTACTACTCTGGGCATCGTTATCGGGGTGGGCGCGGTCATCGCCATGATGGAAATCGGCGCTGGTTCCTCGGCAGCCCTTAAAAAAACCATTGCCAGCATGGGGGCCAATGTTCTGGTTATCCGGCCCGGCACCGCCTCCAGCGGCGGGATTACCTTCGGGTCGGGCAGCACCACCACTATGACCCCGGAAGACAGCCAGGCTATCCTGCGGGAATGCCCGTCCATTCGCAACGCCACCCCCATGGTTCGCGCCCGGGCCCAGGTGGTTTACGGCAACCGCAACTGGGTGCCCAACGCCATCTATGGCGTCACCCCGGCCTATCTTGATGTGCAGGACTGGAGCATTCTGGCCGAGGGCGATCCCTTCAGTGAACGGGACGTACTCAATGGCAATCGGGTCTGTCTTCTGGGCCAGACTCTGGTTAGAGAGTTGTTTGAAGGTGAATCACCCGTGGGCAAGGAGATCAGGATCAAGAACATCGCCTTTCGGGTGATCGGGGTGCTGACCCCCAAAGGCGCCAACATGATGGGTCTGGATCAGGACGACGTTATCATCGCGCCCTGGACCACCATTAAATACCGGGTAACCGGCCTGAGCCTCGCCAACACCAACCAGAGCGCTGTTGCTGCCACCGATTCGGTGAATACCCTGAGCAACCTCTACCCGACAACCCCGCGCAGCCTCTACCCGGAACGTTCCAGTATCCAGCAGGCCAACAACCCCATGCCGATCCGCTTCGCCAATATTGATCAGGTCATGGCCGCAGCCAGCAACGCAGAAGAGATCTCCGCCGCCATCGAACAGATTTCCCTGGTTCTCCGGGAGCGGCATCGTATTCGCCCTGGCGAACCGGATGATTTTATCATCCGTGACATGGCTGAGTTGACCAGAACCCTTTCCACCACTACAAAGCTGATGACCAACCTGCTGCTGGCCGTGGCCCTGATCTCCCTGGTGGTGGGGGGGGTTGGGATCATGAACATCATGCTGGTCTCCGTTACCGAGCGCACCAGGGAGATCGGTCTGCGCATGGCGGTCGGTGCCAGGGGCCGTGACATCCTCCGCCAGTTTCTGGTGGAGGCGGTGGTTCTCTGTCTCACCGGCGGGGCCATGGGCATTGTTCTTGGCCATGGCGGTTCCCTGCTGGTGCGGACGCTGCTCAACTGGCCGGTGGAGACCTCTCCCTCAGCCATCGCCGCCTCGGTGCTGGTTTCAGCCGGGGTGGGAATCATCTTTGGCTTTTATCCGGCCTGGAAGGCCTCGCGCCTCGATCCCATTGAGGCTCTGCGTTATGAATGATGCACGCCGGTATATCCTTCTCAAGGAGTAACCTTATGATTTCTCGCTCGCACAGAACACCAGGCCGGTACAGCCTGACTCTCTGCCTCTGTCTGCCCTTTCTGGCCAGCTGCATGATGGGGCCTGATTTCCAGCGTCCGGAGACCAAGGTTTCCGCCCAATGGCTGGGGCAGGCGCCAGTGGCCGTCGAGACTGCGCCTGCGGCGGTTCAGGATCTGGCCCAGTGGTGGACGGCTTTTAATGATCCCCGGCTCACCTCCTTGGTGGAGCGGGCCATGCAGGCCAATCTGGATCTGCGCCTGGCAGAAAGCCGCATCCGCCAGGCTCGCGCCTCCTTGGGCATAGCCGGGGCAGACCTTGGCCCGGCGGTGGATACCGCCGCCTCGTTTTCCCGCAGCCGGAATCCGGCCTCTTCGAGCCGGAGCGAGGCGGTAACCGGCAACCTCTATCAACTGGGCTTTGATGCCGGGTGGGAGATTGATCTTTTTGGCGGTTTGCGGCGCGGGGTCGAGGCGGCAGGCGCTGATCTTGACGCGGCAAGGGAAAGCCGCCGCGATCTGCTGGTGAGTTTGAGCGCCGAGGTTGCCGGCAATTACCTGAATCTGCGTTCCCTGCAACAGCGGCTGGCTATTGCCCGGCAGAACCTCAAGGCCCAGGAGCACACGGCCAGTCTGACCAGTCAGCGTTTCAGCGCAGGCTTTGCCAGCAAACTCGATGTGGTGCGGGCGGAAGCGCTGGCCGCCACCACGGCCGGGCAGATCCCGCTGCTTGAGGCGCAGGCCCGACAAACGATTTACAGCCTCAGCCTGCTGCTGGGCAGCGAACCTTCCGCCCTGCTGGCAGAACTGACCCCGGAAGGGCCTCTGCCAGTGGCTTTGGCGGCGGTGCCTCTGGGCCTGCCTTCGGATCTTCTTTTGCGGCGACCGGACATTCGCAAGGCAGAAGCAGGAATTCACGCCGCCACCGCCCGGATTGGCGTGGCCAGAGCTGATCTCTTTCCCAGCTTTACCATCTCCGGCGCTCTTGGTCTCCAGGGTACGACCTTTTCTTCCACCTTCAACCGGGCCAGCACTGCCTGGTCCTTTGGCCCCGCGCTGAACTGGCCGCTTTTTGACCTGGGCCGCGTCCGCGCCAATCTCGAACTGAAAGAAGCCGTTCAGGAAGAGGAACTTCTGAGCTATGAACAGACGGTGCTCACCGCCCTTGGGGAGGTTGAACACGCCCTGATCGCCTCGAGCAGGGAGGAGGAGCATCGTCAGGCCATGGCTCGGGCCGTGGCGGCTAACCGCACCGCAGTGGAGCTGGCCACAGCCCTTTACACTGCGGGGCAAAACGATTTTCTCACCGTGCTGGACGCGCAGCGTTCTCTCTATGCCGCTGAGGATGCCCTGGCCCAGAGCAGCCGCAACGTTTCCACCAATCTGGTCGCTCTGTTCAAGGCCCTGGGCGGCGGCTGGCGAGGGCAAGAGTAATTGTAGGCAAACTTGAATAATTCATCTTTTGTCGCTCTTCCGAAGAAGGTAATTGTTCAGAAGTCGGAATTCAGAAGTCATAAGGGCGTTTTTACATAGTATTCTTAATTCTGACTCCTGAATTCTGAGTTTCGCAGTCTGAATAGTTACGAAAAATTTCTGGTTGACATCCTGTGATCCTGTCGTATAGTTATTGAATGGTGGTTCATTATTTTTTCTGTTCCGTATAATGGGAATGGCCAAATAATCCTTACAAGGAGCTAAAAGATGAGCAAAAAAATGATTTCTCTGGCAATGGCGATGGCATTTGTAGTCAGCACCGCTGCGGTTTCTTTTGCTGCTGACTGTGCTGGCGTGGTAAAGGCTGTTGCGGGTACTGCCGTAACTGTAACCTGCGCCGATGGTACAGAGGCCAAGGCTGAGGGCGCAGCCAAGGTTGGCGACAAGGTAATGGTTAAGGCTGGCAAGATCGAAGCTGCCAAGAAGAAAAAAGCTGTTGAGGGTTGTTAAGTTATTGTCTGATCTGAATTGTGCGTATAAAAAAAGCCCGGCCTCTGGCCGGGCTTTTTTTGGGTGCGCCCGGCAAGGGGAAGAGTTAGCCGGACGGTAAGGGTGTCGTGGGTGACTGCGAATCTGGAGGAAGCCGAAGGCAAAGCGCTGGCCTGACGAACAGGAAGCGGGTATGAGGCGGAACGGCTGGGTAAGGCGGCCTATATCGTCAAAGCCCTAAACTTGCACGAAAAGCCGTGACGTATGTTCGAATGACTTTGTGGCAAGCTGGCCAATAAATTCTTGCAATTTATCCGGGGCAGTTATAAAAAACCTACGAGGAAGCTCTTGTGCCTCAACAATTCCCGCCTGTATGTTGGCGGGAATTGTTTTTTTGAAAAACTGATTAAAAGGAAACGCCCATGCCTGAGTTTACCAATGTCACTATCGTCAAAAAGGCCAATATCTACTTCGACGGCAAGGTCACCAGCCGGACGGTGATTTTTGCCGACGGCTCCCAGAAGACCCTGGGTATCATGCTGCCTGGAGAATATGAATTCAATACGGCGGACAAGGAACTCATGGAGATCATGGCCGGAGCGCTGGAGGTTCTGCTGCCAGGGGCAGATAGCTGGCAGACGGTCAAGGATGGAGAGGCCTTTGAGGTTCCGGCCCACGCCAAATTCTGGTTGCGGGTGAAAACCATTACGGATTACTGCTGTTCCTTTATTAAGTAAAGGTTGAAAAATAATCCCGTTTCTTGACAAGCAGCGGGCAGTCGCTATATGGTAATCGGCATGCGTACTCGTACTCGAATCTGCCCGTTCTGCAAGGAACAAATTCACCTTCAGGCCCTAGTCTGCCGCTATTGCAGGCGCGATTTGCCTCCAGTGGAGCAGCGCCGCAGGAAAAGTTCTCACGGCTGGCTGGCGGCGATCATCGCTGCGGGGATTATCGTAGGCGGGGCAGCCTTTCTTGCCACCGAATTTATGCGAGAGAGGAAAAACTGGCTTGCCGAACCACCACTGCGGCCAGAATCGCAAAACCAGCCTGATTGATATCCCGCCCATGCTGGCTGAAAAAACATCCCCTTTTCGGCAATCGCTCTTCAACCCCGCCCAGTTCACCCTCACCCTCGAACTGGTGCCAAGCCGGGGAGGGCACAGCCGGGAACACGACCGCACCCTGGAGCTGGCCGAAAAGCTGGCCCGCGACCCGCGCATCCAGGCGGTGAGCATCACCGAAAACGCTGGAGGCCAGGCCGCCTTGTCCCCGGAAGTCCTGGGCCGCGAGATCCAGAACATGGGGCTTGACGTTATTGTCCATTTCTCCAGCAAGGACAAGAACCGCAACCAGATGGAAAGCCTGCTCTTTGCCTGGGATCGCTTAGGCATCCGCGATCTGCTGGTGATCACCGGTGATTATCCCCAGGAAGGCTACCAGGGCTGCCCCAAACCGGTTTTCGACCTTGGTTCGGTGCATGTTCTTGACCTCATCTCCCGGATGAACCAGGGAAACTACGGCCCGGATCGGGGCCGGGCCGCCATCCAACCCACAGTAACTGATCCCGGCGTAAACCACAGAAGGGTGCATAATCCCGAAACAAGCGGTCACAGGGTGCCGCAGATGCGCGAAAGAGACCTGTGCGCTATACACCAGGTATGCGGACAGGTCGATGACAAAGTAGGTGCGGTGCCCTGTGACCGCTTGCAGCCCACCTCCTTTCTTATGGGTGTGGCCCTTTCGCCCTTCAAAAGGCTGGAGGCGGAGCTGCTGATGCAGTACGCCAAGCTCCACCGCAAGGCCGCGCGGGGTGCGGACTATATCATCACCCAGGTTGGCTATGATGCCCGTAAATTCCACGAGGTCATTCTCTACCTGCAAGAAAACGGCTTGAATCTGCCGGTGCTGGGCAATGTCTTTATCCCGAACCTCACGGTCGCCAGCCTCATGCACAACGGCAAAATCCCCGGCTGTGTCATCACCGAGGCCCTGTATGCCGAAATCCGCCGCGAGGCGGCAGGCCCGGACAAGGGAAAACAAGCCCGGCTGCTGCGGGGGGCGAAGCTGCTGGCCATCCTCAAGGGCTTGGGCTACGCTGGGGCCCATCTCGGCGGGCCAGGGCTCACCTATGACAATATCGACTTTCTCCTCAGCGCCGCCGAGGCCTTTGCTGGAAACTGGCGGGAACTGATAGCGGAGATGGACTACTGGCACCGAGACGGCTTTTATCTCTATAAAAAAGAGCCAACCACCGGTCTCAATACCAATGAGCTCACGCCAAAGGCCGGTGGGCAATCAGGCTTACAGGTCAATTACCGCCTGGCCCGGCTCGTCCACAATCTGGCTTTTACCCAGGAAGCGCCGCTTTATCCGCTGAGCAAAAAAGTCTGTCTCGCCCTGGAAGGCGGCAGGCTGGACAGCAGCCTCACCCACCTGGAACATCTGAGCAAGTTTCTCCTCTTCGGCTGCCAGAACTGCGGGGACTGCACCTTGGACGACCTCGCCTTTGTCTGTCCGCAAGCCGGCTGCGCCAAATACCTGCTGAACGGCCCCTGCGGCGGCAGCCGCGACGGCTGGTGCGAGGTGTACCCTGGCAAAAAACGCTGCCTCTATGTGCGGATCTACGAACGCCTTGTCGCCTGCGGCCTGCCGGAATCCATGCGGGAAGGCTTTGTCCCCCCCCGCAACTGGGCGCTCAACAACACCTCCTCCTGGCTTAATTTTTTCCGGGGTCTGGATCATGCCGGGGCAAGGAGGACGTCAGAGGCAGGAACCGAACAGGAAAAGAAAAAAAACCGACACCAGATAACGTAACGGTTCAGCAGTGCCGCAGATGCTCACCCCTGCGGGGCATAAAATCCAGAGGTCTGCGAAGTGTGCTATTGCACCTGAGCAGGTCGATGACAACGCAGATGTGGTGCTGCTGAACCGTTACGGAGCAAAAAAACATTTCCCATCCATATAATTAGGAGGTATATTTTCTCCTTTTTTCCGGGCGGCTGGAAAGCACATCATAAGGAACAAAATACCATGACATACTCAGGCGCATCCCGCCCCAAGGACGAATGCGGCGTTTGCGGAATTTTCGGCCATGAGGACGCGGCCAAGCTCACCTACTTCGGCCTCTACGCCCTTCAGCACCGGGGTCAGGAAAGCGCCGGGATCGTGGCCAGCGACGGGAGCCAGATCTCCCAGCACAAGGGCATGGGCCTGGTGCACGATGTTTTCAGCGAGGCCGACCTGCAAGGGCTGAAAGGCCACCTCACCGTAGGGCATGTCCGCTACTCCACCACCGGAGCCTCCAACATCGTTAACGCCCAGCCCTTCACCGCCATTCATCAGGGCTGTACTGTGGCCGTGGCCCACAACGGCAACCTGGTCAATATCCGCAGCCTGCGCAACGAGCTGGAAAAAAAAGGCTCGATCTTTCAATCCACCATGGACAGCGAGGTGGTGGTTCATCTGCTCGCCCGCTGTTCCCATCTGGGCCTTGATCAGGCGCTTCTCGACACCTTTGCCAGCATCAAGGGCGCCTACTCCATCCTGTTGCTGACCGAGGATAAACTCATCGCCGTGCGAGACGCAGGCGGCTTCAGGCCCCTGTGTCTAGGTAAACTAAACAACGGCGGCTTCATCGTCGCCTCGGAAACCTGCGCCCTCGACCTGGTCGAGGCCCAGTACATCCGCGACATCGAGCCTGGCGAGATCCTGATCATCGACCGCGAAGGCCAGCGTTCCCTCCACCTGGACACCAGCCAGCGCCGCAGCCTCTGCATCTTCGAGCAGGTCTACTTCGCCCGGCCTGACAGTGACATCTTCGGCAAGAACGTTTACCAGAGCCGCAAACGCATGGGCGAGATCCTGGCCCGCGAATGCAAGATCGAAGCGGATTTCGTCATGCCCTTTCCCGACTCCGGCAACTACGCGGCTATCGGTTTTTCCCAGGCCTCGGGCATTCCCCTCGAAATGGCGGTGATCCGCAACCATTACGTGGGCCGCACCTTTATCCAGCCCACCCAGTCTATGCGCGATTTTTCGGTGCGGGTCAAACTGAACCCCATCCGCTCCTTTCTGCAGGGCAAACGGGTCATCATTCTCGACGACTCCATTATTCGCGGCACCACTGGCCGCTCCCGGGTTAAGTCCCTGCGCGAAGCCGGGGTAAAAGAGGTACACATGCTGATCAGTTGCCCGCCCACCCGGAATCCCTGTTATTACGGGATTGACTTTCCCTCGGGCGGCGAGCTCATCGCCAACAAGAAAAGCGTTGACGAGATCCGCGCTTATCTGGGGCTTGATTCTCTCTACTACCTCAGTCTGGAGGGTCTGCTGGAAGCCTGCGGCGGCCCACCGGCAGACTATTGCAAGGCCTGTTTTGACGGGGATTATCCAGTGGAGCCGGATCAGGATTTCTGCAAGCTTCTGTTGGGCACCAGGAATGCCTGTCAGTCCAAGGGCAAAGAATAGGAACCATCCGAAAAATGAGCATTGAACAGGCCAAGGAAGTTCTCAGGATCGAAGCGGAAGGTATTACCGCCCTGCTTGACCAGATCGACGCCGATTTTGAAAAGGCAGTGGCTCTGATCATGGCCTGCCCGGCCAGGGTGGTGATCACCGGTATCGGCAAATCAGGGCTTATTGGCCAGAAGATTGCTGCCACCATGAACAGCACCGGCACTCCGGCCCTGTTTCTTCATCCGGTGGAAGCCATGCACGGCGATCTGGGCATGGTGGATCCCCAGGACGTTATTCTGGCCATCTCCTACAGCGGCGAAACTGCGGAACTCAGCCTCCTGCTGCCCAACCTCAAGAAACGCGGGGCCAAGATCATTGCCATGACCGGCAACCCGTTCTCCAGCCTGGCCTTGGGCGCTGATGCGGTACTCAAGGTCGCGGTGCCGCGCGAGGCCTGCCCGCTGGGGTTGGCGCCCACCGCCAGCACCACCGCCGCCCTGGCCATGGGCGATGCCCTGGCCGTGGTACTCCTGAATCTCAAGCAGTTCAAGGAAAGCGATTTCCGGCGCAACCATCCGGCGGGCAGTCTTGGGGAGCGCCTGAGGGTGAATGTCGCCGAGGTCATGCTCACCGGCGCGGCGGTTCCCAGGGTATTTCAAACCGCTACCCTGCCGGAGGCCATTGCCGAACTCAATGCCAAAAACCTGGGCGCGGTACTGGTCATGCAGGAGGAAAAAGTCACCGGCATTCTTACCGATGGCGATCTGCGCCGCTTTATCAGCCAAGGCGCCGGGAGCCTGACCGGCCTCACCCTGGCGGACACCATAACCAGGGCGCCCAAGGCTATCACCCCGGATCTTCTGGCCGCCGACGCCCTGAGCATCATGCAGCGCCACGAAATTACCTTTCTGCCGGTGACTGATCGCCACGGCAGTCTGGCGGGGGTACTCCATCTTCAGGATTTACTGGGCAAGGGAGAGTTCCGCTTTCTGGTATAGGTAAGCGTCCAGCAGCACCACATCTGCTTTGTCATCGGTCTGCTCATGTGCAATAGCACACTTCGTAGACCTTTGGATTTTATGCCCCTTTGGGGTACGCATCTGCGGCACTGCTGAACGCTTACCTGGTATAATATCAAGTTACGGGCCAGCGAACGCCGCCCTAAAAACCGCTTATTTCGGTAGATATACCTATTGGGAGGGGCTGTTTTTTATGCTAAAGTGCCCAGCATTAGAAAAAAATTACCCGGCGTCCCTTGTCGGCTTTCAGACCTTATGATGAGGCTTTGTTATGGCAATCTCCAGCAAGGATATCAATGCGGCCTTCAGCGCCGAGGTAACGGCGATTCCGGGAGGCGAATTCCTGAACCGCTGTTTTTCCTGCGGGGCCTGCAGCGGGATCTGCCCGGTCAGTCAGGCCATCCCCGACTTCGACCCCCGCAAGATCATCCACATGATCCGGATGGGCTTAAAAGAGAAGCTGCTTAATTCCGACTTGCTCTGGTTCTGTTCCCGGTGCCGCAGCTGCATCTTTGTCTGCCCCCAGGATGTCCGCTTTGCCGAGATCATGGTCGCCCTGCGTCAGTTAGCCATGAAGGCTGGCTACATTACCGATCAGGATCTGCTCGACAAGGGCAAGGCCGCCTGGGTGGAACGTGATCTCTGCGTCTCCTGCCTCACCTGTGTCCGGGTCTGCCCCTGGCGGATTCCCAAGATCGACGATCAGGGTAAGGCTGCCATTGATCCTCAGGAATGCCGGGGCTGCGGCATCTGCCCCTCCGAATGCCCGGCCCAAGCCATCCGCTTAAACGAGTCCGAGGACGAGCGACTGATCGCCGCCTGCGGCGCAAATCAGTAGCAGGTGAACCCCATGCCCTTTACCCCGAATATTCAAGCCTTCTGTTGCCATTATACCTCTCAGCAGACCCTGGCCGAAGGGCCGGAAGGCTTGCAGGCTGATGGCTTTCCGCAAAGCGTGACCATCCACCGCCTGGTCTGTACCGGCAAACTTGAGGTCAGCACCCTGCTCAAGGCCTTTGAAGATGGCGCCGACGGCGTGTATGTGACCGGGTGTCCGCTGGACAAATGCCACAACCTCATGGGCAGCCAGCGGGCCGCGAAAAGGGTGGCTGCCATCAAGAAAGCCCTGGCCGAACTCGGGGTTGAACCGGAACGCATCGAGATGTATCACCTGGAACGCGGCTTCCACCCCGCTTTTGTCAAGGCTGCCCAGGAGATGGATGAACGGATTACGACCCTGGGCCCGAGCCCGTTTAGGGGAGGTGCAAAATGATTATTGCCGAAAGAAAACCACTTGCTGAGATTATGGACATGGTGCAGGACGCCAAGCGCATCCTGATTCTGGGCTGTCGCGGCTGCGTCACGGTCTGTTCCGCCGGAGGTGAGCGCGAGGTGGAGATTCTGGCCTCCCTGATCCGCCTGGGTAAGCAGAAGGCCGGTCAGCCGGTGGTCACCATCGAGGCTACCCTGGTGCGCCAGTGCGACAAGGAATATATCGACAGCATCGACCAATGGGATGGTCAGTACGATGCTATCGTTTCCATGGCCTGCGGGGTGGGGGTTAATTTTATCGCCAATCTGCGCCCCATGGCCAGGGTGTATCCGGGGGTAAACACCTCCTCCTTTGGCGGCTCCGCCGAACAGGGGGTGTGGAGCGAACAATGCGCCGGCTGCGGCAACTGTATCCTTCACCTCACCGGCGGTCTCTGCCCGGTGGCCCGCTGCGCCAAAAGCCTGATGAACGGCCCCTGCGGCGGTTCGGTGGGAGGCCGCTGCGAGATCCATCAGGACGTTCCCTGCATCTGGCAGTCTATCCATGACAAGCTGGTTCGGATTGACAAGGCAGACGATCTCGCGGTCATCGCCCCGATCCGGGACTGGAGCACGGCCGGACATGGCGGCCCGCGTAAAACCGTGCGTAACGACCTGGCCCTCTAATTCCAGAGTCCAGCTTGAATCGTTTTGGGTAGTTGCTTATCTCAGAAGATAATTTCTCAGCCCTTGCTATGACATTTGTTGCAGAGGGTTTTCTGTTTGCGGCCATAACGGGCTGTAATGGATTGCCCGTAAAAGGCGTGAGCCCCTTCGGTAATGGCAAGAATTGGCGAGTTGGCAAGAAATTCTACCTTGAAATCCCATCTGCCAATATTTGAAAATGCCGAGGCATGGGATCTGTGGCATGAGAGGCATATGACGTTGGAGCTGCTGTTTGGGCCTGCCGTAATATCCTTCGACGTGGCCTCATCGTCCATTGCTCCCCGTTCAAAAGGGATGAGAAAATCAAAGGCATTTCGTCGAACATCGTAACTGTTGTAATTCTGGGCAATATCCCCAAAAAGAGCCTTGGCCCCAGCCGCGTGACTAAGTGAGGGATTGGAAGTGTAGCCGCTGTGGCAGTTGGAGCACCATTCGGACATCCCTGTCCTGTAATCAGCATGGTTGGCATCGCTCTCCGGTCGCCAGTCTTCGTAGTCCCTTTCCGAAGGCCTGGCAACAGGGGAAGGAAATTTAAATTTAAATTTGACTGTTTTTTTGCCGCCGTTATAGTCAGTCCCCCCCAGCAGCCGATAGCCTTTGCCCGGAAATGCCGTTGACTGGTGCGGATCATGGCAACTCGTACATGACATCCAGGCGGCTAAATATTTAACCTTCCCGTCACTTGGGGCTGAGGGGAGCAGGGCATCGGTCTGCAGGTCAAATTCGTCAGCAAGCACATTGTGGCCGTGACTGTTGCCATCTCCGAGACTCTGGCCGACGCTGTACTGGTTATTGAGCCAGAAAAAATCCCCTCCCGGGGTATAGGCGTTGCCGGTTTTTGAAAGAACCCGGAACTTTTCCGCATGACAGTGCAGACAGACAGAACTCGGGGCGCTTTTTTTAAGGCCATGACAGCCTTTGCAATCCAGTATTTCGAGATCATGAAATCCCTGGGCCTCTGAAAAGCAAAAGAAAGAAACGAACAGGAAAAGGACGCTTGCTTCCCTGTAGTATGGTCTTGGCATCGTTTGTTGAGAATTTGCGTTCGTTTTCATGTTTTTAGAGATAATCCTTAAGCACGGGTCAGGTTAAGGCCAAAAAAAACAAGGTAATTTGCCCTGGTAAACGATTTGGTCTTCATTGTTTTAAATAACATCAACAAAAATCGCCTTGCCGCGTGAGCAGTTTAATCTACACTATTTCCGCCCGACATCAGAAGAAAAATGTTTACATTTTACGATATTGTTCCCATATTCAAAAAAATGGTTGGCGTGTCCACAGAGCAAGGACAACAAGCTTTATATCCAAAGGGCATAAGTTTCGTTTGAGCAGGCAAGTTGCTAAACGCAGCTTTATCCCTTGGTTCTTCCCCCCCCTTGTTTAACCGACTGCCACCTGCCGCATCATCGGAAGAATACAGGGGCGCTTTTGCCGCAACACCTTGATCCTGCCTTTGTCGCAAAGCGCTGACAGGGAATTGGCTGAGTATTTACAAACCATGTCCACTCATGCAATCGTGTCGTGGCGCCATTATCTGCCGACGAGACTGATTTCCCGGCTGCGGCAGTGTGCCGCCGAACTCATAGGCATCGAGCCATCTACCTCCGGGCAGGATCACGGGCAGGACATCCGTCTCGCCTGTACCATAGGCTTTCCTGTCGGCATTTTTTTTGCCGTCTTTAATCTTAGGCATGCTTTCACGGCCCTGGGTATCATCGAGGGGCTGGCCGTATTGATTCTCCTGCCGCCAGCCTATCTGCTTTCCCATCTGCACCGGCAGCTGTTGGCGGAAAATCTGGTCATGCTCAGCGTCACCACCATCACCGCCGCCCTCTTTCACTACGGCGGTATTCAGGGGACTGGCGTCTACTGGATTTTCAGCCTGCCGCTGGCTGCTTTTTACGTCTCTGGCCAGTTTCGCGGCTGGCTCTGGTCCTTCTGTCTGCTGGCCTTGTCCGGGATTATCCCTCCAGCCCCTGGTTTTACGCAGACCCAGCTCCTGCATTTTCAGCTCGCGATGCTCTATTACACCGCCATTGCCGCCTCGTTCAATATGCTGCGCACCAAGTGCGCGACGAAATTGCATAGTCTGGCCATGACCGATTATCTGACCAGCATCAGCAATCGGCGCTACTTCTTTTCCCGCTTGCAGGATGAATTCGCCCGGCATCTGCGTTATAAAACTCAATTTTGCCTGTTGTTTCTCGATCTTGACAATATGAAGGATATAAACACCACCTTTGGTCACCCCGGTGGAGACGCAGCCATTATTCATTGCACCATGATACTCAATAAAATGAAACGGCAAGAGGACGTGATTGGTCGTTTGGGTGGCGACGAGTTCGGTTGCCTGATGATCGGTGCGGACGTTCTGAAAGCGCAGGATTTCTTCGCCAGGCTGCAACAGACACTTTTCGAGTTTACTTTCGAAGGTAAGAAATATCCCCTGCAAATCTCCGCCGGGGCTATCAGCACCTCCTGTGACACCTGGCAGGATTACGACACTATGTATCGTGAGGCCACAACCAGACTCAGACAGGCCAAGCGGGTGAAAAACTGTATCTGCTGCCAGGGGATAACGGACGAGTCGATAGCCGGGTATCGTGAGCCCTGATCTTTGCTGTCAATTGTGTAGCTGTATCCGCGCCACAAAAAAAGCCCCGACTTTTCAGCCGGGGCTTTTTTGTGGCAATTACTTGAACAAATTATAAGGGTTGCATCACCCAGATGCCGCAGGGGCAGGTGTCGCAGCAGAAGCCGCAGGCGATGCACTTGTTTGGATCCGAGACATAGCGGTATGATTTGTCCTCCAGTTTTTCCCTGGAGATGGCTTGAGTCGGACAGATGGTTTCACAGAGATGACAGTCGCGGCAGGTGCCGCAGCTCATACAGCGTTCGGCCTCTGCCGTCTCGGAAGAGCCAGGACAGGGATCCGGGGTATAATGGGCTGAGGTCAGGCTGGCCTGGGGGATAAGCTGCTGGCCGAAATCCTGCCATTCCTCGCCCTTGAATCCGGCCAGGATGGCGTCCGCCGTCTTTTTGCCCGCGCCGAGAGCGTTGGTGGCAAGCCCTGGCCTTTCCACATCGCCAATGGCCGAGATCTTTGGGTCGCTGGTCCGTCCGGCAGCATCGCACTTGATCCAGCCTGCCCCGCCCACCGTGAGAACCTCAACGGTATCGGGGAGAAATTTGAGCGCCGGGACATCGCCGATGGAGATGATCACGGTCTGAGCCGGGATGAGCTGTCCTGCCGCGTCGATCAAT
>MGTC01000078.1:0-1439 GCA_001799255.1 Deltaproteobacteria bacterium RIFOXYD12_FULL_55_16
CGGCACCCCGTATCAGCCCCACCACAATTTCAGCGACCAGTGTCTGGGCGCCTATGTTTTTGACCGGGAAACCGGGCAGATCGATACCTGGCAGGCCAAGGTCACGGCGCTATGCACCGGCGGCACCGGCAAGGTCTATCTCTATACCACCAATCCAGATATCGCCACCGGCGACGGCATTGCCATGGCCTACCGGGCCGGAGCCAGGGTTGCCAATCTGGAGTTTGTCCAGTTCCATCCCACCTGCCTCTATCATCCGCAGGTAAAGAATTTCCTGATCTCCGAAGCGGTGCGCGGGGAAGGCGGAAGGCTCATCGACCAGCGCGGTCAGGCCTTCATGCCCAAGTATGACGCCCGGGGGGATCTGGCCACCCGCGACACGGTGGCCAGGGCTATTGACCGCGAGATGAAGGCCAGCGGCGATGATTGCGTGTATCTGGACATCAGCCATCAACCAGCGGAGTTTCTTAAAAAAAGGTTCCCGACCATTTACCAGAAATGCCTGTCTCTGGGGATTGATATGACTAAAGCCCCCATTCCGGTGGTGCCTGCGGCCCATTATATGTGCGGCGGGGTGGTTACCGATCAGTGGGCTCGAACCAACCTCGAAGGTCTTTTTGCCTTTGGCGAGGCAGCCTGCACCGGCCTGCACGGCGGCAACCGCCTGGCCAGCAATTCTCTGCTGGAGGCGGTGGTCTTTGCCCAGCAGGCCTTTCTTGAGTGTGAACGGGAGTGGCCTGGTCTGCGCGAGGCGAGGCTGCCCGAGGTGGCAGAATGGTCCGCTGGCGAGGCCAGGCGCATCGAGGAGAATGTGCTGGTCAGCCATAACTGGGATCAGATCAGGCGTCTGATGTGGAATTATGTCGGCATTGTTCGCACCCAGAAGCGTCTTGCCCTGGTGCAGGAACGGCTCCGGGTTATCGCCAGCGAGGTGAACCAGCATTATCACGACTACATCCTGACTCCAGACCTCATCGAGCTGCGCAACATCGCCCAGGTTGCCGAGCTCATCGTGCGCTGCGCCTGCATCCGCAGGGAATCACGCGGCCTCCATTATCTGGCGGATTTTCCCAAGCCGGATGATGAACACTGGAAAAAAGACACCATCCTCTGATCTCCGGTCAACGAGTCTTATCAGGCCGTTTCCTTCAGCCAGCTGAGTCCCTTAAACGCTTTTGTCTGGCATCCCGTTGATTCTCTGCGCAAAAATTCCAATCGATTTTTTTCTCTCTTTGCTTTCCTTTTTTGCTTGACTAGCACACCATATATAGTGCATTAATAATTTTCAAAACACTACCTGTCGTGCTTTCAAGCAAAACTACAGAAAAGTTTCCACTTATACCCAAAGGGCATAAGTTTCGGTTGAGCAGACAAGCTGCTCAACTCAGCTTTACACCCAGAGGGCATAAGTTTCGGGTGAGCAGACAAGCTGCTCAACT
>MGTC01000078.1:1457-19852 GCA_001799255.1 Deltaproteobacteria bacterium RIFOXYD12_FULL_55_16
ATAAGTTTCGGGTGAGCAGACAAGCTGCTCAACTCAGCTTTAATTTCTTAATCATCAAGAGGAGTAAGGGTATGGGAGTTGTGATGCCACTCAATGCGGAGACCGCCCAGGCCAGAACCCAACGGGTAATAAACGAGGACAGCACCGATATTGCCCTCTTTGTCCGCTCCTCCCAGGATGACATGATCGGCTGGAACCGGCAGCGCATCGTCGAAGCCCTGCTGCGCGAGACCTTTGTTGATCGTGACACCGCCGAAAAGATCAGCCGGGATATCGAGATGACCATCCAGGCTGGCAGGGTAAAAACCATCACCGGCCCGCTGATCCGGGAAATGGTCAACGCCAAGCTCCTGGAGATGGGCCTTGAGGAGGCGCGGCGCATGCACACCCGTCTCGGGGTGCCTCTTTATGACGTGGATCAGCTGCTGGTCCAGCACAACAAGGAAAACGCCAATGTCCCCCACGGGCCGGAAGCGACCAACCTCACCCTGGCTGAAGGGATCAAGAAGGAGTACGCCCTGCTCCAGGTCTTTACCCCGGATGTGGCAGACGCCCACTTAAGCGGCGATCTGCATCTGCATGATCTGGGTTTTATCGACCGACCGTATTGTTCCGGGCAATCGCTGGAATACATCAAAAAATTCGGCCTCAACCTGCCCCACGCCTTGTCCATGGCCAAACCAGCCAAGCATGCCGAGGTGCTTCTTGCCCACATGGTCAAATTCGCCGCCTCCCTGCAAAGCCATTTTGCCGGGGCCATCGGCTGGGACGCGATCAATCTTTTTTACGCGCCTTACCTGGAAGAGCTTTCCGACGAGGGGGTCAGGCAGCTGGCTCAGATGATGATCTACGAATTCTCCCAGCAGGCCGTGGCCAGGGGCGGGCAGGCGATCTTTTCCGACGTCAATATCTACTGGGAGGTGCCCAAGCATTTCGTGGACGTACCCGCCATCGGGCCGGGCGGGCTCTACACCGGCAAGACCTATGGCGAATACGAAAAGCAGGCGCAGCGCTTTGCCTGGGCGTTGTTCGAGGTCTATAAAGAGGGGGATGCCGCAGGCCGTCCCTTCTTCTTCCCCAAACCCCTGGTGCATATCACCGAAAAATTCTTCAAAACCGATGGGCACCTGGACTTTTTGCACCATATCTGCGAAGTGGCCTCGGTGAAGGGCAACACCTACTTCGTCTTTGACCGGGGCGATACGGCCAAGATCTCCGAATGCTGCCGCCTGAGCTTCAAGCTGGAGGCCTCAGACCTGGAAGACGCCAAACAGCCCTGGAAGATGCGCTATTCGGCTCTGCAGAACATAACCATCAACCTGCCGCGCCTTGCTTTCAGGGCGCAAGGGGATGACACCAGGCTCTTTGCCCTGCTCACCGAAAAAATTCAGCTTGCGGCCAAGGCCCACGGCCAGAAGAAAAAGTTCATCGAACGGCTGATGAGTCTGGGCAAGGGCGGGCCTCTCTCCCTGCTGGCCATGGATCTTGACGGCGAGCCATATCTCAAGCTGCACCGCTGTTCTTATCTGATAGGCATGGTAGGCCTGAATGAACTTATCCGGGTGCATCTTGGTCAGGAGCTGCACGACTCAGATGCCTCCATCAAGTTCGGTCTCAAGGTCATTGCCCACATGAACATCGTCTGCAACAAGCTGGCCGAATCACTGGAGATGAAGTTTGTCCTTGAGCAGACCCCGGCCGAAAGCACGGCCTTCCGCTTTGCCAAGCTGGATCTCGCCCATTTCAGCAAGAAGGCGGAAAAGGTTGTCCAGGGCAACCGGGAAAAGGGAGAGGTTTACTACAGCAACTCCACCCTCTTCAACGTGGGCGCCACCATGAGTCCCATTGCCAGAGTGGAGAAGGAGGGTCTGTTTCATCCCCTGATCGAGGCGGGTTCCATCACCCATCTCTGGCTGGGCGAGGCCCAGCCGGACAAAGAGGCCCTGGCCAGTTTCGTGATCAATGTTTTCAAATATACCCAGAACGACCAGATCGCCTTTTCCCCGGAATTCACCGCCTGCCTTGCCTGCGGCAAGACCAGCAGGGGCTTAAGCGAGACCTGCCCCTACTGTCAATCGAAAGACGTGGACGGGATTACCCGGATCACCGGCTACTTCACCAAGATCTCCAGCTGGAACAAGGGCAAGCTCGGCGAGCTGCATGATCGTTACCGGAATGTTAAGCGTTTTAACAATTGATGGACGTGTAACAAGTAAAAAAACGTAACACCAAGGCGCAGAGACGCAAAGGCAACATCTTGAATTAAAAGGAGGAAACCATGACACTGTTCACCAAGGACGACTGTGCGCTCTGCGCCCAGCTGAAAAAGCAGTTTGACCTTTCCGCCATGGATGTCCAGGTGGAGGTTCTTGGCAACAACGACGCCGCAGCCCTGGCCCATCTTGCCTGGCACGGCCTGGTGGAAAAGGCGCGCAAGTCCCTGCCCATTCTGGTGCTTGACGATTCTTCAGCCCTGCATGAGTTTGACCATATCGAAAGCCGTCTGCTGGACCGCGCCGCCCATTATGGGGTAGCGGCCAAAGGTCATGGCAAACAGGCGGGCTGCGCGTCCGGCAGCTGCGCCCTGCAATAGTCTCATGCTGAATGCTGATCTGCCACCGATAAAGGGGTTTCTGGAGACCTCCTTTATTGACTGGCCGGGGAAGCTGTGCGCCCTTTTCTTTGTAGGCGGCTGCAATTTCCGCTGTCCCTTTTGTCATAATCACCCGCTGGTTCTTGCCCCGGAAGGCATGGAAAGCCTTAATTTCGAGAAGATCCTCGACCATCTGGCAACTCGCAAAAACTGGCTGGCCGGGGTCTGTATCTCTGGAGGCGAACCGACTCTCTCCCCAGGCCTGCCCAAAATGATCACCCGGCTCAAGGCGGAAGGCTGGGCGATAAAACTCGACACCAACGGCAGCAGACCGGAGATGCTGGCGCAGTTGCTGGCCGACAATCTTCTGGACAGGGTAGCCATGGATGTCAAGGCCCCTCTGACGCAAGACAAATATGAACGTTGCGCCGGTTGTCCGGTTGATCTGAGCGCGATTCAAGAAAGCATCGAACTGTTGACTAAAAGTGGCATCCCCCACGAGTTTCGCATGACCATTGTTCCAGGCCTGCACACGGAAGAAGACATTGTTGCCTGGGCCAGGCAATTTGATCACTCCTGCTCACACCTCACCTTGCATAATTTTAACCCCAGAACTACCCTGGATGTTCTGTTTGAAAAAAAGCAGGGATTTACCCCGGAAATATTTTCCCGCATGTCTGCCCTGCTCACCTGAACCAGTCGCAATCCCATTAAAAAAATATTGTTAAATCAATAAGTTTTACAGCGCGTCCCGCCAGAAGAAAAAATAAAACCCTCTGCTTGACAAAGGTGAAATCGTATAGTAATAAGTGACATCCTGAGTTTAGCGAATACGTTACATTTCACCATAATTTAGTTAGTTAAAATTTTACTGAAGGAGAATAAGTATGCCTACAATCGAGCATAATGGTTCAAGCTTCACCGTTGATGAAGATGGATTCCTCACGGGAAACATGGATGCGTGGAACGAGACCTGGGTTGACTACGTAAAAACTGTTGAAGGCATCACCGAGATGACCGACGAGCATCACAAGGTTATCGAGATTCTTCGGGACTACTACAAGAAGAACGGTATCGCTCCCATGGTTCGGATCCTTTCCAAGACCACCGGTTTTCCGCTGAAGCGGATTTATGAGCTGTTTCCCTCCGGCCCCGGCAAGGGCGCCTGCAAAATGGCTGGCCTGCCGAAACCGACCGGCTGTGTGTAATTAACCACGCCAGTCGACTCGTTCAGGGTTGCATAAAAAAAGGAGAGGGCAAAAGCCCTCTCCTTTTTTTTCGTCCAAAGCAAGCGGACAGCCGGGAAAACCCTCCCTTGTTCCCCTCAGAAAAGCATTTCCAGAAAGTGGTTGTGATATTCGGAAAGATCCTGACTGCATTCGCCGCAGAAGAATTTGATTTCCCCCAGAACCTGTGACTCATCGCTTTCCTGGATAAAACTTCCATCTTCATTCTGCAGGTAGCGGGTGGTCAGAACAACCTCATCAGCGATTTCAAAGAAATCGGTATCATTGCCGCAGTACGGACAACGGATACGCGCCCGGCTTTTGGGGGGAACCCTGCGGGGGGTTGCCATTTCGGTTTCCATGCTGATCCTCGTCAAAAAGAGGGGATTACCCCTGATGATAAAAGGCTGGATTCTACGACAGATGCCGAGAAATGTCAATTTAGAGATTGCCTAACCTTGCGTTTATTTGCTGTTTCAACTAGTTGCAGTCCAGAGGTATTCTTGTTCTGCGTCCCTAGGTAACAAAAAATATTTTTCACCACGAAGGGCACAGAGATCACGAAGTTTAAACCATAGTAAAGATTTTCTTCGTGTTCTCTGTGCCCTTCGTGGTGCGTCTTTTCATGTTTTACTTTTATAATAGAGGCCGGGATCCAGGTTGGGGTGCTGAATAACTACCGGCCAATAAGCCGCAGGAATTCATCTTCGCTGATCACAGGCAGGCCCAATTCCCTGGCTTTGCTCAATTTGCTTCCGGGACTGTCGCCAAGAACAACATGGGTCACTTTACGGCTGAGGCCGGAGGCCACCTGGCCGCCCAGTTCCTTGATGCGGGCCTTGGCCTCAGACCGGGAAAGCTGGGCAAGCGCGCCGGTAAAAAGAAAAACCTTGCCTGCCAGAATACCGTTGGCCTCGGGATCCTGTTGTTCCTCCTGAACGCGAACCCCCAGGGACTCAAGCCGGGCCAGCATCTCCTGGACGGTGGGCTCCTGAAAGTAATCCACCAGGCTGGTGGCCGCCTGCTCGCCAATCCCCTCGATTTGTAAAAAATCAGCTTCTCCAGCCAAGGCAACACGGGCAAGAGAAGTGAAATGCCGGGCAAGAAGCTGGGCCGTTACTTCGCCCACATGCCGGATGCCGAGGGCAGCGAGAAATTTGGCCAGGGGGGGAGTTTTGCTGGCCTCAATGGCCCGCGCCACATTCTCCGCCGATTTGCCGCCCCAGCCATCAAGGGCGGCCAGGGACTCAACTTCAAGCTGGCCAAGTTGATAAATATCAGGGATATCCTGGATAAGCCCCTGACTGACAAGCTGCTGCACCGCTTTTTTCCCCAAGCCCTCGATATCCATGCCGCTCTTGCCGGCAAAATGGATCAAAGCCCGCACCCGCTGGGCCGGGCAGTTGGGATTGGGGCAGCGGGTTATCGCCTCCTGCCCGGCCCGCACCAGGGTAAAGCCGCATTCGGGGCAGGTGGCGGGCATGATGATCTCCTGCTCCTGGCCGGTTCTGTTTTCCTTTACCGGCTTGACCACCTCAGGGATAACATCTCCAGCCCGTTGCACCAGGACGGTGTCGCCAAGCAGCAGGCCTTTCCGGCGCAACTCGTCTTCGTTGTGCAGGGTAGCCCGGCTTACCATGACCCCGCCGACCCGCACCGGTTCGAGAATGGCCACCGGGGTGATCGCCCCGGTTCGCCCCACTCCGAATTCCACCGCCACCAGCCGGGTGGTGGCCTGGGAGGCTGGGAATTTGGCGGCGATGGCCCAGCGCGGACTGCGGGCCTTGGCGCCCAGGCGCTCCTGCAGGGTAAAATCGTTGACCTTGACCACCATGCCGTCGATATCATAGGCCAGCGCTGGGCGTTGCTCCTGCAGCCGGGCAAACTGGCTGCTCACCTCCGGGATGCTCTGACAGAGATGGACAAGGGGATTGACCTTGAAGCCCATGCTGCCCAGATACCTGAGCAGTTCATACTGATTCCTGCACGGCAGGGCCGCCGGATCGCTTACCCCATAGGCGTAAAAATCAAGGGGGCGGGTTGCGGTTATTTTGGGATCAAGCTGCCGCAGGGAACCGGCTGCGGCATTTCTGGGGTTGGCAAAAAGGCTTTCCCCTGAATGCCCGCGTTCTTCATTGAGTTTTTTAAAATCCGTCAGACCGATAAAGACCTCGCCCCGCACCTCAAGCCGCCTGGGGACATCTTTTTCCTCCTGAGCCAGAAGCCGAAGGGGGATGGTCGGAATGGTCTGCAGATTCCGGGTAATCTCCTCACCGACCAAGCCATCCCCACGGGTTGAGCCAAGGATCAGAACCCCCTCTTCGTAGACAAGTTCGACGGCCAGCCCGTCGAGTTTCGGCTCGGTTACATAGGAGATCGGCGTCCTGCTCTGCAGAAACCGGAAGAGCCGCTCCTCAAAATCCACGAGGTCATCGCTGCCAAAAGCATTCTCCAGGCTCAGCATCGGCACACTATGGGCCACCTGGGCAAACTGGGCCAGCGGCGCCCCACCCACCCGCTGACTGGGGGAATCGGCGCTGATCAGCTCGGGGTGCTGCTGCTCCAGGGCCAGCAGTTCCTGAAAAAGCCGGTCGTACTCAGCATCGGCAAGGATGGGGGCATCCAGCACATAATAGCGGTGGGCATGGCTGCGCAGCTCCTGACGCAGGGCCTGCAGGCGGTCACGAATCGCCTCTTTGCCGAAGATACTCAGTAAAGAAAGCTGGGCCATCAGACAGGTTTTTTGAGCAGTTTGCCGCCTTTGGCGATATTGTCATGCTGTTCCTCATCCACAAAGATCAGGATGGAATCCTCGGGTTTCTTGGTCACCTCAGCGATCACCTTGGTCACTCCGGCGCACATCTCCTCTTTTTGTTCTCTGGTCAAGGTGCCTGCAAGGCGGATGCTTACATAGGGCATGGCGACTCCTTTTTGCTGGTATTCTGAATTGCTCCCCGGCAGGGGGAAGTTTTTGCCAATATACCGCACCAGTCATAAAAAATGAAGAAGGAGACTGACGCGATTCATGCCCCTTGCGCAAAGAGCCGAAATAACCCAGGCCAACGGCTACGCCACCTCTTGCCCTGAAGTCGCCAGGGGGCATTGCTGGAGAAAAGGCAGATCGCTTTCCTCATGTATTTCTTCAAGAAGATGTTCCGGGGTATAAAGGAATTCTTCGGCCCTCTTGCGGGGGTCGAAAAATTCCTTGTTGAACGGCTTGATGAGGTTAAGATGCTCCCAGCGGGTCACATAATATTCAATAAGTGCAGGGAGTTCGGTGAAGATCGTTGCTTCCGGGTCGGGATCGACAAAGCTTGATCTCCGTAATTTGGCGGCGGAGAGGGTCTGGGTTTCATAGAAATTTTTTAAAAACATCAACTCCGCTGGCATCCGCGCTTCAATGCCAAGCCTGGTTATCAGCCGTACCAGCCGGGCCATGATCCCCATGCCAAATTTTGCCAAGGGGAAAGGCAGGTAGATCTCCCTGGGGGTTTTCAGCTCAAGGTAGGACTTGATGGTGAGAATGAGCTGGCTTAAGGACACCGGATTCGGGTCGACAAAGTTATAGGTCTGGCCGGAAAACTCAGGCCGGTTGGCCAGAACGTGGGTAATAAAATATGGGAGCTTCCTGGCGTTGGAATAGGAATGCATGGTTTCCTGCCTGGTAAACAGCACTGGCATGGACTGATCGACAATGGCGAAAAACAGCCGGTGAAAGCCCTGGATCTTGTGATCGTGAGCGCCATAGACAATGCCCAGCCGAATCGTGGTATAATCAAGTCTCTTAACCGTGCGCAGATGTTCGAGGGTCAACTCGGCCATGAGCTTGGCCTTGGTGTAGTTGGGCAGATCCTCCTTCAGAGGCAGAATGTCTTTTTCGCCAAGATTCCGGCCAACTGGCATGACTGCGGCTGAACTGAGGTGGATGTAAGGGATGCCCAGCTCCTGGGCGGCCTTGGCCAGATAGACCGTGCCCAGATAATTTATCTCGTAGGCAAGCTGCGGGTCGCTGTCGATGGCTGCAATAGCGCAATTAATGATAAAGGCTGGCTTGGCCCTTTCAAAATAACGGCGAATGTCGTCCGGATCGCGCAGACTGAGTTTCTTGCTGTTGGGAGCAAGGACATTGAGTCTGCCTGAGGTATGGGTTTTAAAATAATACACCATGGCGCCGCCGAGCAGACCAGAACCGCCGAGAAGCACTCCTATTTTTTCAGATACTGGCAGCGTCATGCCGTGCTTTCCGTGGCTGATCATTGATGAAAGATGCCGGGCTTGCCAGGGATTTTTTCAGTGACAAGGGCAACAAGACACAGTACTAAAAATGTAACTTTCCAGCCGCACCGTATCTGCGTTGCCATCAGCCTGTTCATGTGCACTAGCACACATCACCGGCCTCTCTCTGGCACCTGCGGCACGACAGAACAGTTACGTTGCAAAGGTTTACCAACCTTTCCGGCTCCGAACTGGACAGTTACCTGGAATTGAGAATAACAATAAGGGTCGGGCCAGTCAATACTAAGCCATGGTAAACAAATAACAGGAACCTTGAAAAATCTGGAGAATTGAAAATTCAGGGGTCGAAATTTTAAAATACTGGCGGGAATACACCCTCCTGAATTCTGAATTCCGACTTTCACCCAAAGGGTATAAGTTTCGTATGAGCAGACAAGCTGCTCAACTCAGCTTTGCACCCAAAGGGTATAAGTTTCGTATGAGCAGACAAGCTGCTCAACTCAGCTTTGCACCCAGAGGGTATAAGTTTCGTTTGAGCAGGCAAGCTGCTCAACTCAGCTTTATGAGCGGTGACCTCTTTCAAGGAAGAGATGAAAAGACCATTATTCAAGGTTGCCTTAAGGAAAAGAGATGGCGGTTTATAAACGACAGGAAGTAAAGACTTTGCTGAAGGCCGTGGAGCGCGAGGCAATCGCGCCGGTCTATCTGCTGTTTGGCGAGAGATACCTTTGTCAGGAGATCGTCAACGACCTGGTCTGCTGCCTGCTGCCTGACGAGGCCGGCCGCCAGAGCAGTCTCAAGGCTATTGATGGCGATCAGGAGGAGGTGGTCGCCACAATCAGCCTGCTGAAAACGTACAGCCTGTTCGGTGGCAGACAGGTGATCCGGGTGATGGACTCCCAGATTCTCTACTCCAAGGTTGTGGCCAAAGACCTCTGGGACAAGGCGCTCAAGGCCTGGACAGAAAAAGAAGCGAAGAAGGCCTTGCGTCTCTTAAGGCAGATGCTGGCCTTGGCCGAGCTTGTCCCGGCAGATTGGGAGAAAGAGGAGATAGCCGCCTGTGCGCCTGGACGCTGGCAGGAACTGTTCGGTTTCAGCAAGCCAGAGGATCTTGTCTGGGTGCAGGAGATATGCGCGACAAACGAAGGAGCGACCGCTGCAGCCGCGCCCCAGCCCCAGGGGGCGGATCTGCTGCTGACCGCGCTGGAGACGGGGATTCCGGCGAACAACACCCTGATTCTGGTTGCTGAGGCGGCGGATAAACGCAAGAAGCTTTTCAAATATCTGGAAAAAAACTGCGTGGTGGTTGATCTGTCCATGGATACCGGGATCAGTTCTGCGGCGCGCAAGGATCAGAAAGACCTGCTCCAGGATATTGTCCAGCAGAGCCTGGCTCGATTTGGCAAGAAACTGGAGCCCCGGGCCTTGACGGCCCTGCTGGAGCGGGTGGGCTTTCATCCGCTGGCCGTGACCATGGAGACGGAAAAACTGGCCCTGTCTGTGGGCGAGGCGCAGACAATTACCATGAACGATTTAAACGCCCTGGTTGGCCGAACCAGGGAAGAAGCGCTGTACGAGCTGAACGAGGCCTTTGGCAATCATGATCTGGCTGCCTCGCTGACAATCTTGCACCGTCTTCGGGAAAACGGGGTTTACCCTCTTATCGTGGTGGCGGGGCTGCGTAATTTCCTGCGCAAGCTGCTGCTGGTACGCGCCATCATTGAGCAACCCGTCCCCAGATATCCTGAAGGCATCTCCTATGCCGCCTTTCAGAAAGGGACGCTACCGCAATTACAGGAATCCCTTGGCCCAAAGCATAAGGCGCTAGCAGGGCATCCCTTTGCCGTACACAAGAGTTTTCAACAGGCCGAGCGCTTTACCATGTTGGCTCTGAAACAGGCATTCAACAGCCTGCTGGCGGCGGAATCCCAGCTGAAAGGCTCAGGCCTGCCTGCATATCTGATCATGGAAGATTTTCTCTTTTCCGTTCTGCAGGCCCCTGAACGACACCGACAGAGCGTAGTTGCCAGATAGCGCTTGCCCATGCAAAAAGATGCGCAAAGGGTGGTCGAATCAATAAAAGATGATTATTTATACCCACAGGGCGTAAATTTAGTATGAGCAGGCAAGCTGCTCAACTCAGCTTTGCACCCAGAGGGTATAAGTTTGTTGAAATCGTAAAAAGCCACGATTACAACGGGTATTAATGTGTAAGTGTTTGATTTCGTGTGGTGGGCCTGTGAACTTTTTAGGTTGTTACGAGTTCATCAAATTTCGTATGAGCAGGCAAGCTGCTCAACTCAGCTTTATCTTAAACAGGATTGGTCGAGATTGATTGCAGGGGGGCAGAAAGAGTATGGGGGTTGCGAACAGAGAGTCAGAAGGTTCGGTCATCATCGAAAAAAAACAGCAGGCCAGGTTCCCTTCCCTGTACAAGGTGCTGCTGCACAATGATGATTACACCACCATGGATTTTGTGGTGCTGGTGCTGGAAAAGATCTTTTATAAAAGCGCGGAAGAGTCCATCCTGATAATGCTCAATGTTCATGAACAGGGCCTGGGTGTAGCCGGGGTGTATCCACGCGATGTGGCGGAAACCAAGGTGCTTATGGTGCACGACCTGGCCCGCCAGAACGAATACCCGTTGAAATGTTCCCTGGAAAAGGCGTAACTGGTTTGCCATGAGGAGCGCGAAATGATAAATGCAAAGCTGGAAATAGCCCTGGTGCGGGCCATCAGGGAGGCAAAGATCCGCAGACACGAACATGTCACGGTGGAACATATCCTTTACGGCCTGCTGGATGACGAGCTTGCCGCCCGGGCCATTGCGGTTTGCGGCGGCGATCCCGAAGGAATGAAGAAAGGGCTGGAGGATTTTTTTGCCTCCAATCTGCCCATGGTTAGGAGCGGCCTTGCCCACGACCCCATCCAGACCCTTGGTTTTAACCGGGTCTTGCAGCGGGCCATTGCCCATGTGCAGAGCTGCGGCAAAAAAGAGGTGGATGCCGGGGATGTGCTGGCCGCCATCTTTGCCGAGGCCGAGTCCTTTGCCGTATATTTTCTCCATTCCGAAGGGATCAGCAAGCTTGAGGTGACGGAATATCTTTCCCATGGCCTGGACAGGGAGAGGAAAACCCGGGAGGAAAAGAAGCCCGGGGAGAAGGACGCGGAAAAGTCCAAGGAAAACGAGGCGCTGGAAAAATACACCATCAACTTCAGTGAACGGGCTGCCCAGGGCCTGATTGATCCCCTGATCGGCCGAACCACGGAACTGAAGCGGGTGATGCAGACCTTATGCCGTCGGCGCAAGAACAATCCGTTGCTGGTGGGTGAGCCGGGGGTAGGAAAAACCGCCCTGGCTGAAGGTCTGGCCCTGCAGGTACACGAAGGCAGGGTACCTGATTTATTGCGGGGGGTAGAGATCAGGCTGCTGGACATGGGTGGGTTGCTTTCCGGCACCAAGTACCGGGGCGATTTCGAACAGCGGCTCAAGGCGGTTATTTCGGCGGTGGAAAAAGAACCGCACATCATCCTTTTTATCGACGAGATCCATACCATTGTCGGGGCAGGGGCGACCAGCGGCGGGAGCATGGACGCTTCCAATCTGCTCAAGCCCGCTCTTCAGGCAGGCACGCTCCGCTGTATTGGCTCGACAACCTATGAGGAATACAAAAACTACATCGAAAAGGATCGCGCCCTGGCCCGGCGCTTTCAAAAGATTGACATCGACGAGCCCAGTGTGGCCGAAACCTGCGCCATTCTGCAAGGTCTGCTGCCTCGCTACGAGGCGCATCACGGCATCACCTACTCGGCGCCAGCGGTAAAGGCCACGGCGGAACTGGCCAGCCGTTACCTTAACGACCGCTTTCTGCCGGATAAGGCCATTGACGTGCTGGACGAGCTCGGCGCCGCCTTCCGTCTGACCGCAAGGCCAAATGACAAGCGGCGGACGGTGACGGTGCGCGATGTGGAAAAGGTGGTCTCCCGTATGGCCCGTGTTCCGGCGAGAAGCGTCAGCGGCTCTGACCTGAGTCATCTGCGGGAACTCGATTCGGTTTTGCAAAAGACGATCTTTGGCCAGGATCAGGCGATCAGCGCGCTGGTTACGGCGGTGAAGCGTTCCCGGGCCGGGCTGAAACAAACGGAGGGGCCTACCGGCTCCTTCCTCTTTGCCGGGCCTACCGGGGTAGGCAAGACCGAGGTGGCCAAGCAGCTGGCGGCGGCCCTGTCCGTGCATTTCGAGCGCTTCGACATGAGCGAGTACATGGAAAAACATGCGGTTTCCAGGCTGATCGGCGCGCCTCCCGGCTATGTCGGCTTTGACCAGGGCGGGCTTTTAACCGACGCCATCCGCAAGCATCCTTATTGTGTCCTCCTGCTCGATGAGATCGAAAAGGCCCACCCGGATCTGTTCGGCATCCTGCTTCAGGTCATGGATCATTCGACCCTGACGGACAACACCGGACGCAGGGCGGATTTTCGCAATGTGATCCTGATCATGACCACCAATGCCGGAGCCCGCGAATTGAGCGAGCGGGCCATCGGCTTCACCGGGGACAGCCGGGGCAGGAATGACCGCGCCTTGAAAAATCTCTTCTCCCCGGAGTTCAGGAACCGGCTGGACGCGATCATCACCTTCAATCCCCTGGATGCAGGGCTCATGGAACAGATCGTCGACAAGATGATCGCGGAGCTGCAAGATCAACTGGCTCAGCGCAAGGTGACGATCAGCCTCAGCAGCGCCGCCAGAACCTGGTTGGCCGCCAGGGGCTATAAACCGGAATTCGGGGCGCGTCCACTTAAGCGGCTGATTTTGCAGGAGGTGGGGAATTCCTTGACAGAAGAGTTGCTTTTTGGTCGATTAGCCAAAGGAGGCAGCGTGCGGATCGGGGTTAAAAATAACAGTCTCGCCTACCAGTACGAAAGTAAGGGCCAGGAAGCGAACAAAGAGATCCCCCGCAAGGTTAATGAACCCGCAACAACTAAAGCTGAGTTGAGCAGCTTGCCTGCTCAAACGAAACTTATACCCCCTGGGTGCAAGAAACGTAAGGGCCGTTGAAATAGAAGGCTTAGAACTTTGCGATCTTGCGCAGCTGCGTTAACAAACAAGTTGTTCCGAGTCCGGCAAGCTTGAGAGCTGAAAATAATACGAACTTTTTTTCAGGAGATCTGTCCTGGATAAAGAAGCTTGGCGCATGGCAGAAAGGCTGCGATGCGCTGTTTTATATTCTGAAGAATGAACAGATGAAGGAGTGTTAAGCGTATGGGCGATATATTGAAGTGGCGAAATTTTCTAGTAAGCGGCTTATGCCTGGTGGCGCTTGTTGCCTGTGACAGTCAAAAAGAGGAGGCCAAGGCTCCTGAGCAGGTTGTGCCTGAGGCTGGAACCGGGGCTATGCCAGGGACGATGCCTGGGGCTCCCGGGGTTGCGCCTGGGGCGCAAAGCGGAGCCGAGCAGGCGGCCGGGCCTGTCGGTCGTATTCAGGGGAAGGCCAAGGAGGTTCTCAAGAGCGGCGGATTCACCTATGTTCTCCTGGCTGGCGACAAGGGGGAGATCTGGGTGGCCGTGCCGGAGACCAAGGTTGCGGTTGGTGAGGCCTGCACTGTTGTTGAAGGGCAGGTTATGCAGAATTTTTCCAGCAACACCTTGAACCGGACTTTCAAGGAAATTATCTTTGCCACGGGTTTTGAAGGCAAGAAAGCGGAAATGGGCGCGCATGGCGGTGGTGCAGCCGCAGCCCCTGCCATGAAGCCTGCCGCAGGCGGCGATCTTGGCGCAGCCATGAAGAAGGGGAACGCCGGAATGCCAGCAGCCCCGGCTGAAGCGCCTCTGGGCAGCGGCAAGGCCGTGGTGCCTTTTGCAGATTTGAAGATTGCCAAGGCCACTGGTGGAAACGCCTATACCATTGCGGATGTCTTCGGTAAGGCCGCCAGCCTCAACGGCAAAAAGGTAAAAATCAAGGGGCAGGTAGTTAAGTTTTCTCCCCAGATTATGGGAAAGAACTGGCTGCATCTGCAGGATGGCACCGGCGATCCAAAAAAGAATACCCATGATCTGGTGCTAACCTCAGCGGGCAAGGCTGAAAAAGGGGATACTGTCACGATCGAAGGCGTGCTTGCCGTGAACAAGGATTTTGGCGCCGGATACAAATATACCGTTATTGTTGAAGACGTGGCCATTACCCGTTAACCGCAGACCATGCGGGATAGATCCCCCAGGAGGGTTGTCGTCGGGCCGGGCGCTTTGGGCTGCCTGCTGGCGACCACCCTCTGTCGGACAAGTAAAGAAATCTGGGTGCTGGATCATGACAGCCAACGGGCTGCCCTGCTCCAGCACTCGGGTCTTACCCTTGAGCGAGCCGACAGGCTCGAACATTTCCCCATTCAGGCCACTGCCGATGCCCGGCAGATCGGGCCGGTATCCTTGGTTCTGCTCTGCGTTAAAGCCCCGGCTCTGCCTGGCGCCCTCCCTTCCCTGCTCCCGTTGCTCACAGAAAACACCCTGCTGCTTGCCTGGCAAAACGGCATCGGCCATCTGCCGCTCTTGATGGAGGCAGGCTTGCCCTGCCCTGTGGCCCTGGCGGTTACCTCCCTGGGCGCAAATCTTGCCGGGCCGGGCCGGGTTCGTTTCGGAGGGGAGGGGGCGACCAGTCTCGGGTTCCTCGGCGAAGCCTCACCGCAAGCAAGACTGGCCCTGGAGGAGACCGCAACCATCTTGCGGCGGGCAGGTCTGGAGATGCGGGTTGAAGCCGATATCCTGGCCCAGGTCTGGAACAAGCTCCTGGTTAATGTGGGGATCAATGCCCTCACCGCTATCTATAACTGCGAAAACGGCGGGCTGTTGCGCAACGAAGAGGCCCTTGCCCTGCTGCAGGCTGCAGTGCTTGAAGCGGCCAGCGTCGCCCAGGCCAAGGGGATTGCCCTTGCCCCTGAGCCGGTAACCCGGGCCATCGAGGTTTGCCGGGCCACCGCCGACAATATTTCCTCCATGCTTCAGGATGTGAGGAACAAGCGGCAAACCGAAATTATGGCCATCAACGGCGCGGTGCTGGAAGAGGCCGGGCGGCTGGGGATTCCTGTCCCGGTCAATACGGAGCTTGTTGCCGCAGTAAGGGAGTTGACCAAGGGGTCTCTGTCGGGATGAATCGCGAAAAAGGCTCTGCTCGTGCCCCCCTGCCTCCGCTGCCCAGAAAAAACTCAGTGCTTATCCAGCCCCAACAGGCCGGACAACGGCTGCTCGATTTTGTCAGCCAGCGCTTTACTTACCGGAGCCGGGAGGAATGGCAGGCAGAGCTGACGGCAAACCGTTTCCTGCTCAAGCATGGCCCGGCGCGGGCCGAGGACATTCTGGCCCAGGGCGACCTGCTCGTTTACCTGATGCCCGATCTGGTGGAACCGTCTGTTGCCAGCAACTACACCGTGCTCTACGAGGATGACGACCTGCTGGCACTCGACAAGCCCGCCCCTCTGCCCTGCCATCCCGGGGGCCGCTTCTTCGCCCATACCCTCTGGGCTCTGCTCAAACAAAATCACGACCTTGCCGAGCCGCGCTTTATCAACCGGCTGGATCGAGAGACCTCCGGCCTCGTGCTGGTAGCAAAAAACAAGATCGCTGCCCGTCGTTTCCAGGAGGAGTTTGCTCAGCGTCAGGTGGAGAAGATCTATCTGGTGGTGGTGGAAGGGGATTTCCTGGACACGCCCTGCACGGTAGCAGCCATCGGCTGGCTGGGGCCGGACCAGACCAGCCCGATTCGCAAGAAGATGCGCCTCTATCCGGAGCAAAAAGAGGCGCCGCCTGGAGCGGTGGTGTCCAGCACCGCCTTCCGGAAGCTCTCCGGCGGAGGCGGGGGCCAGCTGAGCCTGCTGGAAGCGAGACCGCACACCGGCCGCTGCCATCAGATCCGGGCCTCCTTGCTGCACCTGGGCTTTCCGGTGGTGGGTGACAAACTATATGGGGTGGATGAACAGATCTTCCTGCGTTTTCAGGAAGACCGCCTGAGCGAGACCGATCAGGCCCGTCTCCGCATCCCCCGCCAGGCCCTGCATGCCGCAAGCTTACGGCTTAAGCACCCGATGAGCGGCAGAGAGCTGGAATTTGCCGCCCCCTTGCCCCCATTGCTTAAGGAATTACTTGAATAGAGGAGCCGAGCTTTTAGGTAACAAAAAAATATTTATTACCACAGAGATCACGAAGATCATCAAGTTTGCAATATGGTAAAGATTTTCTTCGTGTTCTCTGCGCCCTTCGTGGTGTGTCTTTTTAGGTTACTTTTACAATAGAGGCCAGGGTTCCGGTTGGGGTGCTGGATAGCTACTGAACTTGCTCTTGCGGGGATCAGCGGACGGACTTGCTGTTTTTGGGGGACAAAAGGTGGATCAGTTCCGCCCCATGCTCCTCGTATGCGGCGCGAATGATGCTTTTCAGTTCCTTCTTGATGCTCGCCATGGGCGGCAGGGCCTGGATCACCGGCAGATAATGTTCCGGCGGCAATTGCGGCTCGATGCGCATCTTGTTTTCCATGCTCTGGGCCATCCCCATTTCCATCCCCCCCTCCATACCGCCTGCCTTGTTGGGATCGCCCAGGGTCTTGAGAAAACCCATAATGGAGCCTAAGTCGTTTTTCCGGTAAAAGATCTCGATTTCTTGGTTGATTTCTTCCCGGTATTTCTTGAGCTCGTCAAATCTGCGCCGATACTCGCTCACATGCACTTCAAGACGTTCGTAACAGTCGAATATCAGATTTTTAAAGCGAGATGCATGAAAGAGCCCGTGGATGTGCATCCCGGAAAAAACTCTTTGCCGGATGGTGTTGGACTGGGTCAGATAAGGGTCATAGAAAAGGTCGATGGGCAGACCGGTAAGCGCCAGAAACCGATGAATCAGCGCTTCGTTTTTCAGAGCAATGTAGATACGGATCAGGTCAAAACTGATCCGTTTTTCCAGGATAAAAGAATACTGCCGGGTTTTTTCGGCAAAGTCGAGCTTGTCATCTTCGATGAGTTTTCTGAAGCCGAAATAGCGATCCGCTATCTCTTTTTTTATCTCATAGGCAAGAACTTCGTGGATATTCGGGTTGTTCGGGCTCATTTGCCGCCTTGCTGTTTTCAGCCCAGGATCAAACCATGGGCAAAGGAGATCAGTGGGTGCATGATCCTGGGGATGACGCCGGTGTAAAACAGGGCCAGCAGGATGAAAAAGCCAAAAGGTTCCAATTTGTTGTAGCTCCTGGCCAGTTCAGGAGGCAGCAGGTTGCTGAGCACCTGGCTGCCGTCCAGGGGCGGGATGGGGATCAGGTTAAAGACAGCCAGCATCACGTTTATCCAAACGCTGGCGGCAATCATCTGGATGAGTGGCACAAAGATGACCGCAGGCAGCAGATGGGCGATGGGCAGCAGCAGGCGGACGACAAGGCCGCTGGCCACAGCGAGCAGCAGGTTGGCGGACACCCCGGCCAGCGAGACCCAGATCATGTCCCGGCGCGGATTTTTAAAATAGCGGACATCCACCGGCACCGGTTTGGCCCAGCCAATCTTCATGATCAAAAAGGCCAGCACCCCAAGGGGATCAAGATGCTTCAGCGGATTGAGGCTGAGCCTTCCCTGGCGTTGGGCGGTGGGGTCGCCAAGCTTATAGGCGATGAAGCCATGGGAAAACTCATGGACTGTGAGGGCCAGCAGAAACGGGGGGGCGAGGATGGCAATTTCCTGAATGAGCTTAGGGATGTCCATAGGTGGTTTCTTGATCCGGAAGAGAAAAATGTTCTTTAATGAAGGCACGTTCCGTGGCCCGGTCATGCACCAGGCCATCAAGCCGTGCGTCGAGCAGGCAGCGCAGGATTGTACCATAGAGCGGCCCTGCCTGGTAGCCCATTCTTTCCAGGTCGTTGCCGTCGGTTTCCGGCTTCAGATGGCGCCAGTCCGTAACATAGAAAGAGATGGCTTTTTTGCCCGCTTTCTTTCGCATCAGCCCCATGAGATGCAGCAGCCCCTCAGGGGAAAGATCTTTGAGCAGGTGATACAACCCGCTGGGCCTTTCTGGGATGGCGCGTTTCATGAGCGCGGCAATTCTGGCGGTGCTGATCTTTTCCCGAAGAAGGAACTGCCTGTGGCGTGGCGGCACTTCGAAACGTTCGCAAAAAGTCGTGGCCTCCCGGACTGACAGGCTGGTCATGAGCGCCAGCAGATAGACCAGCCATTGTCGGCATGGCTGGTCAAGGTAGAGGAGGCGATGCCAGGCCAGAACCTGCCTGGTTTCCTCCAGAATCATGGCGAGTTTTTGATCTATGCGGAGGGTGGGGTGAAGAAAGCGGAGCAGGCCTAAGTCAGCCATGCGGCTTATG
>MGTC01000078.1:19889-30093 GCA_001799255.1 Deltaproteobacteria bacterium RIFOXYD12_FULL_55_16
ATCTTAACCGCGTTTTTAATGAGCTTTTCCGTGTGCTTGCCGATCTTGAAGCCCATGCGCTGCTCAAAGCGGATGGCGCGGAAGATTCTGGTTGGGTCTTCGACAAAGCTTAGGTTGTGCAGGATTCTGATCTGTCGGTCTTTCAGGTCGTTTTGGCAGTTGAAGAAGTCAACGAGAGTGCCGAAGGTCTCCGGGTTGAGGTGGATGGCCATGGCATTGATGGTGAAATCGCGGCGGTAGAGATCAAGCTTGATGGAGCTCAGTTCCACGGTGGGCATGGCGGCCGGATATTCGTAGTATTCCAGGCGGGCGGTGGCAATATCGATCTTGAGGCCATCGGGCAGTTTCACCACGGCGGTGCCGAACTTTTCATGGGTGCGCACCCTGCCGCCCAGTTTTTTCCCCAGTTTTTTGGCATAGGTCAGGCCATCGCCCTCGATGACCACATCAAGATCGAGGTTTTTGGTGTGCAACAGCAGATCACGGACAAAGCCGCCCACCGCATAGGCTTGGCAGCCGGTCTCCTGGGCCACCTCGCCCAGGGTTTGCAGAAGCAGAAGAACCTCGCGGTTCAAGACCTCCACCATCAGGCCGCTCAGGTTGCGGTTGCGGGCGGTGGAGGGTTGGTCGGTATCGGCCAGCAGGCGGCGGGGGATGTGGGCCGGATCGTTGACCAGCAGGTGGAGAAGGTCGGTGCGGGTAATGACCCCTAAAACCCTGCCTTCTTCCACCACCGGGATGAAGCGCTGGCGGTGTTCGATGATGAGTTCCTGGATATCGGCCAGGGTGGCGGTGGGAGGCAGGGTGGCGAAATCGGTGGTCATGTAGTCGCTCACAGGGGAGTCTTTCAGGCCCAGGTGGATGGATTTGCCCACTACCAGACGGGAGATCAGGCCGATGGCTTCGTGTTGGGCATTGACAATCAGCAGCACCGTAATGTTGTAGCGGTTGAGCAGTTCGTCCGCCTCGTTGATTGTCAGGGTTGGCGGGCCGGAAATCACCGGGGCGGACATGAGCTCTCTGGCCAGGCGCTGAGGGCGGACATGCTTGTGCAGGAGCTGGATCAGTCTTTCTTCCGCCTCGATCAGGGTGAGATCCTTGATAGTGGCCGAGGCGGCCGAGGCATGGCCACCACCTCCGAAATCACGGGCAATGATCCCGACGTTCACCTCTGGAATCCGGCTGCGGGCAATGAGATAGGTGCGCCCTCCCATCTGAGTCAGGGCGAAGAGGGTGTCCAGATTCTCCATCACCATGAAACGCCGGACAAGGCTGGAAAATTCATCAACATATTCAGGCAGTTCTATCTTGGCCACCACAAGGTCAATCCCTCGCATGGTGTAGGTGGTGGCGGATCTGATCAGGGCGTGGAGCAGGGTGATTTCCTGGCTGGTGAGTTCCTGGGCAATGAACTGGGAGACGGTGTTGAGGTTGGCGCCCTGGGTGAGCAGCCAGGCGGCGGCTTCCAGATCTTCCGGGCTGGTGGTGTCAAAGGCGAAGGAGCCGGTATCCTCATAGATGGCGATGGCCATGAGGGTGGCTTCCTCCGGTGTGAGCTTAAGCCCTTTTTCCTTGAATAGGTGGACAAAGATGGTGGTGGTGGAGCCGACCTGGCGAACATGTTCCACCGAACCGTGCAGGTCGTCGGGGGTGTCAGGATGGTGGTCGTACAGGTGGATGTCCAGGCCCGGATTGTTCAGGCATTGAGCAAAGTCGCCAATCCGGGAGGCCTGGCGGGTGTCCACCACGATGAGCCTCTGGATCTGATCCTGCGGGATGTTTTTCAGCCGCTGGAAGGTGTAGTGATATTGCACCGACTGGGCGAGGAAATCACGCAGATTTTTTTCCTGGGAGCCGGAAAAGACAAGCACCGCCTCGGGATAGAGCCTGTGCGCGGCGATCATGGAGGCCAGCCCGTCAAAATCAGCGTTTACATGGGTGGTGATAACTTCCATATCTTGCAGGGCCTCTCGTTTCCGGGGCGGGTCTCTGTTTGGGAAAGCCTGTGATGTCTACGGTAAGGACCGGGTCTGAAATGAGTATAGACGATTAGCCCCAGTGAGCAACGACATTTAGGGGAAGTGATTACAGGGCGCCATATCTTTCGGCACCCTAAAGTTGAGCCCTTATTTTCGAGTGCTGAGTTCCGAGTACTCGGTACTTTGCACTCAGCACTCAGCACTCTTATGCCCGGCAGCTCAGCCCCGGGGATGGAATTTCTGGTGGGCGCTCTTGAGCCGATTGCTGTCCACATGGGTGTAGATCTGGGTGGTGGCGATGTCGGCATGGCCCAGCATCATCTGCACGGAGCGCAGATCAGCGCCATGTTCCAGCAGGTGGGTGGCAAAAGAGTGGCGCAGCACATGGGGGCTGATTTTCTTGCTGATTTCGGCCAGGCGCGCACTCTGCCGGACGATCTGCCAGAAACGCAGACGGGTCATGGCCGTGCCGTGGCCGGTGACAAAGAGGAAATCGCTTGTCCTTTTTTTGAGGATTTCCGGGCGGGCGTCTCTGGTGTAGAGCCTGAGGTATTCACGAGCTGTCTCGCCAAAGGGGATGAGGCGTTCCTTGGCGCCCTTGCCGAAAACCCGGATATAGCCGCCCATGAAGTTGACCCCGGCCAGGGGCAGGTTGACCAGCTCCGAGACCCGCATGCCCGTAGCATAGAGCAGGTGCAGCATGGCAAAATTACGCAGGGCCAGCGGATTGTCACTGGCCAGAGGGGCAAGAAGGCGGTTCACCTCGGGGATGGTAAGCACCTTTGGCAGCGGTCGGCCTGGTTTGGGGAGATCTAAGGCAGCGCAGGGATCGGTGGCGATGAGCTTTTCCGCCAGAAGAAACCGGAAAAAAGCGCGCAAGGAGGAGATTCGGCGGGCATTACTGCGGTTGGAGATGCCCTTGGCATGGCACGAGGCCAGATAGGCGCGGAGATGGCTGACTTCAATCTCGGCCAGACCTGCCAGCTGGCTAAGGCGGTTTAGCCGGAGAAAATCAAGAAAAGAGGCAAGATCAGCCTGATAGGCCAGGATGGTGTTGGCGGCCAGGCGGCGTTCCAGACTGAGGTGCTGAAGGAACTGTTCGAGGAAAGGCTCGGGAAAAAAAGACGCTCCGCCGGGAGAAGAAGGAGATGGCGGCTGGGGCCGGGCCCGGTCGGAGCGTGGGTAGTTAGCAGCAGGTTTTTCTCGTTTGCTGGTCATTTAGTCAACGAGCCAACGAGGAAGAGCGGCAAATTAGTCGCGCTCGCCGCGCATCATGAGCTTGCGGATTTTCCGTTTTGATTCTGCCTGCTTGCGCCGGCGTTTGTCACTGGGTTTTTCGTAGTACTCGCGGCGTTTGAGTTCTTTTTTCATCCCGTCAAGCTGCATCTTTTTCTTGAGCAGCCGAATCGCCTGTTCGATATCCCCTCTAACCTCTATTTCGATCATGATCTCTCCAGTATGCGGGTTGCAACGTTGCGTTTCATAAATTTTCAGCCAGCGCCTGTTTCAGAAGAAGGTGAAATGGCGCAGATTTTCAAAAAGAAGCCGATTATATAGCCGATCACTGCTCTGATTGTCAAATATTTTTTTCCGCTGCGGTCTGGGCCGGGGCAGGAAAAATCTTGCCTGGATTAAGAATATTGTCGGGATCAAAGAGGTTTTTGATTTGCCGCATGAGGGCGAGGGTCGGCTGGTCAAGCTCCATGGGCAGATAGGCCGCCTTGGTCAGGCCGATGCCGTGTTCGCCGGACAGGGTGCCGCCCAGGCGCAACACCTCTGTAAAGAGAAGCTGTTTGGCGGTCTCGGCCTGGATCACCTCCTGGGGAACACTCCGGTCGAGCATGATATTGACGTGGATATTGCCGTCTCCGGCGTGGCCGAAGGTGAAGATGACGACCCCCAGCTCCCGATTCAAGGCCTCGGTGCAGGAGACCAGTTGCGGCAGACGGCTGCGGGGAACCACCACGTCTTCGCTCATCTTGTGGGGCTTGAGGCTGAAGGCGGCCGGGGAGATGGCACGGCGGGCCGCCCAAAGCTGCTGCGCCTCGACGGGGCTTTCGGCCTTCCGGCTCATGATGATTCCCGGCCTGGTTTGCAAAAATTCTGTGAGCTGGCGGATGGCAAGGGGCACCGTCTCCTTCTGACCGTCAAGCTCTACCAGGAGAAGGGCTTCGGCTTCCTGCGGAAAGGGGAAAGGCAGTTTGTCCCGGACAATGGCCAGGGCGGTACGATCCATATATTCCAGGGTGCAGGGGGTATGATGGGCGAGAATGCCGGTTACCAGACTGGTTGCCTCGGCCATGCCGCGACAGAGAACCAGCAGCGTGCTGCGGGCCTCCGGAGCGGGAAGGAGCTTTACCGTAATCCGGGTGATGATGGCCAGGGTTCCTTCTGAGCCCACCAGCAGGCGGGTAAGATCATAGCCCACCACGCCCTTGGCGGTTCTGACCCCGGTGTGAATGAGACGGCCATCGGGCAGCACCGCTTCCAGGCCAAGGACATAATCGCGGGTAACCCCATATTTCACCGCACTTGGGCCGCCGGCGCACTCGGCGACATTGCCGCCCATGGTGCAGAAATGCAGGCTGGCCGGATCCGGCGGGTAATAGAGACCATGGCGCTCTGCGGCAAGGCGCAGAGCGCCGGTGATTACCCCTGGCTCGACTACGGCAAGTTGATTGTCCTGGTCGATTTCCAGAATGCGGTTCAGACGGCTCATGACCATGACCAGGCCGCCTGCCACCGGCAGGGCGCCGCCGGTCATGCCGGTGCCCGCTCCCCTGGGAACCACGGGAAACGGGGTGGCTGAAGCCATTTGCATGATGCGGCAGATTTCCTCACTGGAGCCGGGAAAGATCACGGCGGCAGGAGGGTATTCCTGGCCGGTGCCGTCATAGGAGTAGCAGCTCAGCTCTTCCGGCGCCGTGATCACCTGATCCTGGCCCACGATTTTTCGCAGTTCGCGGATGGTTTTCTTATTCATCTCAAGCAGTTTCCGCAGGGCAGGGGTTTTTTTCGCTGGCTTCAAAAAATCCTATAAAATACACTTGGAACTTATTATAAAGATACCTTGCGGCAGACGCCGCTGTTTTGTTTGAGTTTTAAGGTGGTCAGATGAGCATCTTGAGATCAGTACGCAACTATTCGGAAAAAAGCTATGAAAAATAAAGCTGAGTTGAGCAGCTTGGCTGCTCATACGAAACTTATACCCTCTGTGGGCAAGATCCGCCTGGCGCTTATCGCCGGGGGCAAATCCGGCGAGCGCGAGGTTTCACTGGCCGGAGCCAAAGAGGTGGAAAAGGCGCTCAGTCGGGAAAAATATGAGGTCAGCCGCTATGATCCGGCCATGGATCTGGCTCAGCTGGCTGCGGATGCCGCAAAAATCGAGATGGCCTTTATCCTGCTCCACGGCCCTTTGGGGGAGGATGGCACCATGCAGGGCTTTCTCGATCTGCTGGGAATTCCCTATCAGGGGGCTGGGGTGCTGGGCAGCGCCCTGGCCATGGACAAGAATCTGGCCAAGATCCTTTACCAACAGGCAGGACTCACTGTGGCGGCCTGGGAGATGGCGCAGCCGGAAGACCAGAAAAATCCTCGCCGCTTGCTGGCGCGGCTTTCCTTGCCGCTGGTCATCAAGCCCATCCGTCAGGGCTCCAGCCTGGGGATGAGCCTGGCCAGGAGCGAAGAGGAGTTGATCCAGGGGCTGGCCAAGGCCTTTGCCTATGACAGCGAGGTCATGGTTGAACAGTATGTGCGGGGGCGGGAGATCACCGGCGGGGTGCTTGGCAACAAGGAACTCACCGCTCTGCCTATTGTTGAGATCATCCCTGGCGAGGGGTATGATTTCTTTGACTACGAGGCCAAGTATAAAAAAGGCGCTTCCAAAGAAGTCTGCCCAGCGGAGTTGCCGCCGGAGGTAACCGCCAGGGCTCAAGAGATCGCGCTGGTTGCGCATCGGGCCTTACAGCTCAAGGGCTACAGCCGGACAGATATGATTGTCGCCGCTGATGGCATCTATGTCCTGGAAACCAACACCATTCCGGGGATGACCCCGACCAGCCTGCTGCCCCAGGCTGCCGCCGCCCATGGCCTGCCCTTCCCTGCCCTGCTTGACCGCCTGATCGAACTGGCCTTGACATAAAGACGAGCTTGGTGGTAGATTTTTGCACCAAAATGAACAGGGGAGAATCAGACGGAGGTATTTGTTTTGAAAGAATGTGCGCCGAAGAAAGGAGCGTTAACCGCCCTGATCGTCGAGGATGATCAGGCTGTCTGTGATCTTTTGCAAAAGATCGTGGAAGATCATGGCTACAGCACTGTTGCCTGCCCCACCGCCGCCTCGGCCATGGCCGCCTTTGCCGCAGGTTCTCCGGCCCTTGTTCTCATGGACTGGCTGCTGCCAGACATGGACGGGCTGGAACTCTCCAAAACATTCCGCGCCTCCAAACGGGGGCAATACCTCACCATTCTGATGATTTCCGGCAAGGACAGCCCGGAGGATGTTGCCACGGCCATTGCTGCCGGGGTTAATTTTTTCATGGCCAAGCCGGTTGAGAAGCAGGTGCTGGATATCTGGCTGAACGCAGCTTCCCTGCATGGGCAGGATTGTCTGCAACGGGAAAAGGCTGATCGGGCCCTGGACAAAATCCAGGAAGAGCTGGCCGACAACAACCTGCAACTGGAAGAGGCCATAGGCCGGGCCAATGCCATGGCCATGGAGGCGGAGCAGGCCTATATCGAGATCAACCAGATCTTCAAGACCGTTGCCGGCGGCATTATCCTGGTGGACAAGCATTGCAATATCCTGCGCTGCAACGATTCTTTCCTTGCCATGGCAGGGGTGGACAGAAAGGCCTCACAGGAGCACAAGTGCTACGAGATTTTTCACTCCTGCCTGTGCAACACCGAGGGATGCCCTCTGCAACGGATCATGAAAGGGGAAAAACGCCTTGAGAGCGAGATAGAAAAGGAAGGGGCTGAGGGTAATGTCGCACATTACAGCATCATTTCCACCCCGTTCAAGGGGCTGGATGGGGGTGTTCTCGGGATTGTCGAGCATATCACCGACGTCACCGAACGGGTCAAGGCCGAAAAGGCTCTGGCCGAAAGCGAACGCCGCTACAAGGAACTCAGCATCATTGATGAGTTGACCAAGCTTTTCAACAAGCGCTACTTCAACACCCATCTCCCGCTTGAGGTGGAGCGGGCCAGTCGGCATGGCCAGCCGCTTTCCCTGCTCCTGCTGGATATCGACAATTTCAAGCATCATAACGACACTTACGGACATGCGGATGGCGATCGGGTTCTGGCCCGGCTGGGCCAGGTGATTGTCGAGGCACTCAGGGTCAGTGATATTCCCTGCCGGTATGGCGGAGAGGAATTTACCATCATCCTGCCGACAACCAACGGCGAACAGGCGACAATAGTGGCGGAACGGGTCAGGGCCAGTTTTGCCGGGGTGGTTTTTCAACCGACCCCCCAGGAGGCAGTGCAAAAAACCGTGAGCATTGGCGTAGCCCAATATCGGGAGGGGGAAAGCGGTCAGAGCCTGCTGGAGCGGGCCGACCAGAACATGTACGAGGCCAAGCAGAGCGGCAAGAATCGGTATGTCTTGAAGTAAGTCCGCTTGCGGCGTTGGAATTCAGAATTCAGAAGGGGCGTATTCACGCACATTCTAATTCTGAATCCTGAATCCTGAATTCTGACTCCTTTTCTCCCCCTCAAAATCTATTCTCAAAATAGGGCGCCAGCACCCTGGGAACAGCGATGCTGCCATCGGCCTGCTGGTAGTTTTCAAAAATGGCGGCCAGGGTCCGGCCAACGGCAAGGCCGCTGCCGTTCAAGGTATGAACCAGGGCGCTTTTGCTCTGCCCCTTGGGCCGATACCTGATCCCGCCTCTTCTGGCCTGAAAATCCCCAAAATTACTGCATGAGGAGATCTCCCGGTAGGTCTCCTGGGCGGGCATCCATACCTCGATGTCATAGGTCTTGTTGGCGGAAAAGCCCAGATCCCCGCTGCAAAGCTGCACCACCCGGTAGGGCAGTTCCAGCAGCTGCAACACCTCTTCCGCGTCTGCCAGCAGGCTTTCCAGCTCGGCGCCAGAGGTCTCCGGGGTGGTGAATTTCACCAGCTCCACCTTGTCGAACTGATGCTGGCGGATAAGCCCCCTGGTGTCGCGGCCATAGGCCCCGGCCTCGGAACGGAAGCAGGGGGTGTAAGCCGTGTACTTGATGGGAAGCTCATGCTCGGCCAGGGTTTCATCCCGATGCAGGTTGGTCACCGGCACCTCAGCGGTGGGGATCAGCCAAAGATCCCAATCCTTGATGCGGAAGAGATCCGCCTCGAATTTCGGCAGCTGGCCGGTGGCGGTCATGGTCTGGGAGTTGACCAGAAACGGGGGGAGGATCTCGGTATAGCCATGCCTCTGGGTGTGGAGATCGAGCATGAAGTTGATCAAGGCGCGCTCCAGGCGGGAGGCAAAGCCCTTGAGCACGGCAAAGCGGGCTCCAGAGAGTTTGGCCGCCCGTTCAAAATCGATGACCCCGGCCACTTCACCCAGCTCATGATGGGCCTTGGCCGCAAAGGCGAATTGCGGCGGCGCGCCCCAGCGCTTGATTTCCAGGTTGTCGGTATCGGCGGTGCCACGAGGCACGGAATCATCGCAGAGATTGGGCAGGGTCAGAACGATGCTCTGCAGATCATCCTCCAGGGTGACAAGCCCGTTTTCGATCTCCTTGATCCTCTCTCCCACCTGCCGCATCTCGGCCATGAGCCCTTCAGCGTCAACCCCCGCCTTTTTCAGCTTGCCGATCTCTTCGGAAGCGGTCTTGCGTTTGTTACGCAGCGATTCCACCTCGGAGAGCAGGGTGCGGCGCTGAAGGTCGATGGCGGCAAAGTCGTCAATGCGGGAATCGGTGATCCCGCGAAAGGCGAGTTTCTCTTTGACGAGATCCAGATTTTCCCTGATAAAACGCAATTCAAGCATGGAGATCCTCTTAAGTCTGGCTGGTCGGTAAAAGTTCTGTCAGACGGGGTTGTATCATGGCGCAGGGCAGAAATCAAGAGGGTGCGGCGCACACAATTTCAAAGAAAGTCCGGGGCGCAGAGGCGCAGGGAGATTTCTTCCCCGGCCAGCAGATGCCTTCGGTTTGCGGGCAGATGGATGATGGCGTTGGCCGCCTCGTTTTTTCGGGCAGGCCGGGCGGTGAGGGTCTTGCCGTTTATGCGGGCCACCGCGCCTTTCAGGTTGAGCAGCCCGGTTTTTTTCAGGCTGATCGGGGCGCTGAGGGTGGCGCGCAGGAGTGGGGGCAAGGGGCGCCGGTATCCCTGCATCCTGCGCAAGGCTGGCAGGACAAGCTCGTGAAAGAGCAGAAAAACCGCAGGGGGCGGGCCGGGCAGGGCAAAGACCGGTTTGCCTTGATAGAGGCCGAACATGGTTGACCGGCCAGGCCGAACCGCCAGTGAGGTGTACAAAGGGCGAATCCCAAGTCTGGCAAAGGCCTGGGGCAGGAGATCGTAATGGCCTGGCCCCATGCCGCCGGTGGTGAGTACCGCCTGGGCCGAGCCGTGCAAGGCAGCTTGCAGGGTGGCGACAATCTGCTCGCAGTCATCGGCCACCAGGCCAAGATCCAGGGAGTTTGCCCCTGCCTCCCTGATGAGGGCGGCGAGCAGGAAGCGGTTGCCGCCGATGATCTGGCCGGTTTCCGGGGTGTCTGCCGTATCGAGCAATTCACTGCCCGTGCAGATGATGGCCAGCTGCGGGCGGGCCACCACGGAAACCTGGGCCAGGCCGCTTTCGGCAAGAAGCGGCAGGTGCTGGGCCTCGATCCTGGCGCCGGCCCGGACAATGGTTTGTCTGGCGGCGAGGTCTGCGCCCCGGGCGCGAATGAAGGCGCCTGGGCGGGGCGGACTGTTTACCAACACCACGGCCTCATTTCTGCGGCAATGCTCAAAGGGGACAACCTGATTCGCCCCAGGCGGCAGGGCGCCGCCGGTCATGATCGCAAGGGCGGTTTTTCTGGCAAGCCTGGGCAGGTCGGTGGCGCCTGCGGCAATCTCGCCGGTCACCTGTAAGCTTGCCGAATCCGCGCCAGCGGTCAGATCGCGGCTGTTGACGGCATAGCCATCCATGGCGGAGCGGGCAAAGTCCGGCACCGCCCGCACGGACTTGATGGCCTGCGCGGCGAGGCGGCCGGCTGCTTCAGGCAGGGGGACATCCTCCGCC
>MGTC01000078.1:30100-31917 GCA_001799255.1 Deltaproteobacteria bacterium RIFOXYD12_FULL_55_16
TAGGGCTGTGGCTGACAGTCAGCCGTTGCGCGGCAATAAGCGAGAGGATCGGCATGGCTCACGGCCCCATGGTGGCAAGACGGGCAAGGTCGTGCTGGTGGTTGATATTGGCAAAGGTGGTTAAATCGGGGAGGACTTGCAGGATCTCTTCGCCCGTGACCTTGCGCAGGCGCAGCCTTTCATACAAGCTGCCGATCTTGCACTGGTTGTGGGCAAGATTTTCCTCCATAACCGGCAGGGCCTTTTTGCTGTAAACCGCGTACAGCGGCTCCGGCCCCTCGGGCAGCCAGGGCAGAGCCAGCTCATGGTCGCCGGGCAGCCCGCAGAGGAAACGGATCAAATCCTGGTTGAGCCGTGGCATGTCGCAGCCGCAGACAAAGGCGCGGGGCTGGGAGATTGTCCGCAGGGCGGCATGGATTCCAGCCAGGGGGCCGCAACCAGGGTACTGATCGGCAGCCATGGGCCAGTCAAGAAAGGCGTAATCTTCCGGGGTATTGGTGATGAGCAGGGTTTCCGGGAAAAGCCCGGCAAGCTTTAAGGCAATGCCCTGGATCAAAGCGGCGCCCTGATGGAGGGCCAGGGCCTTGTTGCTGCCAAAACGCGAGCTTTTGCCGCCCGCGAGAATCACCCCGGCAACCTGGGCGATCATTTTTCTGCGGCCTGGCGGATAGTGATAATAATCTCCTCCGGGTTCTGGCAGCCCTTGAGCGAACAGGTCATCCCGGTGATGGCCTGGCGAAGAAAGCTCTCCACAAAGGAGTTGAGATAGACCGGCTGGCCGTTTACCAGCAGGCTGGTTTTCTGCCGGGGAAAGGGCTTGATGAAGCGCTCTTCCAGAAAATCGGCCAGGCCGACGACCTCGTCTAAGGCAAAGCAGGGGAGATCAGCGGGGCCTGCGGTGTCGCTGACCATGGCGACCCAGGTCTCATCGCGATCCGGCAGGGGCTCGGGATGCAGCGCCTGCCGGAAGACCTCGACCTTGGGCAGCCCCAGTCGTTTGTAACCCTCGGTGATCACCAGATCAATATCGCCGTAATAGCGGCCCACCAGCTCTTCAATGCTCAGGTCTTCCGGTACCTCGCGGATAAGGCCCAGCCCGGTCGGAGAAGAGAGGGCCACGGTGCTGGCCCCGGCCTGCTTGTGACGCCAGGTGTCTTTGCCGGGCTTGTCCATTTCAAAGGTGTGAACATGGTGCTTGATGGTGCCGATGCGGTAGCCGCGCCGCCGCAATTCCGGGATAAGCTTTTCCAGCAGGGTGGTCTTGCCGGAGTCGGGCTTGCCGATGAAGGAGATGACAGGGGGCATGATAGGCGGGCACCTTTATGATAGATTGAGGTTGTATTTTCAGCCCGGCGGCCAGGACATGGCCCTGCCGCCGAGAACATGCAGATGCAGGTGAAAAACGGTCTGCCCTGCCTCCGCCCCGTTGTTCATGACCAGACGGCATTGCTCCACGCCGTTTTCCCTGGCCAGTTGCGCGCCGATGCGGACAACCTTGCCGATAAGCGTCTCGTCTTCGCTTGCCATTGCGCCCGGGCCGCTGAGATGTTTTTTAGGGATGACCAGAAAATGCGTGGGGGCCTGCGGGGAGATGTCCCGGAAGGCGAAGATCTCCTCATCTTCATACAGTTTTTCAGCCGGGATCTCGCCGTTGATGATCCTGCAGAAAAGACAGGGGTTGTTCATCCGCTTCTCCTTGTTTATAAAGTAAAGGTCTGCCGCAGGATACCGTCCGGGCCGGGTTCTGTCAAATGCAAAGCAGAGCGGCGGGTGATTGCCAGACAGTCTCCCTGATGACAGGCGGGGGCTGTTCTGGT
>MGTC01000078.1:31933-35150 GCA_001799255.1 Deltaproteobacteria bacterium RIFOXYD12_FULL_55_16
GGGAAACCGGCAGGGGGGAGTAAGCTATGCGTCAGTTTGTTGTTGATGAGTTGAGCCAAGAGGAACAGGATAATCTGGAGTCATATCTGAAACGAACCGTGAAAGCAGCCCCCATGGAGGGCATGTTCTGGCTGCCGGTTCCAGAAGATCTGCTGGCCGAAGCCCAACAGGGACACGAGCAATGCGGCCCGTTTTTTTTCGGGATCGAACTGGGGCGCAACAGGTTGATCGCCGAATTTCTCGTTCGGAGTCAGAGCAACCTGCATTGCTCATGCATCAGTTATTCCACCCCGGCCCAGCGTCAGTTTCTCCTTGATTTCCTTGACCTGATGCTGGCGGATGAACATATCAAGGCTTAGCGCATACTTTCTCGGACTTCCGCAGAAACCGCCATTGTCTCGCCGAAGAGAAAAAGAGCTCTCTTTTCGATTTCAGCTGAATAATTTCCAAGAGCAGAAATCTTATGGTAAGCTGGCCATGGCGGGGCAGTTAAACATCTCCGATGTCCGGCGTCTGTCCAGGCCATAAGAAAAAACCTAACAACCATCAAAATCATGAGACTACCCCTTCCCTCCTGGCTGGTTCTTCCTGTGCTGGTTTTCTCCTACCGGCCACTGACCCGGCTCTTTCCAAAAATGGATAAGGATGCCTATGTCCGCAAGGTCGTGGCGGCAGGAAACCGCTTTTTTCACCAGCGGTTTATTCAGACACCCTACAGCGAAAGAATGCTTTTTTTGCCTTACTGCCTGCGGGCTCAAGGCTGCCCCACGGTTATCGACCAGGAACAGGGATTGCTGTGTCAGGCTGACTGCCGCATTCCCTGCCGTTTGCAGGAGACGCGGAACATGGCTCTGTCCTTGGGATACGGGGAGGTCTCCATCGTGGTCAGCGGACGGCTGCACAAGAAAGAGGGGGTTCTGCGCAGCCGGGATTTCCTGGTGCGCCGGATCGGGCAACGCCAGCCGCACGCCGTGCTGGGCTGTCTGTGTACCAAAGATCTGCGAGAAAAATATCTGCGTTCCGCCAATGTCTCGCCAAAAGGCGCCCTGGGGGAACATGGCCTCAAGGTAGTTCCTCAGGTGTGCCTGCTCGCGGGCTGCAACTGTCGGCAAAGCTCCGTGGACTGGCAGGAGCTTGAGACGTTTATCATGGCGAGGGCCTGAGAAAGAGCCTGTCAACCTCCGGCATAAGGAGAAATTCATGGAGCTGTATGCCGTCAAGCCCTACCTCTACTGGGCCGGGGTTGTTTTTTTCCTGCTCTGCGAACAGGGCTTTTCCTACCGGGCGCCCACCGTGGCCCGCCTCCGGCGCTGGCTTGTCAACCTGCCCTTGTCCATCATGAACGGGGCGCTCTACCATCTTCTCTACAGCAGCGCCCTTGTCGCCTTGATTTTTTCCGGGCAGGAGAAACAGCTCGGCCTGCTCAACGCCTGGCCCTTGCCCGACTGGCTGAAGATTGTCGCCGGCATCCTAATCCTGGATTTTTTCATCTATCTCTGGCATCTGCTCACCCATGTGCTGCCCTTTCTCTGGCGGTTTCATCGGGTTCACCACAGCGACCTGAACATGGACGTAACCACGGGCAACCGTTTCCACTTAGGAGAGTTTCTTTTCACCGGCCTGATCAGACTGGCGGTGATCTATACCTTTGGCATCCCTCTGGCCGCCTACCTCCTTTTTGAGATCCTGGTGAACCTCTGCGTGCAGTTTCATCACAGCAGTCTCAGGGTGCCGATCCGGTTTGAACGAATGTGGGCGCTCCTCTTTGTCCCGCCTTTTTTGCACCGCATCCACCATTCCGTGCGGATCAGGGAGCGGGACACCAACTACGGGGTGATCTTTTCCCTCTGGGATCGACTGCTGGGCACCCTGCTCACCACGGTGGCGCAGGAAGAAATCGTCATCGGCCTCGGTTCACATCGGGATATCGAACAGCTGGGATTCTGGCGGCTGCTGGCCCTGCCCTTCACCCGCAATACCCCGTGATAACGAGACAAGGGGATGACCATGAACTGGAAAGATCTGTTTAAGCCAGGCAAGAATCTCAGTGTGACCCAGGCCAGGGAATACATGGAGGCCAGGGGGGCGGAGGCGTATCAACTGCTGGATGTCCGGCAGCCCAGGGAGTATGAGGAGGGGCATCTGGCCGGGGCCATCCTCATTCCGCTCAAGGAGTTGCCTGGGCGGCTTGGTGAGCTGAAAAAGGAAAAGCCGGTCATTGTTTACTGTGCGGTTGGCGGCAGAAGCAAGGCTGCGGCCCAGCTGCTTGGCGGCCAGGATTTTGCCGAGGTTTACGATCTGACCGGAGGCATCAAGGCCTGGCAAGGGGAGCAGGCCAGGGGGCCGGAAGAGGCGGGCCTGGAAGTTTTTACCGGCCAGGAAGACTATGAAGACGGACTGAGCCTGGCCTATGCCATGGAAGAAGGCCTGCGGGAATTCTACCGGCTTATGGCCGGGCTGGCGCAAGATGAGGAAGCACGGCAGCTCTTCACCCGCCTGATGGGTTTTGAGGATCTGCACAAGGCCCGCCTCCTTGGCGAATATCGGCAGACGCACGAGCCGGAGGCCGTTCCGAACAAGACGACACCCGGTCTTATGGAGGGCGGCGGCAGAATGGAGGATTTTCTCGCCAAAGCCGAGACCCGCCTGCACCGCGAACAGGATATCCTGAAGCTGGCCATGACCCTTGAAACCCAGGCCCTTGATCTGTACAGCCGCATGGCGCAAAAAAGTACCCGGCAGGAGGTTCGGGCGTTTTTTCTGCGCCTGGCCGACGAGGAAAAAGCGCATCTTGGCTTCCTGGCCGAAGAGCTGAACAAGACGCTGTGAGTTAACAGGCCGTTTCAGCAGCTATAACTCTTTGATTTTGTGTCGCCAGACAGGCGCCTTTTCCTTTGCTGCCCGTAACTATTCAGCAGTGCAACAGATGCTCACCCCTGCGGGGCATAAAATCCAGAGATCCGAGAAGTGTACTGTTGCGCCTGAGCCAGGCCGATGACAACGCAGATATAGTGCTGCTGGATAGTTACTTCTTGCGCTTACATTCAATTGACTTTGGCGCATGGATCATTTATTAAGAGGCGTACCTGATTAGGAATCGATGGTTCTTGGTTTCTGTCGATCTCCCGAATTATTAATTTTAGTGCACGAGGAAGTTATGACACTGCAAGCGGAACAGAAACAAGAGATTATCACCAAGTATGCCCATCATGAGAAG
>MGTC01000079.1 GCA_001799255.1 Deltaproteobacteria bacterium RIFOXYD12_FULL_55_16
AGGCGTTTATCCTGGGCGCCGGTTATCTTTTCTTCAAATTCCTTGAGTTCCGGGGTGATGAAGCGTTCGGCGTTGACCAGGGTCTGCTTGCGGATGAAATCGTCTGGCACATGGGCAAGCTGGCCACGGCTTATTTCGATATAGTAGCCAAAGATCTTGTTGAAGCCGACCTTGAGGTTGCCGATGCCGGTGCGTGTCCGTTCACGGGCCTCAAGACCTAAGATCAGGGCCTTGCCGTCGTGCAGCAGGCTTAACAGTTCATCAAGCTCAGCGTTGTAACCGGGCTTGATCAGGTTGCCTTCCCGCAGGGTCACCGGGGAGTCCTCGCGGATGCCAGATTCCAGCAGGCTGCTAAGCTCGGCCAGTTCGTCCACCTCCCCGAGGCTGGCCAGCAGGCCATTGGCTCCGCTGAGTTGTTTTTTGAGCGGGGGCAACTGGGCCAGGGAAAGCCGGAGGGCCGTAAGATCGCGGGCATTGGCCGTGCCCAGCACTACCCGGCCATTGAGGCGTTCCAGGTCATAGACCTTGGCCAGCAGTTGGCGGAGATCCTCCCGCAGGTGGGGGGCGAGGTAGAGTTGTTCCACCGTATCCAGCCGTTGCCGGATGGCCTCGACCTCCTGCAAGGGAAACAGCAGGTTCTTCTTGAGCAGTCTTGCCCCCATAGGGGTTTCGCAGAGATCGAGGGTGTCGAGCAGCGAGCCCTCTCTGGCCCCCCCGCTGAGGGTCTGGGTAAGCTCCAGATTGCGGCGGGAGGACTCGTCCATGAGCAGGACCTGGTCAAACTCGATGGGGGTTAGCCGCTCGATATGATCCAGGGCGGTCTTCTGGGTTTCCTGCAGGTAGAGGAGCAGGGCGCCTGCTGCGGCAATGCCGGCCTTGCGCTCCTCGCAGCCGAATCCGGCCAGGTTGGCCACCCGGAAATGTTCCAGCAGCCTTTGCCGCGCTGTTTCCGGATAAAAACTGGTACTTGGGCGTCTGGTCAGGCAGTTTTGGGGCAGGTAGGCCAGCAACTCCCTGGCCAGGCTTGAATCCTCTCCGGCTTCTTCTGGAAGCAGGATTTCCGAGGGGGCCAGACGGCCGAGTTCATCCAGCAGGTCGGCGAGATCTTCCCGTTCGCTCACCAGAAACTCACCGGTAGAGAGATCGAGCAGGCTCAGGCCCCAGTCCTTGCCCTTCTGGCAGATGGCGGCCAGATAGCGGTTGTCCTTGTCATCGAGCAGCTGCGCGTCGGTAACCAGGCCCGGCGTGACCACCCGAACCACCTCGCGGCGAACTACGCCCTTGGCCTCTTTCGGGTCTTCCACCTGCTCACAGATCGCCACCTTGAAACCCGCCTTGATCATCTTGGCCAGATAGGAAGAAACCGCGTGGTAGGGGATGCCGCAGAGCGGCACCCGATTCTCGTCATCCTTGCTGTTTCTGGAGGTGAGGGTGATGCCCAGCACCTTGGCGGCGGTCACGGCATCGTCAAAGAACATCTCGTAGAAATCGCCCAGCCGATAAAAAAGAATGGCATCCTGATGCTGCGCCTTGATCTCAAGGTACTGCTGCATCATGGGCGTGATTTTAGGGCCTGTTGCGGTGGTGGTCATCGAGACACCTTGCTATTTCCCGAGGCTCTTGGCCTGTATTTGATAAATCTGGCCTTGCAGGGTTTCCCCGACCTCAAGAATGGCAAAGGTGCCGCCTGATTCGGCATGGCCGGTGCCGAGGAAACTGCCGGGATTGATATAAAGAACCCCGCCTAAACGGTGGCAGACCGGTCTGTGGGTGTGGCCGTATACAATACAGTCCGCCTCTGGAAAGATCTCGATGAGGCGGGACTCAAAATCATAGGTGTTGCCCGCCCGATGGATCAGGCCGATGATGAAGCCGCCCACCCGGATCTGCTTGTACCTCGGCAGCTGCTGGCAGCTGGCCACCGAGCACATATTGCCATGCACCGCATGCACCTCCTTGCCGGAAAATACCGTGAGTATTGAGGGGTCGGTGAGGTCCCCGGCATGGAGGATTATATCCGCGTCATGGAAACAGGCCTCCACGATTTTCCTGAAGGACTCGGTGGGTTGGACAAGATGGGTGTCAGAAAGAATGCCAATCTTGCACCCAAAGGGTATAAGTTTCGTTTGAGCAGGCAAGCTGCTCAACTCAGCTTTAATAGGCTTCATGGTCTGCGTGCGGCGTAAGCTTGGGGTTAAGGAGAGGTCGCAGTACCGCCTCGGCCTGGGCCGCCGAGATTCCTGCGAGAATAAGGCGTTTGTCGCGGCTGGCTTCACCGCTGGTCAGGATTACGGCGGCTCTGGGGATTTTGAAGAGCTTGGCGAAAAACTTGATGACCGCAGCGTTTGCCTTGCCGTCCACCGGGGGCGAGGTGAGGCAAAGCTTGAGCGCCTCGCCATGGAGTCCGGCGAGGCGGGTGCGGGAGGCTTTGGGCTGCACATGGATGGACAGGCGAACCGAGGCGCCGTCAGCTTGTTCCCGCAGATAGGTCATATCATAAAGGCGATTCATCTGGATTTAAACGAGCCGCCTTTTTTACCTTGGCGTCCGCCAGGCTTTCGGCAAAAGAAACCGCTGGTTCGTGTTCTTCGAGGGGATCATCAAGGCTGAAGGCCATGTCGCCGTCAAGATCCGGGAGAAGAGGGTTTGGGTCTTCGTCCTCATCCATGATCAGCAGGTCTTTTCTGGCGGCAAGCGCTGATGGCAGGGCAATGTCGTGGGGCATGAAATCGTTCTCCGTTTCAGGGGCCAGGCTTTGCAGGCTGTTGTCCGGGATGACGATCTTGACGTAGAGGTCAGCAAGATCTGCGTCCTCGGCTGTGAGCTGGCTGCTTTTCTGCTGCGGTTGCTCTGGGTCAGGCGCGGCTGTGGTGCGGCTTTGGGTGGCGCCGTCAGAGAGGCTGTCGCGCTGGGGTTCCTGCTGGCGGGGCGGGGAGTTGAAATGTTCCGCCGCCCGCGCAGTGTCGACGGGTTCTGTCTCCAGCATATTCAGGTAGGAGTTCAGCTGCTGGCGGAGATCATCTCTGGCCTGTTCCCGGAGCGACTTCAGATGGTCAATTTTTCTTTTCAGCTCGGCCATCTCGCGATTCGCCTCTTCCCGGCGCAGGATCGCTTCCTGCTTGGCCTCAGCTACGATTGCTTCAGCCTCTTCCCTGCTTTTCTCCTTCATCCCGTCGGCGACATTCTGGGCCGCGATGATGGCCTTCTGGAAAGATTTCTGCTGGTTCTGGAAGGTGGTCAGCTCCTTCTCCATGCTTTCCAGCCGGTCTTTGAGCCTCTGGTTTTCTTCGGAAATCGCCTGGAAAGCCGTCGCGATTTTTTCCAGAAAATCGTCCACCTCGTCAACATCAAAACCGCGAAAACGGACATGGAATTGCTGGGACTGGATATCTTGAGCTGTGAGTATCATGCCTCGGCTCCTTGAGAGTAGTCGCAAAAGTTTTTTTCACCCAAAGGGTATAAGTTTCGTTTGAGCAGGTAAGCTGCTCAACTCAGCTTTATCCGATGCTTCTGGCCAGGTCATGCAGGGTGGGAACCAGAAAGCTCCGCAAAAAAATCAGGGCGAGAATAAGCAGCATGGGGGAAAGATCGAGCCCGCCGCCAAAAACTGGCACCATTTGCCGGATGCGGGAGAGCGCCGGCTCGGTGATCTCGTAAAGAAAACGGACGATGGGGTTGTAAGGGTCGGCATTCACCCAGGAAATGACCGCCCGGCCAATGATGATCCACATGTAGGCGCTCAAGGCAAAGTCCAGCATGGTGGACAGGGCGCCTAAGAAATGACCGATGGCAAACATAATTCTCCTCTTTGCTAGAGATTAACCGGGGGGTGCGTCACCGCGCAAAAGACCGGGTCTTGAGTTACAGAGCGACGAGGCGCTCGGCCACGGCGACAATCGCCTGGCTGGCTTTACTTTCAGGCGCATTCAATAAAAAAGGCCTCTGCTGGCGGATGGCCAGGGAGACATTTTTATCCTGCGGCATGGCGCCTAAGGTCAGGGGGGTGATCTTCAGAAAACGCTGTAGAACCATACTCATATTGGCAAAGATATCCTGGCCTTCTTTTTTGGATTGTACACTGTTTATCAGCAGGTGAAAACGCTTTCTGTCGTGGCGGGTATGGAGAACCTTGATCAGGGCGTAGGCATCGGTAAGCGAGGTCGGGTCAGGGGTAAGGATGACGATATTCTCCTGGCTCCAGGTGTTGAACCAGAGAACTGAATCGCCGATTCCAGCCGCAGTGTCGATGAGGACATAATCGAAGCGGTCGATGATCTCTTCCAGGCGGCTGATGAGCAAGGCCTGTTCCTCGTAGGAGAGGTTGGCCATTTCCGGCACCCCCGAGCTGGCTGGCAAGACATGAAACCTCGGGTTGATCGTAACCAGGGAGCTTGCCAGCTCGCGCCCCTCCTCGATGGTTTCCCGGCTGGTATGCCGGACATTGAGCCCCAGCACCACATCGACGTTGGCCAGCCCCAGGTCGCCGTCGATGAGGAGGACGGCTTTACCTTTCTGGGAAAGGGCCTCTGCCACGTTCACCGAAAAGGAGGTCTTGCCGACTCCGCCTTTGCCGCTGCTGATACAGATGATTTTCGGCGAGCGCCTGATTGTCGCGGTCATGGACGATTTTCCTCTGCAAAAAGCTGTAAGCCGTTTTGTTGAAAAGAAACCTGGTTATTTCGTATAAACAAAAAACGGCATAAGGAGCCGTAAAGGAACGGTCAGAATGGCACAGGTTATTTTTGGAACGGCTCCTAAGCCGTTGTTGAAAAGAAACCTGGTTATTTCGTATAAACAAAAAACGGCATAAGGAGCCGTAAAGGAACGGTTAGAATGGCACAGGTTATTTTTGGAACGGCTCCTAAGCTGTTGTTGAAAAGAAATTTGGTCATTTCGTATTACCCCGCCATTCCAGCGGCCCGCGAGGTTTTTTGCGGTTGCCGCCAAAGCTGGGCGCGTTCTTCCACCGTTACCTGACAGGAATCCTCGGCCCGAGCGGCGGCGCTTTGGCCGCTGGCCTCCCCGCCCAGTTTGGCGGCGCGGGCCAGTTCGGCACAACGCAGCCCGGCCAGGGCAGAGGCTACCTCTGCTGCGGGAAGGCCGTCGTCAATGAGCAAAAGGCCCAGCGGTTCAGGCCTGCCGCCGGCAAGCCTGATGGCGCGGACAGGGTGCTGGCTGGCCTGAGCCTCCAGGCTGCGGTACAGCAGGGCGGTATTTGAGGGGGATTTGAGGTTCATGCCACCCTGCTGCCGGGAGCGACCGGGCCGGAAAGCGCGGAAAGCACCAGCCTGTCCCCGTCCTTGGCGGCCAGAACCATGCCGAAGGAGGCCACGCCCATCAATTTGGCCGGTTTGAGGTTGGCGACAATGATCACCTGGCGGCCAATCAGCTCCTCCGGCTGGTAATGCTGGGCAATGCCCGCGACAATGGTGCGTTCCTCCGGGGCCTTGACTGTCAGCTTGAGGAGACGCTCCGATTTGGCGATCTTTTCGGCGGCGATGATTTCCGCCACCCGCAATTCCAGGTTCTGGAAGGCCTCGAAGGTGATGAGGCCCTCGGCCTCCGGCGCGGTTTCCGGGACAGGGGTCTTTTCGGTCGTTGCTTCTTGCATGGTCTTGTTCTTCGCTGGTTTTAAGTGGTCTTTTTCTTCTCGTTGCAGCCTGGGGAAAAGCTGCGCTCCAGGGGTGATGGCGGCGCCTGGCGCGAGTCGGCCCCAGACCCCGCAATCGTTGAGGTTGTTCTCGTCTGCTGCGCCAAGGGCCTCGGCCATTTTGGCGGCGGTTTCCGGCATGATGGGGCGCAGGGTCAGGGTGATGAGCCTCAGCGTCTCCAGCAGGGTGTAGAGTACCGTGCCCAGCCGTGCGGCCTGTTGCTGGTCTTTGGCCAGTTCCCAGGGCTGGGTGGAAACGATGTATTTATTGGCCCGGCTGATTACCTCCCAGACTGCGGCCAGGGCTCGGTGAAAGGCGAATTTGCCCATCTGTTCGCGGTACTTGGTCAGCATGGTCAGGGCGGCTTCGACCAGTTCCTGATCCTGGGGTGAGGGCTCGCCGGGTTGCGGGACAACGCTGGCGGTAAAGTTTTTCACCATGGTCAGCGAACGGGAAAAGAGGTTGCCCAGATCGTTGGTCAGGTCGGAGTTGTGGCGGGCAATCAGGGCCTCTTTCGAGAACCCGGCATCCAGGCCGAAAGACATCTCGCGGAGCAGAAAGTAGCGCAGCGAATCTGCGCCGAATTCCGCCACCAGCTCACCGGGCCGCACCACGTTGCCCAGACTCTTGGACATCTTGGTTTCATTAATGTTCCAGTAGCCGTGGACATGCAGGCGCTGGTATGGCTCAAGACCCAGGGCTTTCAGCATGGTGGGCCAGTAGATGGCGTGGGGCTTGAGGATATCCTTGGCGATGAGATGTTCGGCTGCTGGCCAGTAGCGGGCAAAATCCTGGCCCGTGGGATAGCCGAGGCCGGAAAGGTAGTTGATCAGGGCGTCGAACCAGACATAGGTGACAAAGCGATGGTCAAAGGGCAGGGGGATGCCCCAGGTGAGCCGGGTGGTGGGCCGGGAGATGCAGAGATCCTCCAGGGGTTCCTTGAGGAAGGAGAGCACCTCGTTTTTGTAGCGCTCCGGGGTGATGAACTCCGGGTGCCTGGTGATATGGTCGATGAGCCAGTCCTGGTACCTGCTCATCTTGAAAAAATAATTCTGCTCGCTGATCCGGGCCGGTTCGCTGAGGTGATCCGGACACTTGCCGTCCACCAGCTCTTTTTCGGTGAGGAATCGTTCGCAGCCCTTGCAGTAGAGGCCGGTGTATTCGCTGAAATAGATGTCGCCCTGGTCGTAAACCTGCTGGAGAATAGCCTGGACTACTGCCATGTGGGCTGGATCCGTGGTGCGGACAAAGGTGTCCGGCACAATAGCGAGCGGCGGCCAGGCGGCCCTGAACATGGCGCTGATTTTTGCCACATACTCTTGCACGGAAACCCCGGCGTCCGCTGCGGCATGGACGATCTTGTCGCCGTGTTCGTCGGTGCCGGTCTGGAAGCGGACGTCCTTGCCCAGCAGTCGCTGGTAACGGCAGACGGTGTCCGCCACCACGGTGGAATAGGCATGGCCCAGATGAGGCTGGGCGTTGACGTAGAAAATCGGAGTGGTGAGATAATAGGCGTTCATTGGCCGGAACCTTCCGGGGCTTTGCGTTGTTTGCTCTTTTTCTTTCTGGCCGGGACTTCCATCTCTGTGGTTTGGGCTGGAGCTGGGGCTGGCGCCTGACCTTGGCCGGGTTGCGTCGCCCTGGTTTGGCTCCATTCGTCCTTGGTAAGGATGATATTTCTTTCGTGGCCGTCCACCCAGGAGACCTCGAGGGTTTCTTCCAGGGGGTTGACCTTGATAATCTTATAGTTTTTTTCGCCCACGGTTATCGCCTTGCCTGGTTTGGGCATGGTCTTTCGTATGGCGTGGTAAGTGTCGTACTCGTAGGTGAGGCAGCAGAGCAGTCGGTTGCAGATTCCGGAGATCTTGGCCGGGTTGAGCGGTAGCCCTTGTTCCTTCGCCATCTTGATGGAAACCGGGGCAAAGTTCTTGAGGTGCGATGAGCAGCAGAGTTCCCGGCCGCAGCAGCCCAGGCCCCCGATCATCTTGGTTTCGTGGCGGACTCCGACCTGGCGGATCTCCACCCTGGTGCGGAATTCCTGAACCAGATCTTTAACCAGTTCGCGAAAGTCAACCCTGGTGTCGGAGGTGAAATAGAAGATAATCTTGCTGCCGTTTAAAAACCGCTCCACCTTGATGAGCTTCATGGGCAGGTCATGGGTGGCGATGAAGCGGGTGCAGACGGCAAAGGCCTCCCGTTCGCGTTCAAGAAGACGGGTGAATTTTTCTGTTTCGTCCCGGGTTCCCCGGCGGACGATGAGATGGCTGCCCAGGCCTTGCGGATCGGTTCGTCCCGGACAGGGCAGGGTTCGGGCATGGATCGTGGCCGGTTCCAGGCCGTGTTCGGTCTGGGCCATAACCAGCTCATCGACCTTGAGGTTTTGAATGCGGGAGACGGCGGAAAAAAACTGGTCCCCTGGCCGGAATTTAATGGTGTAGCAGGTTTCCGGGGCATTGTGCTGGTCTTCGTGGGCCAGCTCTTCAGTGGGTGTTTCCGGAGTTTTATTCATGTATGGCACTCAAACAGCCAGTTGGCTGCAAAATAGGTGAGGTTCAGGGTTGGCAATCGTGGGCCAACAATGATGATCGTAACAACTGAAAAACGTAACGCCAAGACGCAGAGGCAAGATGCTTAAATAAAAGGATGAAAACTTTGCGCCTTTGCGCCTCTGCGTTATTACGAGTTCATAAATTATGTCAAAAAAAGCGATCATAACATTAAAGCAGGCCAAAGAAAAGTACTTCGCACACAGCGGTTGGGTTGCAGTTGCGAGCCAGTTGTTTCCGGGCCGTGTCCAGCAGACGCAATCTCTCCAAGAGCTGAATGCCGGACCAGCGGCGGCAGGCGGCCGGGAAGCCAGGGTAAAGATCGTGGTTGATGATCGAGCCTGGCGCGCCATGGCTGAAGAGGAGAAGATCATGAATCCAGGTGATGAGCAGTTCCAGAAGTTCGCCTAAATCCTCCTTAAGCCTGGCTGTTGATTCGGCGAGCTCGCTGATCGTCTGGATCGTGGCCAGGGTGTCCGGCTCAAGGCGCAGCAGATGGTCGATAATCTCCCGGCGCAAGCCCAGCAAATCCTTGGCTAGAAGCAGTCTGGCGCGGCCCAGGCTGCCTTCGCCCATCGCGGCCAGGGTGGCGGCGCTCTCCGGATCCAGGTCTGCTTCCCGGCTTAGGATTTTCGCTACCTCTGCCTGGGGGAGAGGGGCAAAAGGCACGGTCTGGCAGCGGGAAAGAATGGTGGGTAAAATATCGCCCGCCTCGTCGGCGGTGAGGATAAGCATGGTCTGGCTGGGGGGTTCTTCCAGGGTTTTGAGCAGGCTGTTGGCCGCCTCCCGCCGCATGGTGTGAATATCGCAGAGCAGCACCACCCGGATTTTCGCCGCAAAGGGAGGGAAGACCAGGGCCTTTTTGAGTTCGCGCACCTGGTTGATCTTGATGGCCGCACCCTCCGGCTCGATTACGATAAAGTCCGGGTGGCTGCCGGCAAGAAACTTGCGACAGGAAGGGCACTGGCCGCAGGGTTCTTGGCCTTCCTGTTTCTGGCAGTTGAGGGCGGCGGCAAAGGTGCGGGCCAGGGTTTTTTTGCCTACCCCCATGGGGCCCTTGAAGAGAAAGGCATGGGTCAGCCGGTTTTGTGCCACGGCCCGGCGCAGTAGTTTTTTAGCCTTGTTCTGCCCGATGATTCCGGCAAAAGAAAGGGGCAGGTTTTTCTGAGACTGATTCATGGCCACATCATAAAGGCGCAAGAAGGGGAGGGCAAGATTAAAAGGTCTTTTTGTTGAAGCAATGCAATTTCCTGCGGAAAAAAGTGTGATTTAATGATAGGTTGAGAACTTGTTTGTTTTCGTCGCTGTTTGTGCATACATTTTCAGGATAAGACCATGGGAACGATAATCCGCCAGTTGTACCGCGCCATTGATGGCAATCGTGAGTACTGTTTCAATATCGAAAGCACAGCCTCCTTGACTGAAGTCGAACTTGACCGCCTGCGGCTGGTGCTGGCGGACGGTTTTCTTGCCGAGACGGTCGCCGTTCTCCCCCATCTTGTCGGAGAACGGGTGGTGGAACTTGGGCCACGGCTCAATTTCGCCACGGCCTGGTCGTCGAACCTGGTCTCAATCTGCCGGGCCATCGGCTTGGAATCGGTGAGCCGGGTAGAACGCTCCCGTCGTTTTCTGGTGCCGGCGGGTGATGATCTTGTGGCCTTTGTCGCCGCCAACCACGACCGGATGACGGAGTGTCTTTATCCTGCGCCGCTTACTACTTTTGAAACCGGGGTCGTCCCGCAGCCGGTGTATACCATCGACCTTATCAGCCAGGGGCCGGATGGGCTGTTGGCGATCCCGGGCATCTCCATGGATGAATGGGACCGGAATTTCTACTACGATTACTTTGTTGTTAAGCATAAGCGCAATCCTACCATTGTCGAGATCATGGATCTTAACAATGCCAACTCCGAACATTCCCGGCACGGGTTTTTTCGGGGCCGACAGATTATCGATGGCGTAGAGCAGAAGGATAATCTGTTTGAGTTGGTCACCTCCACCCTTACCGCCCATCCCCAAGGCAGCGTTATTGCCTTCAAGGACAACTCCAGCGCTGTTGAGGGCCACCGCCTCACTACTCTCATCCCGGAGGAGCCCGGCGCGCCGTCCCCGCTTTCCCCCCAGGAGGTGGTCTACCATGTGCTGCTCACCGCCGAGACCCATAACTTTCCCACCGGGGTCGCCCCGTTTCCTGGAGCCGAGACCGGCACCGGCGGCCGGATTCGCGACGTGCAGGGCACCGGCAAGGGCGGTTTTGTCATGGCCGGGACCGCAGGTTACTGTGTGGCCAATCTCCATATCCCCGGCTATGACCTGCCCTGGGAGTCTCACTACCCTTGCCCGGATAACCTGGCTAACGCCCTGACCATCGAGATCGAGGCCAGCAATGGCGCCTCGGATTATGGCAACAAATTCGGCGAGCCCCTTATTCTGGGGTTCACCCGTTCCTTTGACCTGCGTCTGGATAACGGCGAGCGCTGGGGCTTTTTAAAGCCGATCATGTTTACCGCAGGGGTGGGCCAGATCGATGCGCGGCACACCGCCAAGGCCAAGGAAGAAAAAGGCATGCTCATCGTCCAGGTGGGCGGCCCGGCCTATCGGGTAGGGTTTGGCGGCGGGGCCGCTTCCAGTATGCTTCAGGGTGAAAATGTCAGCGAACTTGATTTTGACGCGGTCCAGCGCGGCGATGCCGAGATGGAGCAGAAGATGAACCGGGTGATCCGGGCCTGCAACGAAATGGGCGACAAAACCCTGATTGACGTGATCCACGATCAGGGCGCGGGTGGCCCGGCCAATGTCTTGAAGGAGCTGGTGGAAAAATCCGGCGGTCGCATCGAGATTCGCAATATTCGGGTGGGCGACCCCACCATGAGCGTGCTGGAGATCTATGTGGCCGAGTACCAGGAGCGCAACGGCTTTCTGATCCGGCCCGAAAATATCGCCAGATTTCAGGCCATCTGCGTTCGGGAAAAGGTGGCCTGCGAGGTGTTGGGCGAGGTGACCGGCGATCTCCGTTTTGTGGTGCATGACAATCTGGATGGCTCCACTCCGGTGGATATAGAGCTTAATGAGCTGCTGGGCAATGTGCCGATCAAGACCTTTACCGATAACCGGCGGGAGTCGGGACTAAAACCCCTGGTGCTGCAGGGTCTCAGCGTGAAGGATGTCCTGCATAATGTTCTGCGCCTGCTTTCCGTGGGCTCCAAGCGTTTTCTTACCAACAAGGTGGACAGGGCGGTGACTGGCCTGATTGTGCGGCAGCAATGCTGCGGGCCGTTGCAACTGCCGGTGAGCGATGTGGCAGTTTTGGCCCAGAGCCATTTTGCCCGCTCCGGGGTAGCCACCGCCATTGGCGAGCAGCCCATCAAAATGCTGGTCAACCCTGCAGCCGGGGCGCGAATGGCGGTGGGCGAGGCCCTGACTAATCTGGTCTGGGCCAAGGTGGTGGATCTTGAACAGGTAAAATGCTCGGCCAACTGGATGTGGGCTCCCAAGCTGGAGGGCGAGGGCGCGGCCATGTATGACGCGGCCCTGGCCATGCGCGAGGCCATGCTTGCCGTGGGTATTGCCGTGGACGGCGGCAAGGACAGCCTGTCCATGGCCACTAAGGTGGGCAGCGAAACGGTCAAGTCGCCCCGGGAATTGGTGATCTCGGTTTATGGGGCCATGGCGGAAATCAGCAAGGTGGTTAGTCCGGATATCAAACAGCCTGGCAGCGACTTGATGCTGGTGGATCTGGGCGGCGGCAGGCATCGGCTCGGTGGCACGGCCCTGGCTCAGACCCTTGGCCAACTTGGGAATGAGTCGCCGGATATGGATAACCCGGCCCAGGTAAAACAGGCCTTTTGCGCGGTACAGGAGCTGATTGACCAAGGACTGATTGCTGCGGGCCACGATCGCAGCGACGGAGGCTTGATCACCACCTTGCTGGAGATGGCCTTTAGCGGCAACTGCGGCCTGGATCTGGTTATGACCGGAACGGGCACCGCCATTGAAGCCCTGTTCAGCGAAGAGCTGGGGCTGGTTGTGGAATGCGGGGCCGGGCAGCAGCAGGCGGTGCGACAGATTTTGGCGGGATACGGGGTGCCGGTTGTGTTTATTGGAAAAACCACGGTGGCCAAGGATATTCGGCTCAGCTATAATGGGGTAATGGTTCTTGCTGAGGATATGCGGCTTTTACGCCAATGGTGGGAGGAAACCAGCTATCAGTTGGAGCTTCTCCAGGTCAAGCCCGCCTGCGCCGAGGAGGAGAAGAAAAATATCTACGACCGCCTGGGGCCGACCTACCGCTTAAGTTTTACCCCGGAAAAAACCGCCGCCGAAGTGCTTGCCAAGACCAACAAGCCAAAGGTTGCCATCCTGCGTGACGAGGGCTCCAATTCCGACCGGGAGATGACCTCGGCCTTTTATGCCGCAGGTTTTGAGCCCTGGGACGTGACCATGACCGATCTGCTGGCCGGGCGTATTACCCTGGATGGCTTCCGGGGTCTGGCCGCGGTGGGGGGCTTTTCCTACGCCGACGTGCCAGAGTCCGCCAAGGGCTGGGCTGCCACGATCCTTTTTAACGCAAGGCTCAAGGCCATGTTTCAGGCCTTTTACGACCGCCCCGACACCTTCACTCTGGGGATCTGCAATGGCTGTCAGCTCTTTGGTCTGCTGGGGCTGGTGCCCTGGCAGGGATTGTCGGCCCAGCAGCAGCCCCGGTTTATCCATAATGTCTCAGGTCGCTTCGAGTCGCGCTGGGTTACGGTCAAGGTGCTGCCGAGTCCGGCCATGATGCTCAAGGGCATGGAGGATCTGGTTTTCGGCATCCACGTGGATCATGGGGAAGGCTTTCTCCATTTTCCTGATCCGGCCATCAAGGCGCAGGTGCTGGCTGGCAACCTTGCTACCCTGGCCTATGTGGACGATGCCGGCCAGCCGACCGAGGCCTATCCCTTGAACCCCAATGGTTCACCAGGCGGCCTTACCGGGCTTTGTTCGCCGGATGGCCGTCATCTGGCCATGATGCCGCATCCGGAACGGGCCTTTTTGCCCTGGCAATGCCACTGGCTGCCAGAGGAGATGAAGCGGCTGGAGGTCTCGCCCTGGTTCAGGATGTTCCAGAATGCTAGGGAGTGGTGCGGAGATTAGGGTGTGTCCGGCAGGGCTCATTTCCGACACCCTGCTTCGGGTTTTTTCTTGCCATTCTTTGGTTGTTTAAGAGATAATAAATAACTCAAGCAAACGAAAAGATTAAAATCAAGCTGTAATTCAATAAGCTAAAGGAAGGAGGAGAGGTTATGCGAAAATGGAAAGTTTTGTTGTGTCTGATGTGTGTCGGGTTTCTTGCAGCCTGCGTTGCGAAACAGGCGAATCTGCCCCATGATGCCGGATCTCTTGCCACCAAGCTTAAACAGGGTTATGTGCAGAAGGTGGAGACAGCCCTGTTTGTGCTGGACGGATCTGAGTCCATGTCTGAAAGCTATCAGGAAAATCAGAAATTCAGTATCGCCCAGAATCTGCTGCTGCGCATGAATACCGCCATTGCCGGTCTGAAACTGGATGCCGGCCTGCATGTGTTCGGGCCGATCATGGGGGCGAACCGGCAGGACAGCAAGCTTGTCTACGGGATGAAGGCCTATGATTCCGTTGAACTTGCCGCCGCAGTCACGCTGGCCAAGACGGATGGCGTGACCCCCCTGGCCAGCCCCCTCACGGAAAGCATCGAGACCCTGAAGACAAGCAAGGGCCGTATCGCCGTGATCGTGGTCAGTGACGGGATGAACACCGAGAAGGCTAATCCTCTTCAGGCCGCTGAGGAACTGAAAAAGGCCTATGGCGACCGGCTCTGCATCTACACTGTGCTGATCGGCAATAATCCGGCAGGCAAGGCGGCAATGCAGGCGATTGCCACGGCTGGCGGCTGTGGTTTTGCCACTACGGCCGAGGCCCTTGTTCAGGGAAGCGATCTGGCTGATTTTCTGGAAAAGGTTTTTCTGGAGAAGGCCCCGGCGCCTGCGCCTGTTGTGCCGCCCAAGCCGGAGCCGCCCAAACCGGAGCCGCCCAAACCGCCGGTGGTGGTAGAGCGTGTTGTTCTGCGCGGCATCAACTTTGATTTTGACAAGGCGGTTGTCAAGCCGGAGTTCGCGCCGGTGCTGGATGTGGCAGCCGGGATCCTGAAAGCGCGGCCAGGGCTTAAGGTGGTTGTCGAAGGTCATACCTGCAACATGGGTAGCGAGGCGTATAACCAGAAGCTTTCCGAGCGTCGGGCCAAGGCGGTCAAGGTTTATCTGGTGCAAAAAGGGGTGAAGGCCGAGAACCTTAGCACCGCAGGACATGGCGAGATGCATCCCATGGCGGACAACAGGAAGAAAAGCGGCAGGGAGCTTAACCGGCGGGTCGAGTTCAAGATCATGCAATAAGTCCGCTCATTCTTGCTGACGAGATGAGGGCAGCCGATTGTACGGTCGGCTGCCTTTTTCAGGAGGCGGAGAAAATACGCATGCAAAGTTATTGTTTTGTCAGGTCAGGGAAACAGTGGGGTCTGGTGGTTGTCGCGCTGGCGCTGTTACCGGGCCTTTGCGGGTCGGCCCTGGCCGGGGAAGCGGTGCCTTCTGCTGTTTTGACAAGTTTTGAGATTTTCACTCAAGGCTGGATGTCCCGATTAGGGCAGGTCAGTCAGCAGAACAGCCGGGAGCTTAAGCCGGAACCGGCTGCCAATGGCCGCCTGGTCGGGCGTTATATCTGCTATGGGGCGGACTGTGTGCGGGAGGTGCGTGGCACTGATTCCAAGGTCACGCCCTATGTGGGGATTATCCGCTATGCCCAGAAGATGATGGAGAAAGAAGGGGAGAGCCTGCAAAAAATGAAGGAACATCCGGGCCTGTCGACCAGCGAGATCCAGGTTACGGAGATTTTTCGCTACACTGGTGGCCGTTGGGTGTACTGAGTTTGTAACTGTCCAGCAGCACCGCATCTGCGTTGTCATCGGCCTACTCGTGTATACTAGCACACTTTGCAGGCCTCTGGATTTTATACCCCGCAGGGGTGAGCATCTGCGGCACTGCTGAACAGTTACGGTTTTTGATTTTGTTTTGTGCCCAAGGCTCATCCAGAGCGGCTTCCGGATGGGCCGTAGTTTTTCAGGTTGTTCCTGAGGAAAATCAGAACAGATTACGCTGGCGCTGGTCGTCAGTCGCAGAGTCTTCTTTGGCGGCGGGTTCGGCCTCATTGCTGGCGTGACCCCGGACAAAAAGAAACCGCTCCAGATTGCGCTGAAATTCCGTCCATTGATACCCCTCGCCTTTTACCTGTCCTGCCAGGCGATCCAGGTAATTGATCTTGGCGTCGAGATCATCAAGAAAGTTCAAGGCAAAGGCCTCCTGCATCATGGGCAGGGAGGGGGAGCCGAATTCATGGCGGCCATGATGGCTTAAAATAAGGTGCTTGAGCCGGTCGGCCAGCTCTTCCGGAAACCCGGAGATGCCGTTGATTTTTTCCTGAATCATCTCGATCCCCAGAACCATGTGCCCAACCAGGCGGCCTCGATCCGAGTAATCGAAGGGGAAGGATTCGAAGTTGAATTCCTTGAGCTTGCCAAGGTCGTGGAGGAGTGCCCCGGCTATGAGCAGGGAGCGATCCAGGCTCGGGTAGAGAGCGCTGATGCTGTCCGCCAGGCGGGCTACGGCCAGGGTGTGTTCCAGCAGGCCGCCTATGTAGGCATGGTGCATGATCTTGGCGGCGGGCGCTTTTTTAAATGATTGCATGAGGCGGTGCTCCTCGAACAGGGCGAGGAGCAGATCCTTCAGAAAGGGGTTTTTCACGCTGTCCGCCAGCTTGACCAGCTCCCTGGCCATGAGGGGGATATTGCCCTGGGTGCTGGGGATAAACAGGCCCAGGTCAACCTTGCTGTCCGGTATCCGGCGCAGGTTGTCGATCCGGAGCTGGAGGACACCTTTATAGGCCTGGGCCTGAGCGGTAACGGAAACAATCGCCCCAACCGGGCATTCGCCCATGAGCTGTTCGGCCTTCTCCCAGACCCGGCCGGAGATCTCGCCGGTGGCGTCCAGCAGAACCAGGCTCAGGTAGGGTTTTCCTGTCTTGGTTTCGCCCAGGGTTATCTCCCGAACCAGGAAAAGGTCGCGCACTGCCTGGCCGTCCGTGATTTCTTTTATTTGCAGATGCTTGTTTGCTGTCATGTGGTCGCAATCATAAATCAGGTTACAGGAAAGGCCAGAGCGCCAGTTTCCATAAAGAGAGGAAACCATACCAAAGGAAAGACAATTTTGGAATGGACTATCTTGCTGGCCTCGCAAAAAGGTGTCTGCCCTGATAAAGCTGAGTTGAGCAGCTTGCCTGCTCAAACGAAACTTAGGCCCTCCGGGCGAAAAAATGCTTTTCGCTCTGATTTTTCAGGGATTCTTATTGACAACTCCCTGTATTTTAATAAAAGTAGCAAGTTCGGGGCTGTCGCGCAGCCTGTTACTTTTCACTGAAAATTCATGAGGAATGGAATGTCAAATTATCTCTTTACCTCGGAGTCTGTTTCCGAAGGCCATCCGGACAAGGTTGCCGATCAGATCTCGGATGCGATCCTTGACGCCATCCTGGCCCAGGACAAGTATGCCAGAGTCGGCTGTGAAACCTTGGTCACCACCGGCATGGCCATAATCGCCGGCGAGATCACCACCTCGGCCTGGGTGGACATGCCGCAGGTGGTGCGGGAAACGGTGCGGGAAATCGGGTACAATTCTTCCGAGATGGGGTTTGACTGGCAATCCTGCGCGGTACTCACCAGCATTGACAAGCAGTCCGCCGATATCGCCATGGGCGTCAACGAGGGCTCCGGGATAGATCTGGATCAGGGGGCTGGCGACCAGGGGTTGATGTTCGGCTTTGCCTGCGACCAAACCAAGGTGCTGATGCCCATGCCCATCACCTATGCCCACCGG
>MGTC01000080.1 GCA_001799255.1 Deltaproteobacteria bacterium RIFOXYD12_FULL_55_16
TATTATTAGTGGGTGAATGTCCGAAAGTCTGACCTGACCCCAGAGTTCCACTGGTGCAAAACAACCTATCACAGATAGCGCTCGTTCTCCGTCAATTCTTGCTGGCTGACCAGGCGGTTAGCCGCCGAAGTCTAAATAAAACAAGGGACACTTCCCGCATTTCCCGTTTTCCCCATCCTGGGGGAGTTCCGGAGTTGATTTGCGTAGTTATGATGCTATCCATGCTTGCGAAATCCGTAAACCCAGGGGGGCTCATGGAACTTCCACTTGGCAGGAGGAAAACCTCTTGGCCTTACGGATCAGATGGGTGTCAAAGGTCAAAAATTTCGATTGTTCATGACAGGCCGCTAGGTGGAGGGCATCGGCGAAGTCAAGTCCTTGCCGGTGCCAGTCTATCGCCGTGGCTATTGTTTCTGGCCGCGCCACCCGGACGTTCGTCAACCCAAGCAACTTGGTGAGGGCAGTATTGATGGCCGCTGGTTGAAACTTGTAGGCAAACCGTAACACCCACTCGGTTTCAAGAATCACCGTGTCGGGGATGAAGATGTCCTGACTTGTGAAGATCTGTTTGGCCTTCTGGAATTGAGCCGCATCATCCCCGGTGAGTAACCGGACAATGATATTGGTGTCAACCGCAATCACGGTTAGCCTCTTCGGTACCCTGGCGGATGGCCTCATCCATCTCGGCAAGAGTTTTAGTCTTGCCGTGGTATGGCAGGCAGGCGGCAACCTGTCCAAGGGTTGTTTCTGTAAAAGGCTGTGCGGCTTTGAGCAGGATGCCATCCTCCATGTCGATTACTTGCAGTTTTTGGCCGGGACGCCAATTGTGCAACGACCGGAGCGGCTTGGGGATTATGACCTGCCCCTTGCTGGAGAGATTGGTGGTCGGCATGGGAGTTCTCCTGTTTTCAGGTGCGGAAAGGTAAGAAATTAGTAAGACATAAAATATGACAAAATGGTGTGATTGTCAATGCGTATGAGCATATCAGCGGCCTCGCGGAAACAAGGGGCACTCCCCGTATTTGAATATGGGGCAACGTCAGTTGCCATTCCTGATTGTACTCCAAGGGCCTTGAGAAAAATCCGGCACGATAATCCCGTATTTATCGGAACTTCAGTAGTGGACACCTCACCTCTTACCGATAAACCTCATCATGGCTGCCGATATCAAGCAGGATAATTTCCTTGTCCGAAATTACGAGGGTCAGGGTCAGTCGGTAGTTGGAGGTGATACTGATTGCCTGCACCCCCTGTAGTTTACCACTAAGGTGGTGGTATCGGAGATGTGGCTGAAAGGGGTCACGCTCCAGATCATTGAGAGTTATCGTGAATTTTTCCCGCAATTCCGGGTGTTGCTTGATAAATTTCCCGGCAGCGCGGGTGAAGCTGGATGTCCAAACGAGGCTGTACATGTCTCAGCCTTCCAGCCCTAACTCTTTAAGCAGCTCCGCCGCTGTGCCGCGTTGCACCCGACCGGCGCGCAGGTCTTCCAGTGAGGCCAGTACCCGCGCCGTGTACGCCTCGTCCTCCGCCTCCAACAATGCTTGATAACGAGCCTCGCAAAGCACCACGTATTGCGGCTGATTGTTGCGGATCACATGGAGATCGCCTTTGGCAATGAGCTCATCCACCGCAGCAATACCGCGCCGCTTGATCTCTTGGGCAGGTATGGTGTTCATAGTTTATACTCCTTTTGGTACTTATTTTCGTACCAACATACCATGCCAAGCGGAGGAAGGCAAATTTTTAAGGAAACAAGGGGCACTCCTCGTATTTGAATATGAGGCAACGTCAGTTGTTATTCCTGATTGTACTCCAAGGGCCTTGGGAAAAATCCGGCACGACAATCCCGTATTTTTTGATGCGGTAGCCCATCTGGCGCTGGGTCAGGCCAAGTTCCCGGGCGGCCCGGGCCTGAATCCATCCGTGTCGCAGCAAGGCCGCGACCACCTCTTCTTTTTCCATCTCCTTCAGTAGTTTTGGCCTTTCGTTTGGCAGGTTTGTGGCAGAGAGCTCACCGGCTTGCGGGGCGGGCTGCGTGATTCCAGGCGGAGAGAAGGGCGAGGCTGCGGGGCTTTCCGGTTCCGCAGTCATGTAGCTTGGCAGATCATGCAGGGTAATGGTGTTGCCATCTGTCATGATTACCAGCCGTTCGATAAGGTTTTGCAATTCGCGCACATTGCCCGGCCACTGGTAATTGCAAAGCAGCTCTATAACCGGGCTGGATAGACGCACCAGGCGTGCATTCAGCCGGTTGCTCTCTTTGAGAAAATGTTCGAGCAGCAGGGGGATGTCCTCCCGGCGTTCCCGCAGAGCCGGAAGGACGACAGGCACCACGTTGAGGCGGTAGTAGAGGTCGGCCCGGAAAGTTCCCTGGTTGACGCACTCTTCCAGGCTCCGGTTGGTCGCGGCAATAACCCGGACATTGACGGTGATGGTCTGGGTGCCGCCCAGCCGCTCGAACATCTGTTCCTGGAGAACCCGCAATAGTTTGGCTTGCAGGGCCAGGGGCAGCTCGCCCACCTCGTCGAGGAACAGGGTGCCGTTGTCCGCCAGTTCGAATCGGCCTTTTTTCAAGGCGGTCGCCCCGGAGAAAGCCCCTTTTTCATGGCCCATCAGCTCGCTTTCCAGAAGATTTTCCGGCAGGGCCGCACAGTTGATCTTGATAAAGGGCCGCGTACTGCGCGGACTTGCTTGATGGATGGCCCGCGCCACCAGCTCCTTGCCGGTGCCGGATTCTCCGAGCAACAGAGCGGTGGCCCGGCTTGGAGAAACCTTGTCGATATAGCGGTACACGTCCTGCATCCGCTTGCACTGGCCGATGATGTTGTGCTGATTGAACCGGCTGCGGAGTTCTTCCTTGAGCAGGAGATTTTCGTCAACCAGAACCTGTTGCTTGTGGGCCACGGCCTTGTGCAGATTGAGGAACTGGGCGATGAGCATGGCCACCACGGTAAGGAAGCGGATGTCTTCCTCAAAGGAGATCTCCGGGCCAAAGAGACGATCCACAGAAAGGACGCCCACTGGGGAATCAGTGATCATTACCGGCACGCCGATGAAGGAGATCTCCCCCTTGGGCAGATGCGCTCGGGCGCCGGTTCGGTTCAGGAAGAGGGGTTCGGCATGGACATCCGGCACCACAAAGGGATAGGCGCTCTGAAAGATGCGGCCAATAATGCCTTCGTTGAGCCGGTATACCCCGCGTCGCTGTTCTTCCTCGGTCAAGCCGTAGGAGGCGACGATGGAGAGCTGATCCGCGCTTTCATCCTTGATGACCAGGGTCGCTCGCTCCATGCGGAGGATCTCGTGCAGGATGCGGAGGGTCTCGGACAGGGTTTTGTTTATATCCAGGGCTGAGCCGATGAGCTGGCTGATCTGGTACAGGGCCTGGAGTTCAAGATGCTCCGTATTGTTGGTTGTCGCCATGGTCTTGGTCGCCTTGCCTGGGAGTTTGTTTATTCCTGCCTGATATCTTGAAAAACTAATATTGCAACTTATGTACCAGGGAATCAGGTGCCTGGGCAGACGGTGGGGATTCAAGGGGTAATATATTGAATTTGTATGTCTTTATATGATGTACGCGGTTTATTTTTCTTGGGGTAATGGGCTTTTTGTGATCTGGGTCTCCTGGTGACGAGGTTGTAAATTACAAAAACGTACAAGAAATGAGGCCGGTTCTGGTGTCTCCCAAAGTGTGTGAGGCTCTTCATTTTTGTAGGGTGGTTTGCAAAAATGGAACCGCAGTTTGTTAGGGGTTTAGGGAGGTTAAGTTAAATAAATCGAATAAGTTAAATGGGTTGTCTTGAATTTGCGCATCGTCATTCATCTTTGGCACAGCCCTTGCGAAGGGAGGGTGTAACGTCCAGGTGACGACACTACAAAAGATGAAAATAGACTCAAGCACAAGGAGAGGAACGATGCGCAAGGTTGCAATCTATGGCAAAGGCGGAATAGGCAAGTCAACCACTACTCAGAACACCGTGGCAGGATTGGCTCAGATGGGCAAAAAAATTATGGTCGTGGGCTGCGATCCCAAGGCCGACTCCACTCGCTTGCTGCTGGGCGGACTTGCCCAGAAATCGGTGCTCGACAGCCTGCGCGAGGAAGGTGAGGACGTGTTGCTCGAGAATATCCGGAAGAAGGGCTACGGCGATACCTGGTGTGTTGAATCAGGCGGCCCCGAGCCCGGCGTTGGTTGTGCCGGTCGCGGGATCATCACCGCGATCAATATGTTGGAATCCCTCGGCGCCTATGAAGAGAGCGAGGCCCTCGATTATGCCTTTTACGATGTCCTTGGCGACGTGGTCTGCGGCGGCTTTGCCATGCCCATCCGTGATGGCAAGGCGGAAGAGATCTACATTGTCTGTTCCGGCGAGATGATGGCCATGTATGCGGCTAACAATATCTGCAAGGGGATCATGAAGTTCGCGCAGTCCGGAGCTGTTCGCCTGGGCGGGTTGATCTGCAACTCTCGGGCGGTGGATAACGAAAAGGAGATGATCGAGGAACTGGCCAAGAAGCTCGGGACTCAGATGATCTATTTTGTGCCCAGAGACAATGATGTGCAGCGGGCGGAGATCAACCGCAAGACCGTTATCGAGTGGAACCCTGAAGTGCCGCAGGCCGATCATTATCGGGGTCTGGCCAGGGCCATTGATGAGAACAAGAATTTTGTGATCCCCAAGCCGCTGGAAATGGAGGAGCTGGAAAAATTGCTCATGGATTTCGGGCTGATGAACTGAGGCAGTTTGTCTTATCGGGGATCATGACACCCAACCCAATACAATACAATACGGAGAATAACTATGTTGACTATGATTAGAGCCATTGTTCGGCCGGAGAAAGCAGACAAGATTCTTGCCGCCCTTATGGAGGCCGGCTTTCCCTCAGTGACCAAGTACTCGGTGGCAGGGCGGGGCAAGCAGCGAGGCATAAAAATCGGCGATGTCACCTACGATGAAATCCCCAAGGTGATGCTCATGAGCGTGATTAATCCTGCGGACAAGGATTTCGTGCTGGAGACCATCATGAACACGGCCAAGTCTGGCGCCAAGGGCGCTTTTGGGGACGGTAAGATTTTTGTGAGCGAGGTGGAGGAGGCTTATACCATCAGCTCCGGGGTCAAGGAAACCGAGTTCGCCTCGGAAAGGGGGCCTGTATGAAAGAGGTGATCGCACTCGTGCGGATAAATATGATGAACCAGACCAAACAGGCCCTGACCGAGGCCGGGATTGACGCTTTTTTTGTGCATGAGGCCCAGGGGCGCGGCAAGGGGTTTGTCAATCCCAAGATTCTTGAAGGTGCGCAACAGGGCTATGAGGAAGCGGTCTCCCTGCTTGGCGCGAAAGGTCAGATGTACCCCAAACGCCTGGTGACGGTGGTGGTCAAGGACGCTCTGGTGAATGATGTGGTTCAGGCGATTATTTCGACCAATCAGACCGGCAAGGCAGGGGACGGTAAGATTTTTGTCCTGCCCTTGGCTGACGCCATCCGGGTACGAACCAGCGAGACGGGCCAGAAGGCCATTGTCTAAGCAAATTAAGGAGAAGGGAAATGGCAACAACCAAGAAAAAACTGGTGCAGTGGGACCCGGTCAGGGTTAAGGCCGAGCTTCTCGCCAAGTATCCGTCCAAGGTCGCTCGCAAGCGCGCTAAGCAGATCATGCTCAATGAGGCTTTAGCCAACGAGACCCCGGAGATCTCCGCCAATGTGCGCACCACCCCCGGGATCATCACCATGCGCGGCTGTACTTACGCCGGTTGCAAGGGGGTTATCATGGGGCCCACCCGCGACATTGTTAACCTGGTGCACGGCCCGATCGGCTGTGGTTTTTATGCCTGGCTGACCAGGCGCAACCAGACCAATGCCGGGCCAGACGGCGAGAATTACATGAACTACTGCTTTTCCACCGACATGCAGGATTCGGACATCATCTTTGGCGGGGAGAAGAAACTGGCCCAGGCGATTCAGGAGGCCTACGACCTCTTTCATCCCCGATCCATCGCCGTGTTTGCTACCTGCCCGGTGGGCTTGATCGGGGACGATATCCATACCGTGGCCAAGCGGATGAAGGAGAAGTTCGGCGATTGCAATGTGTATGCCTTCAGCTGCGAGGGCTACAAGGGGGTTTCCCAGTCGGCCGGGCATCATATCGCCAACAACCAGGTCTTCAAACATATCGTCGGGGAAAACGATGCGGAAAAACCGGGCAAGTACAAGATAAACCTGCTGGGCGAATACAACATCGGCGGTGATGGTTTCGAGATCGAGCGGATTTTCAAGAAATGCGGGATTACCAGTATCGCCACCTTTTCCGGCAACTCTACCTATGACCAGTTCGCCTCGGCTCATAAAGCCGACCTCAACGCGGTCATGTGCCACCGCTCCATCAATTATGTGGCCGACATGCTGGAGACCAAGTTCGGTATTCCCTGGGTCAAGGTGAACTTTATTGGTGCTGATGCCACGGCCAAGTCGCTCCGCAAGATTGCTCAATACTTCGCGGATCAGGAACTTGTCGATCTGGTGGAGGCGGTTATCGCCGAGGAGATGCCGGAAGTTTTGGCGGCCCGCACTGAGGTCAGAACCCGCACCGAGGGCAAGACGGCGATGATGTTCGTGGGCGGCTCCCGGGCGCATCATTACAAGGAGCTGTTCAATGAGATGGGCATGAAGACCATCTCAGCCGGGTATGAGTTTGGGCACCGCGATGACTATGAGGGCCGTCAGGTGATTCCGACCCTGGAGGTAGACGCGGATAGCCGGAACATCGAGGAGATCCATGTCGAGGCGGACGAGACTCGATACAAGCCACGGAAAACCCCTGCCGAGTTTAAGTCCCTGGAAGAGGCCGGTTACACCTTTAAGCATTACGACGGTTTGGTTCCGGACATGGACAAGGGCACGATCATCATCGATGATCTCAACCAGTACGAGGCCGAGAAGCTGGTGGAGCTGATGAAACCGGATATCTTCTGCGCTGGGATCAAGGAGAAATATTCCATCCAGAAGCTGGGCGTGCCCATGAAGCAGCTGCACAGCTATGACTCCGGCGGCCCATACGCAGGCTTTAAGGGCGCGGTGAACTTTTATCAGGAAATAGATCGCCTGGTGAACAGCCGGGTGTGGAGCTACATGCAAGCGCCCTGGCAGAAGAACCCGGAACTCTCCGCCGCCTATGGCTGGGAGTGAGACGGCTACGCCGAGTTGAAAGTTAAAAATGAAAAGTGAAAAGTGGAGGGTGGCGGAGATAAATTTATTATTCTTCATTCTTCATTTTTCACTCACCACTTGAGGAAACGATCATGTTACTACGTCATACCCCGAAAGAAATAACCGAGCGCAGCGCCTTGGCCATCAATCCGGCCAAGACCTGTCAGCCCATCGGCGCCATGTATGCGGCCCTGGGCATTCACGGTTGCCTGCCCCACAGCCATGGCTCTCAGGGCTGCTGCGCCTACCACAGAAGCGCCCTGACCCGGCATTACAAGGAGCCGGTTTCCGCCGCCACCAGTTCGTTCACCGAGGGCGCTTCGGTTTTCGGCGGCCAGGCCAACATGCTCCAGGCCATCGATAATATCTTTGCGGTCTACGACCCGGAGATTATCGCCATCCACACCACCTGTCTTTCCGAGACCATCGGCGACGATCTGAAGCAGATCAAGAAAAAGGCGGAAGCGGAAGGCAAGATCCCCAAGGGCAAGGAGATTATCAGTTGCTCCACCCCGAGTTATGTGGGTTCCCATGTCACCGGTTTTTCCAGCATGGTTACCTCCATGGCCAAGATGGCCGAGCCTACCGGCAAAAAAAACGGCAAGCTGAACATCATCCCCGGCTGGGTGGAACCGGCCGACATGGAGGAGATCAAGCGGCTGGTCGGGTTGGCCGGGGTTAAAAGCATTCTTTTTCCGGACACCTCCGGCGTGCTGAACGGCCCGCTTTCCGGCGAGTACAAGATGTTCCCGGAGGGCGGCACCACGGTCAAGGAATTGAAGTCCACCGGGGATTCCATTGGTACCCTGGCTCTGGGCGAATGGTGTTCGGGCGAGGCGGCCCGTTGGCTGGACGCCAAGATGAAGGTGCCGTGCCGCGTGCTGGACATGCCCTTTGGCCTCAGCGCCACGGATCGTTTCATCGATGCCCTGCGGATGATTGCCGGAGTGAGCGTGCCCGAGGAAATCGCCCTGGAGCGCGGGCAGTTGGTGGACATGATTTCCGATATGCACCAGTATCTCTACCATAAAAAGGTAGCCCTGGTGGGCGACCCGGATCAGTTGCTTGCCATGACCGAGTTCTTGGTTTCGCTTGATATGTGCCCCATCCACATCGTCACCGGTACGCCGGGGAAGAAGTTTGAAGAGCGGATCAAGGAGATCACCAAGGATATGCCTTTTGCGGTCAATGTCCGGGCCAAGGGTGATATGTTCCTGCTCCACCAGTGGATTAAGAATGAGCCGGTGGATCTGCTGATCGGCAACACCTACTGTAAGTATATCGCTCGTGATGAGGATGTGCCTTTGGTTCGCTGGGGCTTTCCCATCCTGGATCGCCAGGGGCATCAGTATTTCCCCACGGTCGGCTATAAGGGTGGTTTACGGTTGCTGGAGAAGATCCTTGGCGTTTTACTGGACCGGCTGGATCGGGATGCGCCGGAACATAGTTTTGAGTTGGTGATGTAGGTTTGAGCCATGCAGATTATCCCCTTTCCTAAACCGGGCGGCCCTTGCAGCGACGGGGCCGCCCGGGATAACAAGGCAGCGGAGGCCGGTCTTCTGCCCAGGCCTACGGCTCAGCGGCCCAATCTCGCCTTGGTCAGCTCCAACGGCAGGGAGATCGATCTCCACCTGGGCGAGGCCATTAGGACGCTGGTCTATGGGCCCAGGGAAGACGGGGTTCTCTGTCTCCTTGGCATCCAGGATGCCCCGGAACCCGGCGGTGGCAGCCGCCGCTGGGAAGAACTGGCCGCAAGTCTCCACGACTGTTTTGCCCTCCTTGCCGTAAGCGCTGGAGAAAGCCCGAAAAGAATTCTCGCTGAACGGGGGATTTCCCTGCTCCTCGCCGAGGGAGAGATCGGCCCCCTCGTCCGTTTGCTGTACGGGCGGGGAAAGCAAGAAAAACCATAAAGGAGAACTTGAAGATGGCAATCCCCAAACGACAAATCCTAGTCTGTCAGAGCTTCCGCGTGGCTGGCGACAAGAAAGGCCTCTGTCACAAGCAGACCGATGGCTTCATGCAGTATCTTGAAGAGGAAATCCTTGACCGGGGCCTGAACTGCCTGGTCACCGCCACCACCTGTCTCAAACAGTGTGAATCAGGCCCTATCATGGTGATCCAGCCCGAGAACTGGTGGTTCAAGGGGGTGAATAGCCACGAGGTCATTGATGCCATTCTCGATGGCCTCGAAGACGGGAAACCGGCGGCGGCTTATCTGATCGCCTCATAGGGAGGCGCAAACACATGGAACCGAGCGCCAACTTTTTATTGTCCGACCTCAAAAAGGCTCAGCCCATAAGCGGCTGGGAAGATTTCTGGTCTGACGGCACGGCTTTTCTCAAGACCGCGTCTTCAGCTTATGCGCAGCGCAAAAATGCCTTCACCACCGTGATTCTGTACAACATTATCGCTATGGCCATGGAGAAATTTGTCATGACCTCCCTGATGTGTGAAGGCAAATTGCCTTATAACCACACCATGAAAGATCTGGTTGAAGCCATGGATGAGGCCTTTCCCGGCGCCATCTCAGATCTCCGGGAGGGATTATTGAATCTGGATCAATATCAGGAGATCTGTGATATAGATATGTTCAAGATCTCCGGGCCGGCCATGGAGGAAATTCCTGCCATGCTGGATCTGGCCAGCAGGCTGCGGGAGTTGGTGGAAAAACAACTTTCAGCACGGAAACGGAAAAGAGGGCCCCATGTTTGCTTCAAGGGTGAGGATACGTTCTGCGAAACCGGCCGACCTTGATTGCCTGGTTTCTTTGCTGGCTGCGCTTTTTGCAATTGAGCAGGATTTTGTTTTTGATGAACCGAGGCAGCGGCGCGGCCTGATGCTGATGCTGGAAAATGAGCGTGGCTGTGTGCTGGTGGCCGAGGCGGAAGGCCGGGTGGTCGGCATGTGTACGGGCCAGGTGACGATTTCCACGGCGGAGGGCGGCCACGCCCTGCTGATCGAAGATGTGATTGTGTCGGAACAATGGCGGGGAAAAGGGGTCGGGCGGTATTTGCTGGAGAGCCTTGAGGTATGGGCCAGAGAGCAGGGCCTCAAACGGCTTCAGCTTCTGGCCGATCATAACAATATCTCTGCCCTGGACTTTTATGAAGCTCTTGGCTGGCAGGCCACGGCGCTTGTCTGTCTTAGAAAAGCCCTTGCGCCGGAATAAATGCAGCAGGGAAATATAGAGGTGATCACCTCTATTCCGCAGGGGCCGACAAAAATGTCCGGCCCCTTCTTTTTTGTCGCAAAGCTTACACAACTCTCCTTATGCCCTGTTCTTTCCTGATTCAGATCAAGACGCTGTTTCTGCTTAACCACAAGTAATCATATAATAAAATATTAATTTTCCTCGTGGCACACCCCTTGCTTTTACCCCTTTGTAAATCATTACAGAGGAGCAGGGAAGCCATGGAAACAGCGTTGCAGGAACGACAGGATTCGATCCATCGCACCGGGGAGGCCCCCTTTGTCATGGACTGCAACAAGGACAGCCTGGCCGGGGCGGTAAGTCAGCGGGCCTGCGTCTTCTGCGGTTCCAGGGTGGTGTTGTATCCCATTGCCGACGCCCTGCATCTGGTGCATGGGCCTATCGGCTGCGCGGTCTATACCTGGGACATCCGGGGCGCCCTTTCTTCCGGGCCGGAACTGCACCGTTTGAGCTTTTCCACGGACATGCAGGAGATCGACGTCATCTTCGGTGGCGAGAAAAAACTCTACCACGCCCTGATCGAGCTTATAGACCGGCACGCGCCCAAGGCGGCCTTTGTCTATTCCACCTGTATTGTGGGGATTATCGGCGACGACATGCAGGCGGTGTGCCGCCGGGTGAGCGAGGAGAAAGGCATCCCGGTTCTGCCCGTGCAGTCGGAGGGATTCAAGGGCAACAAGCGGGAGGGCTATAAGGCCGCCTGCAATGCCATGCGGCAATTGGTGGGCATGGGCGACACCAGCGGGATCTCCAGATACAGCCTTAATATCCTGGGCGATTTTAATCTGGCTGGGGAGATTTGGCTGATCCGTGAATATTTTACCAAGATGGGCGTCGAGGTGGTGGCCAATATCACCGGGGATGGCCGAGTGGGGGATATCCAGCGGGCCCACGGGGCGGCGCTCAACGTGGTGCAATGCTCCGGCTCCACCATGGATCTGGCCCGGATGATGGAAGAGGACTACTCCATCCCCTCGCTGCGGGTGTCCTATTTCGGGGTGGAGGACATGGCCGAGTCCCTCTATGCGGTGGCCGCGTTTTTCAAGGACGAGGAGATGATGCGCCGCACCCGGGAGCTGGTCAAGGAGGAGCTTTCGCTGATCATGCCGGAACTCATGCGGTACCGGCAGGCCCTGGCCGGCAAGCGGGCCGCCATCTATGTGGGCGGGGCGTTTAAGGCCTTTTCCCTGGTCAAGGCCTTCCGCACCATCGGCATGCAGGTGGTCATGGTTGGCTCCCAGACCGGCACCCCGGAGGATTACGCGGAGCTGGCTGAGATCACTGATCCCGGCACCATTATTGTCGATGATTCCAACCCGCTGGAGCTTTCCGCCTTTCTTAAGGAAAAGGAGGTGGACATCTTTGTGGGTGGGGTTAAGGAGCGGCCCATCGCCTATAAGCTGGGCGTGGCCTTCTGTGATCACAATCACGAGCGCAAGGAGATGCTGGCCGGTTTTGCGGGCATGCTCAACTTCGCCCGCGAGGTGTACGGTTCGGTGATGAGCCCGGTGTGGCGGTTTGTGCCCAGAAGGGAAAATTAGCCACAAAATCCACGAAAGAACACGAAATTTGTAACTGCTCGATATCTCATTCGTTATTCCAGCTTGGCGGCGAAGCAGAGGTGGTGTCGCTGGATAGTTACCAAAACTTTCGTGTCTTTTGTGGTTTTCGTGGCCAAAAAAAAGAGTGTGTGCCATGGGCAAGATACTGCCGAATTATGTCTCCACCACCAATGCCTGCAAGCTGTGCAAGCCGTTGGGCGCCAGCCTCGCTTTTCGGGGCGTGGAAGGGGCGGTGCCCTTTCTTCACGGCTCTCAGGGCTGCGCCACCTACATGCGGCGCTACATCATCAGCCATTTCAACGAGCCCATTGACATTGCCTCTTCCTCGCTGGGGGAGAAGAACGCGGTCTACGGCGGCGGGGCGAATCTGAAGCTCGGGTTGAAAAACGTGACCCAAAAATACCACCCGGCCCTTATCGGTATCGCCACCACCTGTCTCACCGAAACCATCGGCGACGATGTGAAGATGCTGCTCTTTCAGTACCGCCAGGAATTCATGCAGGATGGCGGGCCGTTGCTGGTGCAGGTTTCAACCCCGAGTTATTCGGGCACTCACATGGAGGGCTTTCACGCGGCGGTGCGGGCCCTGGTCGAGCAGTTGACCGTGGCGACCGAGGCAAACGGGACGGTGAACATCCTGCCCGGTTTTCTCTCGGCGGCTGACCTCAGGAGCTTGAAAGAGATGGTCGTTGATTGCGGCCTGACTGCCACTGTGTTGCCTGATTTTTCCGAAACCCTCGATGGCCCGGCCCTGCGGGATTATCCCCTGATCCCAGAAGGGGGAACAAAAATCAGCGATATCCGGGCGATGAGTGGGGCCCAGGCGACTGTGGAGTTCGGCTATACCTTGCCGGACCAGCTCTCTGGGGGCAGCTATCTGAAAAAGACCTACGGGGTGCCCCTGCAAAGGCTGGGGATGCCGGTGGGCATCAGGGAGACGGATCGGTTGTTCGAGACCTTGGCCGAGTTTTCCGGCAGGCCCATGCCGGGAAAGTACGCTCTGGCCCGGGGCCGCCTGGTGGACAGCCTGGTGGATGGGCATAAATACGTGTTCGGTAAACGGGCCGTGGTCTACGGCGAAGAGGATCTGGTTATCGGCCTGACCTCCTTTCTCGCCGAGATCGGGGTGCAGCCAGTACTCTGTGCCTCTGGTGGCACCAGCGGCGGCTTTGTCAAGGCCATTGGAAAAGCGGTGGAGGGCTTTGCTGTGGAGATGCCCAGAGTACATGAGGGCATGGATTTTCATGAGATAGGCGAGCTGGCTGCGGAACTGAAGCCGGATTTTTTCCTCGGCCACAGCAAGGGTTATGCCTTGGCGCGCGGCATCGGCCTCCCGCTCATTCGCGTTGGTTTTCCAATCCACGACCGGGTGGGCGGCCAGCGGCTCCTGCACATCGGCTACCACGGAGCGCAGCAGCTCTTCGACCTGATCGCCAATGCCATGATCATGGCCAAACAGGACAGCTCCGAGGTCGGCTACAGCTATATGTGAAAATTAAAGCAGCTATCAGCTATCAGCGGTCAGCCTTTAGCTGATAGCTGAAAACTGAAGACTGACAGCTAAATAATGGGAGAGAATCATGCATGAGATACATAAAGACCTGAGCAAGCACCCCTGTTTCAACCCGGCCATCAAAGGGCAGGCCGGCCGCGTCCATCTGCCGGTGGCCCCAAACTGCAACATCAAATGCAATTATTGCGACCGTAAATATGATTGTGTCAACGAGTCGCGGCCCGGGGTGACCAGCACGATCCTGAGTCCAGAGCAGGCCCTGGTCTACCTGGGTAAGGTTCTGGAAAAAGAGCCGCGCATCACTGTGGCCGGCATTGCCGGGCCCGGCGACCCCTTTGCCAACGCCGAGGCGACCATGGAAACCATGCGCCTGATCAATAAAAATTTCCCGCAGATGATCCTCTGTCTGGCCAGTAACGGCCTGGCCATTGGCCCCTATATTCCTGAGCTGGCCAAGCTGAATGTTTCTCATGTGACCATTACCATTAATGCGGTTGATCCGGAGGTGGGGGCCAAAATTTACAGCTGGGTGCGGGATGACAAGGTTGTCTTTCGGGGGCGGCAGGCGGCGGAACTGCTTCTTTCCCGTCAGCTGGCAGCGGTCAAGGCCCTGAAGGCGCACGGGCTTACGGTGAAGATCAACTCGATCCTGATTCCGGGCATCAATGATCAGCATATCCTTAAAGTCGCGGAAAGTATGCGGGGGCTGGGCGCCGATCTTTTCAACTGCATGGCTATGTTTCCCAATGTCGGCACGCCATTCGGCACGATTGGCGAGCCATCTAAGGAGGAAGTTGCCGGGCTGCGCAGCGAGGCGGAGAAATTCCTGCCGCAGATGCGCCATTGCACCCGCTGCCGGGCTGATGCCGTGGGATTGCTCGACCAGGACCGAACCGAGGAGATGCGGGGCTGCTTGTCCGCTTGTGCCCAGTTGCCGTCGCTTTCTGCCGGGGAGCGACCTTATGTCGCGGTGGCGACCATGGAGGGAATTCTGGTGAATCAGCATCTGGGTGAGGCCGATCGTTTCCAGATCTATGAAAAGAAGGATGATTCTTTCGCGTTGGTTGAAGAGCGGGAGGTGAGTAAGGGTGGCGGCGGCCTGCAGCGTTGGACCTCTCTGGCCCGACGCCTGAATGATTGCCGGGCCGTGCTGGTGAGCGGAGTTGGCGAGACGCCGAGGGAAATCTTGCAGAAGTCTGGCCTTCGTCCCGTGGAGATGGGCGGTTTTATCGCCGATGGCCTAAGGGCAATTTTTGAGGGTGGCAATCACGGAACGTTGAAGGCAAGGAGACAGCCCTGTACCAAGGGGGTGTGCGCGGGATCTGGGGGTGGCTGCCAGTAATAAGAGGTGTTCGGCTTCCAGTGGCAAGACATCATTGTACAAATTTGTCCTCAAGGTGATTGCCGATAATTCAAAAATGTAATTTATTCTGATGGCGCTGTTTTTATGTAAGTCGTGCTATTTCAAGCTGTTAGATGGTGAATTGTTTTTTTGTTGGTGTTGGCATAGAATGTGAATTGAACATGGTAACAGAAGACGGGCTTTGAGCCTTTGCAGGTATTTTATAATTTATAGAAAAGGAGAAGGATGATGAGTGAAATCGCGAGGAAGTTGTTGGTCGGGGTTGCCGCCACAGGGGTATGCCTTTCCATGTTTACCGGGATGGCTTTTGCCGAAGAGGACAAGCCAACGGCGGAGTTAAGTGTTGCCGCGTTGAGCCAGTATGTCTGGAGGGGTTTCGCCCTCAGCAAGGACAGCGTTGTGGTGCAGCCATCCGCAACTATTGGCTACAAGGGTTTTTCCTTTAATCTTTGGGGGAATATG
>MGTC01000081.1 GCA_001799255.1 Deltaproteobacteria bacterium RIFOXYD12_FULL_55_16
CACAGAAAACAAACCGCCGGGCAACCGGTAAGGGTGAAAAGGTGGGGTAAGAGCCCACCGCTTGCGTGGCGACAGGCAAGGCACGGCAAACCCCTCCTGGAGCAAAACCAAATAGGGAAGCATTTGAGGGCGGCCCGCCCGAAGCTTCCGGGTAGGTTGCAAGAGATGCCGGGCAACCGGCATCCACAGAGAAATGATCATGGCCCTTGCAAAAGGGTACAGAATCCGGCTTATAGCCCACTCCCTTTTTTTTATCCTCACACATGCAGACAGCAACAGCGATAATCGCCGCAGGCGGAGCCGGGTTACGCATGGGGGCCTCCACCCCCAAGCAGTTTAGTAAACTGCTTGGCGTCCCCCTCCTGATCCACACCATCCGCGCCTTTCGTCAGGTTCCCGAACTTGGCGCCATTATCGTGGTGGCCCCGGCGGAACACCAGGAGCTGACCTGCGCCCTCCTGGCCCATTACCAGCTGAGCGACCACTGCACGGTGGTAAGCGGCGGCAGGCTCCGTCAGGACTCGGTGCGCATCGGCCTGGCCCTGGTAGCCTCCGGTTCCCCCCTGGTGGTGGTGCATGATGCTGCCCGCCCTCTGATCACCCCGGCAGACATCCAGCGCTGCCTGAAAACGGCGGCAAGCCATGGCGCCGCCATCCTGGCCGTACCGGTAAAGGACACCCTCAAGGCCGTGGCCGCAGACGCTGCCATCCACCACACCGTGGAAAGGGAAGGCCTCTGGCAGGCGCAAACCCCCCAGGTAATCCGCACCGATCTGCTGAAAGCGGCCTTTGCCAGAGCTGATCAGGACGGCTTTGTCGGCACCGATGAGGCCTCGCTTCTCGAACACGGAGGCTGGCCGGTCATGGTGGTTCAAGGCTCGGGAACCAACCTCAAGATCACCCGTCCGGATGATCTTCTCATAGCCGAGGCTCTCCTCATGCAGAAACAAGCAGCCCCAAAAATGCGGATCGGCCATGGCTTTGACGCCCACCGCCTGGTGGTGGGAAGACCGCTGATCTTAGGCGGCCTGACAATCCCTCACGAACTGGGCCTGCTGGGCCACTCGGATGCCGATGTCCTTACCCACGCCCTGTGCGATGCTATCCTGGGGGCCATTGGCGCAGGCGATATCGGTCGCCATTTCCCGGACAGCGACCCTCAGTACCAGGGAATCTCCAGTATCCGCCTGCTTGCCCAGGTGATCGATCTGGCGGCGGCAAAATGTTTTCATCTGGCCAATGCCGATCTCACTGTGGTGGCTGAACGGCCTAAACTAGCGTCTTATTTCCCAGCCATGCAAACGATCCTTGCCAAGGCCTGCCGGGTTGAACCTGCGGCCATCAACCTCAAGGCCAGCACTACGGAAAAAATGGGCTACACCGGCCGGGAAGAAGGAATCAGCGCCCACGCCGTGGTGCTGATGGGCGAAAGCGCAGGAGGGGTTGTTGACAACGGTTTCGCGATGGAATAGCTTTGTCTGGTCTCATACAATAACCTGTCCCGGTTCATTATCAAATTTCCAAGAACTTGCCCCCCGGAGAAAGCACTGATGGCTCCCGCAACCACCACTTCCCGTCGCCTCTGCGTCTCAATAGCCAGCGCCACCTCCGCTGAGGCTCTGACCCTTGCCAGGGAATCAGAAGCTGTAGCCGATGTCATCGAAATCCGCCTGGACAGCATGACAGACCCCGACATCCCGCTTTTCCTCGGCCAACTGAGCAGGCCTCTGTTGTTCACCAACCGGCCTGCCTGGGAAGGCGGCCTTTGCCAGGACGAGGAAAAAACCCGCCTCGCCCTGCTCAAAAAGGCTGCCGAAGCCGGGGCTGCCTATGTTGATCTCGAACTCAACGCAGACCCGGCCCTGGCCACCGAACTCATTGCCGCCGCCCGGGCGAACAACTGTCAGACCATCGTCTCCTGGCATGATTTCAAGTGTACCGCCTCCAGGCAGGCCCTGAGCGAAATCTTCCAGCGCCAGTGCCGGAGCGGCGCCAATATCGGCAAGATCGTCACCACGGCCCGCTGTTTTCAGGACGTATTCCGGGTTCTTGCCCTGCAGGAACAGGCGGCCGAACTCGGCTTTCCCCTCATTGCCTTCTGCATGGGGCCAATCGGCATGATCAGCCGGGTGGCCAGCACCGATCTCGGCGGCTATATGACCTACGCCGCCCCGGATAATGGCGCGGCCACCGCGCCAGGCCAGCTCCCGGCCTCGGCCCTGCGCCGCATCTTTACGGAGCTTAGGGGCTGTAAATGAATAAAATGTGCTTTTCAGTTTATTCATCTACAGCCCTTTATGCCGCTCATGTAATTTTCAAATCAAGGTTATTTTTATGAACAACGGCTCGGCCATGCAGATTAACGGGGCCACCGAACTCTACGGCATCATGGGCAACCCGGTTGCGCACAGCTTAAGTCCGGCCATGCACAATGCCGCCTTTACCGCCCTTGGCCTGAACAAGGCCTATCTCCCCTTTGCCGTGCAGGATATCGCCCAAGCCATGACCGGCCTGCGCGCCCTTGGCCTCAAAGGGGTAAGCGTCACCATCCCCTATAAACAGACGGTGATCGAGTATCTCGATTCCCTTGATCCTGTCGCTGAAAAAATCGGCGCGGTAAACACCCTGGTTATCAACAACGGCGCCATCCACGGGGCAAACACCGACTGGCTTGGAGCAAACCGGGCCTTGAGCGAAAAAATCAGCCTGAAGGGATCTTCGGTGCTGCTTCTCGGCGCTGGCGGTTCGGCCCGCGCCATCGGCTTTGGCCTGCTTGAGGCCGGAGCCTCGCTCACCCTTGCCAGCCGGACTCCAGAAAAAGGCCTGGCCCTGGCCAGACTGCTCGGCTGCCCCTGGCTGCCCCTGGCTGAAACGATCAGCGCCAGAGCCGATGCCCTGGTGAACGCCACCTCGCTGGGCATGGGCCCTCAGCAGGAACTGCTGCCCATTGCCAAGGAGGCCCTGGCCAACTTCAAGGTGGTCATGGACATCGTCTATGCCCCCCTGACAACCCGCCTGTTGCAGGAGGCCAGGCAAGCTGGCTGCCAGACCATCAATGGCCTTGCCATGCTGCTCTATCAAGGCGCAGCCCAATTTGAACTCTGGACCGGCCAGCAGGCCCCGGTGGAAGTAATGCGCCAAAGCCTGCTCGCCAGCCTGCAACCCTGACAATTATCCGACCATGAAAGAAATCAAACCACTTGCCACAACCGACACCACCCTCACCGTGCCCGGCTCCAAAAGCCTGACCCAGCGGGCGCTCATTGCCGCAGCTCTGGCAAACGGGGAAAGCATCCTGCACTGGCCCCTGGCCAGCGAGGATACCGAATACACCTCCCAAGCCCTGACAGCCATGGGCATCACCGTTGCCCCCGGCCAGGAGCAATGGCGGGTACAGGGCAGGGGCGGCGTTATCGCCACCCCGAGCCAGGAGATCTTCCTGGGCAACAACGGCACGGCCACCCGCTTTCTCACCTCGGTGGCGGCCATGGGACACGGCCCCTTTACCATCAACGGCGACCCGCGCATGCACGAAAGGCCGATCAAGCCTCTGCTGGAGGCCCTGGCCGGTTGGGGGGTCGATATCCGCAGCCTTCACGGCACGGGCTGTCCGCCGGTTACCATCGCGGCGAATGGCATCAAGGGCGGAAAAACCCTGCTGCCGGAGGGCAAAAGCAGTCAGTATCTCTCCTCCCTGCTCCTGGTCGCGCCCTATGCCCAACAGCCGGCCGAACTCCTGGTGGCCGGAGAGGTTCTGTCCAAGCCCTATGTAACCATGACCCTGGCCGTGATGCGGGATTTCGGCATTAACGTAACCGCCAGCCCCGAACTCAACCACTTTCTCATTCCCCAGGGCTGCTACCAGGCAAAAGAATATGCGGTGGAAGGCGATGCCTCCAGCGCCTCTTATTTCTGGGCCGCAGCCGCAGTGACCGGCGGCAGGGTGACCGTGGCCAATGTGCCCTCGCCTTCCTTACAGGGGGATGCCGTTCTGGTGGAGATCCTGGCCCGGATGGGTTGCGGGGTGGAGCGTTCGCCAAAGGGTATCACTGTGACCGGCTCTGGCGAACTGCGCGGGGTTGAGGTAGACATGGGCGATTGCCCGGACGTGGTTCCCACCCTGGCGGTGGTGGCCAGCTTTGCCAAGGGGCGAACAGTGATCAAAAATATCGCCCACCTGCGCATCAAGGAATGTGACCGCCTCCATGTCATGGTTACGGAACTGGCCAAACTTGGAGTAAGGGCAGAGGAACAGTCGGATGCCATGATTATCGAAGGCAGAGAGAAAAACAACCCCCTGCATGGCGCGGAGATCGACACCTACCACGACCACCGCATCGCCATGAGCTTTGCCGTGGCCGGTCTGGTGGTGCCGGGAGTCAGAATCCGAGGGGAGGAATGCGTGGCCAAATCATTCCCGGATTTCTGGGAACGGTTCGCACTTCTTTAGGAGCCGTCACAAAACAACCTGGCCAATCCTGAGAAAAAAATCATTCAGAAATCGTGTTTCATAAGAACTGGTCTCTGCCACCAGGGGAAAGGGGGCTTGCCCTCCCGTTATGCCCCGGGCAGTGTTTATTGTTTATTCCATAATCGCTAAACACCATACAGCACAAAACCGGCCCAGAACATAGGTTCACGCAGGGATTGGCTACGGAGGAAATAACGTTTCACCTCGGCCAGGGCAGTGACCTGATCCTTTCCCTCGCGCAGCTTACTGAAGAACTGCTTGCTGAATTCTCCAGAGGGCCGATCCAGGATAGGCCATAGGGTGACCACGCTGTTGGTGTTCCCGGCAAGGAACAACGCGTAAGACAAGCCGGCAATGCCATCACCATTGAATACCCGGCCAAGCCCGCTGTCGCAGGCAGAAACAAACACCAGATCGCTTTTCAGCCTGTATAGAGGCAATTCGCCCACGGTGAGAAAGCCGTCCGCCTGCTCGTCCGCCCCGATCTGGGACAAGACGATTGCGGTCAGTGAAGGCTCTGCCAGGTTGAGATAGCCATGCGTGGAAAACAACAGGTAGCGGTAATCAGCTAATTCACCACTGCGGTCAAGTTCGCGCAGATGCGCCTCTGAGGCCATGGAGTAAGTCATAACCCGGTGCCGGTCGCGGTCGAACATGTCGGCAACAGCCTGAATCTCATCCACCGTTGCAGGCAAGTTCTGCCATTTTCCGCGGAAGCTGCTCAAGGCTTGCTTTACCGAGGTGGCAGCGCCAAGCTGCGGGGGCATTTCTCCCAGATGTGGAGGCACTTCTTGCTCCAGACCCGGCGGGGGCACAGATAGATCCAGGAGGCTGTGATGCATGGAAAACAACGGATTTACAGGAACCATTTCGTGATAGATGGCCCCCCCTATCGCCAGCAGGTCTTTTGGCCGAGCTAAACGGCGATAGTCTCGCATCCTGCCAGCAGTCTTGAGCAATATTTCAGCGGAGGGGGTGTATAGCACTTCCAGCTGTTCAATGAGGTAACGCCCATCCAGACGCATGGCTTCGAGCGGAACCAAAGAAAGCAGCTGGTCGGGGGAAATAGCCAAGCGCTTCGCCTCTGGAAATTTGGCCAGAATGCCGGACAGCAGCTTGTCGCCCAGCCATGCGCCGACTTCATCGGCATCAGCCCTTAACCGGGCGCCGGCCTCATCGCTTTTGACCAACCGGTAGCCATCATCAGCCTCACGCACCACGGTGTAACCTGATTTCTCCAAGGTTTGCAGACCGCCGCGAAGTTGCAACAGCAAGCGGAAGGCGTAGATCGTTTCCTGCAGGCCGTTGCCGGTATTTGCCACGCTTACCACACTGCCGCGCTCGCGACTGACACCCATTACCAGGAGGATATCCTCATCCAAGGCAAAGCTGATATAGACTACGCCGGCCCCAAGTTTGCCTGACAGGTCATTCCATGTCGGTACTTCAATCCGGGAAAGATCGCGTAAACGCTGGTTGTTCGCCTCGGTTTTGGCGCGCAGCGCACTGAAATCGCTGGCCAGGACATCACGGGATTTTTCCAGGCGCAGACGCTCCACGGAAGCGAATTCCGCCGCTGCCACCTCTGCCTCGGCTGCCACCAAACGTAGCCGGGCATCTTCCCAGGCATTTTTCTCATCAGGAGTCAGAAGCTGACCCTCCAGAGCCTCATAGAGGCTGGCTGCTTCCCGCAGACCTCGGGCACGGGCCAATTCCATTACCTTGAAAGCCTGGGCGAAGTCTTTGAGCTGCACCAGGCTGTGAGCTTGAACCTTATAGGCACCGGCCCAGCGCGCGAAGTAATGACGCAGGCTCTCCGGCGGCAGATGGCGCTGTTCGCGGAGCGCCTCGATGCGGGTGATCAGTTCTCCCCCAAGCTTTGCTGCCGTCTTGTAGTCGCTCTGCAGATTGCATGTTCGCGCCAATTGGGCCAACGACATCAGGGTATCGTTATGACGCGGCCCCAACTTGCGCTCCTGAGCCACGGTGGCGGCGTAAAGTAATTCCCTGGCTCGTGGCAGATGTCCCAGGCGCATCTCGGCCAACCCCATGTTGTAGCGGATGCTTTGTAGCGTATCGTCTTGCTGGGCTCCTTGCCCTTGCAGGGAGGTCAGTAAGGCAAGCTCCTCTTCGCTGAACCTGAGAGCGGTTGCCCAATCTTTGGTGGCATAATACATCTTGGAAAGCTGACGTAATTCCTGCAAGGTATCAATATGACGGTCACCGCGTAATTTGCGAACATCAGTCAGGAGTTCTTCCTGCATCCTCAGTAGCTCCGGGGTGATATAGGCGTTGGATTGCAAGGAGATAAACATGTGCCGCTGCCGCAGTTTCGCCGCTTCATCGCTGGCCGGCATAGCTTCCAACAGTTTGAGGGCGCGAACCGTCCACTGGATGGACTCGTCTCTGCGACCTATTTTTTCCAGCACATGGGCGATCATCCCTGTTAGTACAGGCACAAAGCTTGCGTGGATACCGGTCGTATTTTCCAGAGTCGAATGGGCCTCACGCATATTTTCCAGCGCTCGCACCAGATCTCCCATGCGATACCAGGACAAACCCAGCAAGGCCTGGGCATAGCCGCTCAATTCATAATCGGCTCCAAAAGCGTCGGAAATATCGCGGTAATTGGCTTCGTGCTGACGATGCGCCTCACGTCTCTGGTCTGCCTGATAGAGTACGTCGGCCAGATCAATTCTGGCTCTCAGCACGATCGGACTATGTTGGCCTTTTTCCTGATTGCCCTGTTGAATGGCACGTTGATACGCGCCGGCTGCGGCTAAATAGTGGGATGATTTATGCAGACGCCAGGCCTGCTTCATTGTCGCAGCAAAATCAGCGTGAGCTGAGGACAGCGGCAAAGCCATGAGAAACAATGCGGTAAAACACAGCGCAAGGCCATAAGGGGCGATTTTTTTCTTGCTATTCATATTCGGCCTCAGCCTCAACGGTTATTGGAGTGATCGGCAATGAGCATCTGAGCAGGGGACATCCTTGCCTTAGTAACTTAAATGTGCCATTGAAGGGCAGAGTAGAATAGGAAGCTGATATCAGATCAGCGCGGCCAGAACTTTCCTTAACGCTCCGCCGCACGCGGCTACTATGTGTCTGCCATTCATTTAAATAGTGCCCATCTGGAAACGGCCGTCGTCGTTGCTATTCTGAGTTGCCATCATCACCGCTCTGGAAATTCCATCGTAAAGCATATCCAATCCGTCTCCGGCTTGTATGTTTGCAAGCTGGTCAGAGGAACAGCATGCAACCTGTGAGACGCTGGCAAGTTATGTGAGTTGCTCTTTCATCTCTCCTGTTTTACTCAGATTTCGCAGCATCATCCGCCTGCATTTCCGCAACATGACTCTTGCCGGACAATTGCCCCAGACGGAAGAAGCTCCTTTGCTGTTCCGGCTTCTTAAGTTGACTCCCCCTATGATCTGACAATATAACAAGGCGGATCTCACATTTTTCTCACATTTCTCATTAATTTGAGATTAAATGTAAAAAACTACAACTAGTTGGATTTATTGCAAAAACTCTTTAAAATTATCACCTCATCCATTAAGAAGATGACAAAATCCCCGCTGCGACATGTCGATCTAACAGTTTTTGCTTCATTCCATGGCAAGACAGGAGATGGAGACAGGAGGGAACACTGGTTCTAAAACAACATAATAAGTTCGTTTTGCACCAGTGTCCCCTTCGATGTCCCGTAAAATTACTAATAGCAATTCAATTTCTTGATATTGTGATTGCCATGTGCTACATTTATACAAATGAAAAAAATCACCTACAGTCGCGACGCCTTGAAGACGCTGAGTCGAATGCCCGCCGACGCCGCCCATTTGATTCGAGCTAAGATCGAGCAATATGCGGCGGAGCCGGCGAGTCTGGCCAACAATGTCAAGGCATTGAAAGGCGCGACGGGTTATCTTCGTCTCCGCATTGGCGACTGGCGAGTGATTTTCTCGGAAACCGGCGAAGTCATCGCCGTTATTAAGGTCGCGCCGCGTGGCGGCGCCTATTATTAGGAGCAGGCGGTCATGCACGAGCAGATCATCACCACCACCGGGGGAGAGCGCCTGGTTGTAATCCCTGAGGCCGATTACCTTGCCATGCTCGACGCCATCGAGGATCGCGAGGACATCGCGACGATTGAGAATTTTCAGCGTCGGCTTGAGGCGGGCGAAGAGGAGTTGCTTCCCGCCGAAATGGCGAACCGCATTCTTGATGGGGGAAGCAAAATCCGAGTCTGGCGTGAGTATCGGGGGCTATCAGCGCGCGAGCTTGCGGCCGGGGCGCAGATCAGCACCTCCTATCTGTCGCAGATCGAGACCGGTACCCGCGAAGGCGGCATTGTTACGCTCAAGCGCATCGCCGCCATTCTTCGCGTATCAATCGATGATCTCGTCTAATCTGTTGACCCGTATCTGGACTTTCAGGGGAGTATCCCCAAATTAGGCATGCTATGCCTAGGCCAGAAAGTCAAAATGTCGAACCTGACCAGGTGCCTTGCCAATGATCCGCAAATGTCCGTAAGTCAGACCCCAGAGTTCCTCCAACTTTGATGAGCAGAGGTGGCTCAATTCCTGTTAGCGCCCAAGGGCTCCATTACGGGCGATCACGGACTGGCTCCATTAGGGTGCTCATTGACAGATTTCCACTTGGCTAAGCTGCGTGGTGCGTTTCTTTCTCCAGGGCGGCAACGATCAGGCTGTTCAAACTCACGCCGCGCCGCGCCGCTTCGAGGGCGATCTGCCGGTGTAAATCGCGGCCAACCCGGACGTTGAATGATCCCTTGAACGGCTGCTCCGGCGAGATGTTTTTTTCCTCGCACATCGCCAGATAATCATCCACCCCATCGCGGAAGTCCTGGCGCAGCTCTTCGGCGTTGCTGCCTTCATAGCTGATCAGCGCCCGGATAAACTGCGCCTTGCCAAAAAAAATTCCATCTTCATCGCTGTATTCAACCGACCCGGTATACCCCTTGTATTCCATGGTATTTTTCATAGCAAACCCTCCTGATGCAAAACATCCAGCACTTGGTCAATCTGATAAGGCTTCAGTACCGGCGACGGGTGCGGCTTGTGCATGAATATGGGTGCGTACCGCTCATGTTCGAACCTGACCCGCGACCCGCTGTCGCTCTGCATGAGGACATAACCGAACCCCGCCAACAGAGTGGCGACCTCCTGGAAAGTGAAATCCTTCGGGCGGCTTTTGAGTTTCGCCAGCAACTTATCGTGTTTTCCCATGCGTCATTTTAACCTGATAACCGAGAACCATGCAACTGAATTTAGTTGCGCTAAAAGAACAAGAGGGTTTGTGGCAGTCAGGGATACCAATTAGAAAAATATGGGAGATGGCCTCTGTTTTTACGGTGGATTAGTGGATGAATGTCCGAAAGTCTGACCTGACCCGAAAGTTCTTGCAACGGTTCATCCCCACGGGTGTGGGGAACATAGCGGCCCTGGCTGCGCCGATCTGTTTGCGTGCGGTTCATCCCCACGGGTGTGGGGAACATTTGACTATAGGCGGCTCCACCTCGGATATTATCGGTTCATCCCCACGGGTGTGGGGAACATTAAACCTGACAACGTGCATGTTAGAGGGTGAGCGGTTCATCCCCACGGGTGTGGGGAACATCCAGGGTATTCCAAAATGACGGATTGTGGAGACGGTTCATCCCCACGGGTGTGGGGAACATATTGTGAATGTGATCCCAACGCGCCGATGGGACGGTTCATCCCCACGGGTGTGGGGAACATATTATCCGCTGGTTTCCCTGCCTGGAAAAATACGGTTCATCCCCACGGGTGTGGGGAACATACCCGCCCCTTTATATTCCAGAATCCCGCTATCGGTTCATCCCCACGGGTGTGGGGAACATTAAGTATCCCCAGTGTCACCAACCCGACCGCACGGTTCATCCCCACGGGTGTGGGGAACATATCTCCGCTCTGGCTGGGCAATTAGTTTTTTACGGTTCATCCCCACGGGTGTGGGGAACATTATAGCCCTCGGAAGTTCAGATCAAAAACAACCGGTTCATCCCCACGGGTGTGGGGAACATCCGGGTCTCAATCGAGTGCGTCAACGAGGATCCGGTTCATCCCCACGGGTGTGGGGAACATATAGCGTCGATCCATTGTTTTACTGCTAGGCTCGGTTCATCCCCACGGGTGTGGGGAACATCGCAAATACAAAGCTCCCTACATTCCCGGCGCCGGTTCATCCCCACGGGTGTGGGGAACATGCACTACGGGGGGCTGGCCGGATGGTGATTACCGGTTCATCCCCACGGGTGTGGGGAACATTTGCCGACCAGCTGGCCCCTGTATAGTGCGTCCGGTTCATCCCCACGGGTGTGGGGAACATCGCGCAATCTTCGCAATAGTGATCCTCTCCGACGGTTCATCCCCACGGGTGTGGGGAACATCCAAGGGTTGACACATCACGAAAGCGATGCTACGGTTCATCCCCACGGGTGTGGGGAACATTGCGGCATTTGCGGCGGCTTGCAAAGTTGCATCGGTTCATCCCCACGGGTGTGGGGAACATGCAGGTATACCACCCGGATACTGCCACATTGTCGGTTCATCCCCACGGGTGTGGGGAACATGATGGTGCATTGGGGTATCCCGATTGGAGAAACGGTTCATCCCCACGGGTGTGGGGAACATATCAGCTTGATCTTCTTTATTATCCAGGATAGCGGTTCATCCCCACGGGTGTGGGGAACATGCCGGGGGAGTGTCTACCGTTGGAGGATCTTCAGGTTCATCCCCACGGGTGTGGGGAACATAGCTGCAAGTCATTACCCTTTTAATATTCTATCGGTTCATCCCCACGGGTGTGGGGAACATGAAAGCTATGGAACGTATTATGCTCAATCTTACGGTTCATCCCCACGGGTGTGGGGAACATGGTCCATTGAAATCTGAACTCTTTTAGTTCGTCGGTTCATCCCCACGGGTGTGGGGAACATCCGATCGGCGATCACCAGGTTGAGGTGCCAGCCGGTTCATCCCCACGGGTGTGGGGAACATGCAGCCCTTACCGGCGGCGGGGTGGATTACACCGGTTCATCCCCACGGGTGTGGGGAACATAGCCTCTTTGATGTCGTCGGCAAAGGGCATGGCGGTTCATCCCCACGGGTGTGGGGAACATTTCTGCCAGTAAGGAGCCTGCCATGTCGCAAACGGTTCATCCCCACGGGTGTGGGGAACATCGGCGGCACCATGACTTTTCTGGCTTCCCTTCCGGTTCATCCCCACGGGTGTGGGGAACATAAGATCACCCCTCCGCAAGCCCTTGGTCGAGCCGGTTCATCCCCACGGGTGTGGGGAACATTGGCCTCCCTCACCCTGATCCACGTCCGCCACCGGTTCATCCCCACGGGTGTGGGGAACATGGTGGCGCGGTCGGCTGGCCTCAATCGTTAGCCGGTTCATCCCCACGGGTGTGGGGAACATATGTTGTTGGCACCTTGGTAAACCCATTACCGCGGTTCATCCCCACGGGTGTGGGGAACATATTGGGGCTGTAACCGGGCTGACCGCTGCGAACGGTTCATCCCCACGGGTGTGGGGAACATATGGGGCGCCATACCAGCGGGAGTTCATGGCTCGGTTCATCCCCACGGGTGTGGGGAACATTGGTCAAAAATTACCACATTTTACCACAATTACGGTTCATCCCCACGGGTGTGGGGAACATGGAACAGAAATTACGCTCGATACCGGCGAAGACGGTTCATCCCCACGGGTGTGGGGAACATAGCAACTTGCTTGTAATACGATCTGGCCTTGGCGGTTCATCCCCACGGGTGTGGGGAACATCAACCACCCCCCTGCTCACTGGAGATGCAAGACGGTTCATCCCCACGGGTGTGGGGAACATCTCTTCATTGGCAAGATCGTTCTTGATTTTTCCGGTTCATCCCCACGGGTGTGGGGAACATGTAGTGAGTTTGTCAGTCGCCAACCTGTTCAACGGTTCATCCCCACGGGTGTGGGGAACATCCCTGAACAACATGGGAATCAGCACAGACGGCCGGTTCATCCCCACGGGTGTGGGGAACATAGCCCTGCTCTGGTCTCAACACCAGGCAGGGCCGGTTCATCCCCACGGGTGTGGGGAACATTGGAGCTTGAAGCTGCGAAGGCAGGTGTGACGCGGTTCATCCCCACGGGTGTGGGGAACATAAACCCAAGTATCATGGCAAGGATACCGGCGTCGGTTCATCCCCACGGGTGTGGGGAACATATCAGAGTAGGGCGAGTGAAACCAGTTGAGATCGGTTCATCCCCACGGGTGTGGGGAACATTCAGTTGGATGATCGGCCAAAGGTTGTGTTTTCGGTTCATCCCCACGGGTGTGGGGAACATCGCCATTTCCCGGACCTCAACATAAAAGGAATCGGTTCATCCCCACGGGTGTGGGGAACATGAGTCCGCACTTGGCACAGGTGTACCCGGCATCGGTTCATCCCCACGGGTGTGGGGAACATAGCAGAAAATCAGAGTATGGCGAATGTAGCCAGGGTTCATCCCCACGGGTGTGGGGAACATAAACAGGAGGGAATAAAGGAAAGTGTAATGATCGGTTCATCCCCACGGGTGTGGGGAACATTCGAAAAAAATCGTCAAATCCAAATAGGTACCCGGTTCATCCCCACGGGTGTGGGGAACATTTACAGTTCAAGCCTGTTGAGTTACCCGGAACCGGTTCATCCCCACGGGTGTGGGGAACATCTGAGTAAATATATCAGCTCTTTGTCTGTTATCGGTTCATCCCCACGGGTGTGGGGAACATATGAACAAAGAAACGGCAATCGCTCAAGCTATCGGTTCATCCCCACGGGTGTGGGGAACATATAAATGGGTAATGTTTACCGACGAGAGACGCCGGTTCATCCCCACGGGTGTGGGGAACATGCACAGTCTATGATCTCTCTCTCTGGTAATCGCGGTTCATCCCCACGGGTGTGGGGAACATTTGGTCGGGGGGCTGGTGTCGCCGTACCACAGCGGTTCATCCCCACGGGTGTGGGGAACATATTCGACGATGCAGGTTTTACCGGTTTTTTTGCGGTTCATCCCCACGGGTGTGGGGAACATACTATCTCACTGTATTTGCAAGCAAAAAGTATCGGTTCATCCCCACGGGTGTGGGGAACATGTGGTGTGACGTAGGTGCAACCTGGGATATGCTGGTTCATCCCCACGGGTGTGGGGAACATATGCGAACATAAAACTGGATCGCATAGCCAAACGGTTCATCCCCACGGGTGTGGGGAACATGGAGTATGTCGCCTGTCTGGCGCAGGGTATTCTGGTTCATCCCCACGGGTGTGGGGAACATGATTTTCGCCTAACTTAATCTTTCCCCCCGGACGGTTCATCCCCACGGGTGTGGGGAACATTTCTGTCAGTAAGGAGACTGTCATGTCGCAAACGGTTCATCCCCACGGGTGTGGGGAACATCAATGGCGTCCCTGATATTACATAGTCTGATACGGTTCATCCCCACGGGTGTGGGGAACATATTGCCCTGAGCCCTGTATCTTACCTGGTTGTCGGTTCATCCCCACGGGTGTGGGGAACATGCCTGAAGGAAATCCAGCCACCAACTCTGCCCCGGTTCATCCCCACGGGTGTGGGGAACATGCAATCTCTGGTGCGGCAAGACACATGATATACGGTTCATCCCCACGGGTGTGGGGAACATTTGTAGTACTCGCAAAACGGTACAAATTGTGTCGGTTCATCCCCACGGGTGTGGGGAACATATATTCGCATGAATTTCCCCAGTTTTTCCAGCCGGTTCATCCCCACGGGTGTGGGGAACATGCCCACGCCTTGAGGATGTCTGGGCTGCCTGCGGGTTCATCCCCACGGGTGTGGGGAACATAGACGGGTTGATCGTGGGGGTGACAAGCCGGACGGTTCATCCCCACGGGTGTGGGGAACATTAAGGAATGATGTCGATAAGGTTCACACCCTTCGGTTCATCCCCACGGGTGTGGGGAACATGGCTCTGACCGCCCGGGGCCGCAGGCCCCTTCCGGTTCATCCCCACGGGTGTGGGGAACATCCATTGTGCGGAGGTGGTCATAATGGATTTTTCGGTTCATCCCCACGGGTGTGGGGAACATAAGAAGCCGCCGCAGTATCGGAGGGGGCCGGGCGGTTCATCCCCACGGGTGTGGGGAACATCCGGAAGCATTATGGCAGGCGTGTGTTGAATACGGTTCATCCCCACGGGTGTGGGGAACATCGTGCGCCGGGCGATCTCGCAAGCGGAAATCCCGGTTCATCCCCACGGGTGTGGGGAACATCGTGGAGAAAACCCCAAGGTTAGTTCCGAATGCGGTTCATCCCCACGGGTGTGGGGAACATCTTTAACGAAAGGATCTTCGGCTTTCTCTTGCCGGTTCATCCCCACGGGTGTGGGGAACATCTGATTCATAGGTCATTTGTTCCACCCTCCTTCGGTTCATCCCCACGGGTGTGGGGAACATAAAGCCACAAAAATCCACGGCGAGTTCTCAATAGGTTCATCCCCACGGGTGTGGGGAACATGAACAGCCACTATAAACCTGAAAGATGAGTGTCGGTTCATCCCCACGGGTGTGGGGAACATTATATTTTGCGCTTTTGCCAAGTTGTTAAACTCGGTTCATCCCCACGGGTGTGGGGAACATATTTGGCACAGGAGTGGCAGTATCAATAGCAACGGTTCATCCCCACGGGTGTGGGGAACATAACTGCTCACCTCCCCGGATGCCCTCCGCCTCCGGTTCATCCCCACGGGTGTGGGGAACATCTCCACTCCAGGCCGTTGGTCAAGGCGGCCACCGGT
>MGTC01000082.1:0-4550 GCA_001799255.1 Deltaproteobacteria bacterium RIFOXYD12_FULL_55_16
AATCTTCTTGTCGCTGAAGTCCTGCATCATCATATTGGTAAGCCACATGGTCAGACAATCCACCAGAAAAACCTCCGCCCCGGTCGCGTTTTTCTCAAGCACCCCGGCCAGATCCAGCGGCTCTTCGACAGTCAGCCAGCCAGCGCCCCGGCTCTGCAAGTGCAGGGCGATGCGCTGATTCATCTCCGCGTCGTTTCTGGCTTCCAGGGTGGCGACAAAAATCTTGCTGGAAAAATTCTCGCTGACCCAGCGCTCGGCATAGCGGCTCTTGCCGCTCCGGCAGCCGCCGATTACCAGTTTTTTTACGGGGAACTGCCCGATTCGTTGAATAATCATCCTAAGCCGTTACTCATAAATAACCTTGACTTGAAAATTACCTGAGCGGCATAAAGGGCTGTAAATGAATAAACTGAAAAGCACCTTTTATTCATTAACAGCCCCTAACCCTTTTTCCTTATGTACCGCCAGGGCAAGGTACCTTGTTCCCTGGGTAAAGAGCAACCGTTTTGCCGCAAGCTCCTCAAGAAAAGTTGCCAGTTGCGCCGGGCTCAGCTGGGGAAACAGACGGGCAAGTTCAGCAAACTCCACTATCGTTTCACAGGCAAGATAGATGGCCCGGGAGGCGCCGCGCAACCGGTGATGCAGAGCGGCCTGCCCCGGCAGTTCCTGGCGGATGAGCAAAAAATTGCCTGCATCCCGGTAGGAAAGCGGCGGGAGCAGGTGGGCCGGGCTGCGCCTTGCCTCGTGAAACTGCTGCCAGACGCGGATTTTCTTGACCACCGGCTGCCAGAGCCTGCGCTGGTGCGCCCGATCCCCATGATAGTCGTTGATGAGCAGGGTCAGACTAGGCAGGAGCTGCGGCGGGAAGAGCTTGCGGTTATGGGGATGTTGAACCATGGCGCGGATGCCGTAAGCCTCAGGCTTGCAGGCTACCTCGCAGCCGTAGCCGAGGAAAAAAGTCGCGGCGGTCAAAGGGGTAAAGGGCAGGACAAAATCAAGGTTGACCAGGGTTTCTGCCACCTCCGCCTCGGTGGACTGGGGAAAACAGGTGATCAGGTTCCCATCCAAGCGGATGCCCAGGGCCAGACTCTCCTTCATCAGGGCCAGGTTCTCCATGACCGTAGCCCCCTTGCGCATCCGCGCCAGAAGCCCCTGACTGAGGGCCTCGATCCCGGCCTGCACCGCCAGCAGCCCGCCCTGCCGGTAGCCTTTAAGGGTCTCTCCCCGCTGGTTGACCCGGATCTCGGCAAAAAAACGGAGGTCCTTCTCTCCGGCGGCCATCCGGGTAAAAAAGGCCGGGGCCTCCTTGCCGGGCAAGACGTTATCCGTAAAACTGAAATCAAGACAGCCATGCCGGGCGGAGAGACTCAGCACCTCCTGTTCCATCTGCGCCGCAGTCTTGCCCCGATAGCCATGCCACTGGAGATTAAGATTACAGAAGGTGCATTTCCCCCACCAGCAGCCCCGGGAAAACTCCACCGGCAGCTCCGGGACAAAAGGCTCCCCGGAAAACTCCCGGCGCAGGTCGGAAAAATAATCATCGTAGTCCGGGGTTGGCAATGCGTCCAGGGTCTTGAGCTGACCGCAGGCAAGGGGCTCTCCGGTGGCCGGGGTCTTGCGGCTCATGATCTGGGGCGCCAAAACGGTCTGCTGCCCGGCCAGCGCCTGACAAAGATTCGCCAGCGCCAACTCCCCCTCGCCAGGCACCACATAATCCAGCCAGGGAAAGGTAGCCAGCAGGGAGCGGCCCATTTCCGTCACGCAGGAGGAGCCGCCAAAAACGATGGGGAGCTGCGGCTGCAACAGCTTGATCTGTTGCGCCGCATAAAGCGAGGCCAGCAACTGATTGAAACAAACGGAAAACCCCACCAGGGCAAACTGTCCCCAATTCTGCCGGGCAAGCCAGAGCTGAAGATGATCGTCTACCTTCTGCCAGAGGCGGTCTATGCACCCAAAGGGCATAAGTTTCGTTTGAGCAGACGAGCTGCTCAACTCAGCTAGATCCCAAGCCCCAGCCGCCTGGCAATTTTTCAGCCTTTTCGCCAGAAACCCGCGCAGCACCTCACGCTGCTGGGGAAAAAGCAACCCGGCATACAGACCTTCGCAGAGCCAGACATCCTGGGAGATTTGCTGATAAAGCTCAAGGCCAAGCTCTCTGGCCAGGCCCAGATACGGATGCAGACAAGCAACCTGCACCTCCGGCGCGGCCTGAGCGAGATAACCCTTGAGCGCCCCCAACTGCACAGAGGGCCGGTTGAACAACGCCCAGGGCATGGCGATCAGGCCCAGGCGAAACGGGCGCGGCGACTGGTCGGTGTTTTCAATCATGCCCATATCACATCGGTCACAGCCTTGGCCTTAATGTACCTCGCCGGGTTCTCCCCGACCGCCAGAGCCTTGAAATGTGCTACCCCGCATTTCATTTTGGCCAACTCCTTGGCCCGCACATCATCGGCAAAGAGTCCGCTCTTGGTTTCCACCACAAAGTACAGTCTTTCCTCACCGTCTTTCTCCACCAGCACGGCCCAGTCCGGGTTGTAGCTGCCCAGCGGGGTCGGCACCTTGAACCAGCCGGGAAGTTTGGCATAGACCTTGATGGCCTCGTTTTTTTCCAAGGCATCGGCAAAGTCACGCTCGATGTCGGAATCGTAGACCACCTGCTCGTAGATCGACTTCTCGGTATCCATAAACATGTTCTTCAAATAGCCGCTCAACTCCTCCTGCTCAAACAGCTCTTGGGCGTAAAAGTGTTCATCCCCCAGGCGCTGGTATTTGATGCCATCCACCAGGGCCAGGCGTTTACAGCGATTGATAGCCTCGGCGGCCAATTCGATAAACTGCTGCGGATTCCGTTTGAAGTCATCAAGGCGCATGCTCTCGGAGAGGATGCGGGCAATGGTTCGCCTGGTCAGCTGGGTGCGGTCTTGCAGATTGGTGAGCAGGTCGGGCAGTTCGATGTTACCCTCGTCCAAGACCACCGTACTGGCGCCCTTCTTTTCCGTGGCCTCTACCCCGGCCTTGCCGATGGCGATATCAGCCTTGCGCCACTCCAGGCGGGTTTTGGCAATGACGGGCGCATCTTGCAAGGCACGGGTGCAGTCTTCAATCAGCTTCTCGTTGTCAAAGGCCACCCGATAAGTCGTCTTGTGCTTGATCCGGTTCCAGAGCGCCTTGAACTCGGGGCCTTGCAATACGGCCTGACGGGTGCGCACCTGCCGTCGCTCGTCGGCATTCTTGATTTCCAGCCGCCCGGATACCTTGCGCAACGCCTCTTCAATCTGGCCGCGCTGGGCCTCAAACTCTGGCGGCAAGGCCAACTTGCCATCCTTCAAGGCAGCCTTGAGAGAATCCTGAACTTTCCCCCCGGCGTTGATATGCCCAGCGGCCTTGAGGTGCTCCCATAAGGTCTTGGACTTCTCGAGCCCCAGGGGCGCTGGTTGCCCATCGGCGCCAGGCCCGGCAATACCGGCAAACTGGTGCTGCTCGACAATGCCAAAGCGGATGCCGGTGTCGGCCTCGATTTCCTTTTGCAGGTTCTCGGCAAACTGCTCATAGCTCTCGTTGGCGATGACAGTCAGGGTGTTGACAGCAAAGCCCCGCAACCGGTCGCCCTGCTGATTGACACACAGGCGCAGACCCCGACCAATGGTTTGCCGCCGCTCCCGCTCGGTCTGGATGTCACGCAGGGTGCAGATCTGAAAAACGTTGGGGTTATCCCAGCCTTCCCGCAATGCCGAATGCGAGAAGATGAACTTGAGCGGGGTTGCAAAGCTCAAGAGCTTTTCCTTGTCCCGCATGATCAGGCTGTAAGTATCATCATCCGCCTTGGTGTCGCCCCGGGTGTCCTTGAAAACCTCCATGGTCTTGCCTGCCACCTTTTTCTTGTCGATGGAGAAGTAGCCGTTATGCACCTCCTCGGCGGCCCGGCCTAAATCCACCTCCTTGAACAGATTCTGATAATCGGGGTGCTTGGCCAGGCGGCGATATTCCTCCTCAAAGATGCGGGCATAATTCCCCTTCACCGAATTGCCGTCGACATCGTACTGGCGATATTTGCCCACCGTGTCGATAAAAAATAGCGACAGCACCTTGACCCCCTGAGGCCGAAGCCGTTTCTCCTTGTCCAGGTGCTCCTTGATGGTGCGGTGGATCATCTGCCGCTGGATTGCCAGGGGCTCGATATCTCCATACGCCTCGCCCAGGCGCAGATACCTTTCGCCGCCGGGATAGCGTAGCTCCATGAACTCATCGCCCTTGGCAGTGCGAATCTCACCGATGCGGCAATCCTGGTACAGCGCCCGTCTGGTGGTCTGCTTCAGGTCATCACCGTCCTGGACCGTTACCTCCATCCGCTTAACCCCGCCGTCGGTCGTGGCCATGTCCAGTTCGACCTTGGCCGAGATCCCGCCCTTCTTCTTGTTCTCCACCTTGAGCAGCCGCACAAAGGCCTTGTTGTGGGCCGCCGCCACCGTGGCCGAGGCTACCTCAATCTGCTTGACCAGCCCCTGTTCGTAGGCATCCACCGCATCCAGGCGGTAAACCATATGGTG
>MGTC01000082.1:4582-6531 GCA_001799255.1 Deltaproteobacteria bacterium RIFOXYD12_FULL_55_16
AAAGGCCACCGTCAACGCTCTGGGGCTCGTCCACGATGACAATGGGCCGGGTGGATCGGATCAGGTCGATGGGCTTTTCACCGCCAGTCTTTTCGCTATCCTTATACAGGTTGTTGACGTCCTTCTTGTTGATGGCGCCGACCGTTACCACCATGATCTGAATCTGTGGACTGGTGGCGAAGTTCCTTACCTGGCCAAGCTTGGCGGAGTCATAGATAAAATAGTCAAACGGCACCCCGGTGTAGATCCCCTTGAAATGCTCCTCGGTTATCTGCAACGTCTTGTACACCCCCTCCTTGATTGCCACTGAGGGCACCACAATAACGAACTTGGTGAAGCCGTAAACCTTGTTCAGCTCAAAGATGGAGCGCAGATAGACGTAGGTTTTGCCGGTGCCGGTCTCCATTTCCACGGTGAAGTCCCCGGAGGCCAGGGTGCTCGAAGGAGGCAGGCCACCCCGCAGCTGAATGTCGCCAAGGTTCTTGTGCATCTGATCGTCCAGCAGGGTCAGCCGGTTGCCGATACCGAGGTTGCTCTCCATGCCAGGCAGCCTGGCTCCACCCACCGCACTCCTGGTGACGGTGAACTCCGTCCGGCAAGTCTCCTGGCCGCGAAAGAGGTCGCATACGGCCTCGACGGCGGCAAGCTGGTAATCGAGGTTGGGTTCAAAGTGCAGCTTCATGCGCTTTCGTCTCCCTGATCGTTGCTGCCTGTTTTTTGAGACTCCAAAAACGCGCGTTCACGAGCAAGTTCTTGTTCTATCTCCTCCTCGGTCGGCAGATAGAGCATGTACTTCGAAGCAAACAGTTGCTGGCTCTCGTTGAGCACCGAATATTTCGCAATGGACTGGTTTTTCTTGGCGCACAGGATTAGACCGATGGTGGGGTTATCCCCTTCGCTGAGATACTTGTCGTCGAACATGCGCACATAGCCATCCATCTGGCCGACATCTTGATGAGTCAATTCGCCAATCTTCAGATCAATCAGCAGATAGCATTTGAGGATGCAGTTGTAAAAGACCAGGTCGATGTAAAAATAGTCCCTGTCGAACTGCATCCGCCTCTGACGTCCAACAAAAGCAAAACCCTTACCCAGTTCCAGAAGAAAGGATTGCATGTTGGTAATGATAGCCGATTCAATCGCACTCTCATGGAGCCGCGCAGATTCTGGCAACCCCAAAAAATCCAGCACATAAGGGTTCTTGATGGCATCGGCGGGGTTTTGCAAACGGTGGCCTTCGCGGCTCAACGCCATGACCCCGGCTTTGTCACGACTTTTCAGCAGCCGGGCAAACAGGAAGGTGTGTGCCTGACGCTCTAAGTGCTTGACCTCCCAGCCTTCACGTTCGGTCTCAATTTCATAAAAAAGCCGTTCATTGCGGTTTTCCACCCCCATCAAAACCTGATAGTGCGACCAGCCCAACCTGGGCGAGAAACCGCGAGTCTGGTCAGCCGTGGTCGCAGCCAGGGCCATCTCTTCCAGCACCTCAGCTTGCGTTGGCGGGCTGGCCGTCTTGTCCAATTCGCCAGATCGGATCTGGCGAATCTCCGGCAGTCGATCGCAATAGACGTTATAAAAGGTTCTGAAGTAACGCAGGTTGGTGACAGAAAACCCCCGCCCATAACGCCGCTTCAACGATTCGGACAGTTCTTCCAGCAAGCGGCTTCCATAGTCGGCTCGATCCTCTCCGCCTTGCAGTGCCTGCACAATCTCGCGCCCGATCAGCCAGTAGGCGATAACCATGTTGCTGTTGACCGCCCGCACCACATTGGTACGCGCCTGATCGAGGATGGTGACAACCCGCGCCATCAGGTCGCCTTGCGTCACAGGCACGATGGGGCATTCAGCAGGCAGGGCGGCGGTTGTCAAAGGCGGTTTCTTTTTCGTCATGGCTACAAACTCCGTACATTGGTGATGCCGTTTTGCCCAAGGATGGCGGCCAGTTTGGT
>MGTC01000082.1:6559-19831 GCA_001799255.1 Deltaproteobacteria bacterium RIFOXYD12_FULL_55_16
TCGCGGAAGACGCAGGTGGTGTCGCCTGCCGGGGCAAGGGTCTTATGCCAGGCCACGATTCCCAGGGCCAGCGGCTCGACCTCCTCACGGGCAATCTGGGTGGTAAGACAGGCAAACAGTACTCCGCCGCCGATGGCATGCACGACAAAATCTCCCTCGCCCCTCCGGGGAGGGGGTTGGGGTGAGGGGTTGCGCCGGATAGCGCGTTTCTCAATGGGGACGCAGAGATCAAGGCCGAGCTTGAGCAGCAGTTCATAGAGGATATCCATTTCGCTGCGGCCTGGCTTGAGGTGTTCGGTATGATCGAACAGGGTTTTTTCAAGGTTGTCACAGTCCGGGTCCCAAGCGCGGATGTTGGAGGTGTCGAGCTTGAAAACGCGGAAGCCCACGTCGAGACTTTTCTGGCTGGCTGGCTGGCTGGCTGGCTGGCTGGCTGGCTGGCAAAGAGATCGTCACTCCCGCGCAGGCGGGAGTCAAGGATTTTTTTACCGGCGCGGCGGAGACGTTCTTTGGTTAGTTCGGCGATGGTGCGGGGTTTGCCGAGTTTGTCGCAGTAGTCGGCGGCGATCTTTTGATCTTTGTTCTCGGGATCGAGTGGTTCAGGTAGTTGCACTAAAACATATCTGCGAGTTCCATTATCAGCAGCATTCTGTGCCATTACCGAATGGCCAGTGGTGCCCGATCCGGCAAAAAAATCTATTACCAAGGAATCTTCTGTGGTTCCCAGAAGCATCATTTTTTTAATTAACGGAAGAGGTTTTGGTGTGTCAAATGGTGGAGGGCCTCCAAAAATCGCCTTCATCTCATCTGCTGCGTTCGCATTATTAGATGCGTCCGTCCAAATAGTCTCCGGGATTGCACCCTCATTTTCTGTGATAAACAACTTCCTATAAAGCTTGTCACCAACGGCAATTAATCTATCGTTCTTATCATAGTCGCGCATCTTCTCAGGTCCAACCAGCCATTCTCTCTCGTCAAAATCCTGTCCTTCCTTGGAGGTGAATGCGTAGCGCGAACCACCTTGCCCACCTCTCGCCCAAAGACCAAGCGTTCGGTAAACCCCACGGCGGTCATTTGTCGGATTACGATAGGCCTTTTTAGTCTCCTCATCTAACTCCAACTTGTGCAGTTGAAGAGAAGCGATGTTCTTAGCGTAACAGAGAATATTATCATGAACCTTACTGAAGAATTGAGCCGAATTGTCCTTTCCACGTTTTTTGTGCCATATAACACCCGCAACAAAGTTTTCCTCCCCAAAAATCTCGTTGCTGAGACGCTTGAGGTTTTCCACTTCCGCATCGTCGATTGTAACAAATATCACTCCATCCTCTCGCAACAAATTCCGCGCCAGTTTGAGGCGCGGATACATCATGTTCAGCCAGTCGGTATGAAAGCGGCCGGAGGCCTCGGTGTTGGAGGAGAGTTTCCGCCCACCCTCGCCGGTCTGACCGGTGAGTTCGAGATAGTTCTTGATGTTGTCCTGGAAGTTGTCCGGATAGACGAAGTCCTTGCCGGTGTTGTAGGGCGGGTCGATGCAGATGAGCTTGACCTTCCCCGAGTAGCTCTTTTGCAGGAGCTTCAACACCTCCAGATTGTCGCCCTCGATCATCAGGTTCTGGGTGGTGTCCCAGTCCACGCTCTCTTCCGGGCAGGGGCGCAGGGTGCCGGTGGAGGGGGTGAGAGCGAGCTGACGGGCGCGGCGCTTGCCATGCCAGTTGAGGCCGTATTTCTCCTCGGCATCGGTGACGGTCTTGTCGCCCACCAGGGCTTTCAGCACATCCACGTTGATGGCCGCACCAGCCGCCCCTTCGGTGACGAGTTCGGGGAAGAGGGCCTTCAGACGGTCAATATTCTCGGCCAAGATGTCGGCGGTTTGGGCTTCGGGGTCGGTAGCTTCAATTTTTCGCATGGTATTGGATGTTCCCGTCGGAGTTAGTCTTTCAGATGTGTAAGCCATGAGACGAGCTGGTAGATGCCAGTATATGGTTCCGTGCCGTCATGGGCCGTGGTTGCAGCCGCCCGCGCTTGGGCACGCTGGGTCGCGATATTCAGGTGGTGTTTGGTCGCGGCCCAATGACCGCCTTGGCCTTTGTCGTAGCCTGGCAGGTGCTCCTGTTTCAGGCGGGCATAGACCTCATCCCTGTGCAGAGGAGCGAAAACATCCACGAAGTGCAGCAATAGCCACAGCTCGAAGCAGGGCACGGAGGCAATGGCATGGAAGGGGACTCGCTTACCCAAGTCATTTTTGAGCTTACCGTTCAAGGCTGCGGCTTTTGCCAGTGCCGAGTGATAGGTGAGATGGTCGTCACGGTCAAAGACCGCGCACACCTGATCAAAGGCGCACGGCTGAATATTTTTTTGATTATCACCTTCCCGAAACAGGTGTTCGGCGTATTCGACCACCTGGAGAGGCTGAGTACCAAGCGCACCCGGCCACACTTGCACATTGGGCGTAGCCAGGCGATACTCATGGCAAATCTCTTTGAAGTAGTGTGGTTCGGTTTTTTCGCCCTCACAAACGATAAGCAGGCGCGCGTACGGGGCGCGCTGTGCCGCACGGCGCTTGAGATCGCGCGCCTTCTGGCGGTGTTTGGGCTGGTTGTCTTGTCCCATGCGGTCTGTCCTGATGATCGTGACTTCAGCTCGGAGCCGGGTTGTCGGGTTGCGCTTCGGATTTACTGCGCCGAGAAAGCGTCTGCTTCAGAATATCCGGCATCTCGCTAAAGAATGGTACCGCGCCGTATCGTCCCGCCAGGTAGCCGCGCTCCCATGCTTCCAGCTTGCGTGGGCTGAAATCGGTCAGCGGGTAAACCCGGGTGGCCTGGTCGCTGTCCTTTTCGGTGAACCAGATCTGGTCACGCCGCAAGAGTGTGCGGTCGAGCAAGGATGTGTCGTGGGTGCTGAAGATAAGCTGTGCGCCGTTCTGGTTAAGGGACGGATCATGAAACATAGAGATGAGGCGTCGCACCAGCAGGGGGTGTAGGCTACTGTCGAGTTCGTCGACAATGAGAATGCATCCGCGCTTGAGTATGTCAAGCACCGGGGCCATCAGCCCGTACAGACGTTGCGTGCCCTGGGATTCCTCGTGCAGTTCGAGTTGGGCGCTACCTTTGGTTGTCGTGTGCTGAAAAACAGGGACCAGAAACTCGCTCTCCTCACGGCTGGCATGGGCTACGCCACCGGCATGAAAAACCACCTGCTGGCTAAAGCCTTTACGGGGCACAGCTTGTACATCGGCAATGCTAATGTCCGCCGCCGAAAGGAAATCACGAATCGTTGCCCGCCCTTCGTCCGTGGCCAGCAAAGCTGTGGTGAAACCATGGTCGAAGTCCGCGCCGGCACCCAAGAACACAATGCTCTCAATGATCCAGCGGAATACAGGACTTAACATTTCGCTGTTGAGTTGCGCGGCGGTGGACAAAAAAAGCGCATTGGATCGCGTGCTGTTCTCCCAGAGTTTACGGGGACCGGTGAGGTAGGTGCTGAACTCGTAATGGTATGTTTCGCCATCGTCCAGCAGGTGTCGACTGAACCACTGAGTAGGTTTGGCTGTACGATAGACTAAGAGGGATTCGCTGATGATGCGCTGTGACGTCATCTCGAAGGCGTACTGATGCCGCACGCCATCCAGCATGAAAGTCAGCTCAAACGCGGTGGGCTCACCTGCAAAAGCTTCATCCAATTTGAAGGGCTGCACGTTGTAGGTTTGACCGGGCTGAATGACGGTCGCCGACTCCGCGATCACGGCGCGCATATAGCTCAGGGCAATCAACAATGTTGATTTGCCACTGGCATTGGGGCCATAGACCACAGCGCTGCGAACAACGCTGGGCAGGCTTTTGAGCCCGGTCTGGGCCAGATGGGTTTCCGCTAATTCCCGATCACTTGATGCAACAAGATTCAGTGCCTGCTCATCACGGATGGAGCGGTAATTACGCACGCGAAATTCAAGAAGCATAATAATCCTCTGATTAAATATTATTCACTATATTGCATAATATCTTCAGGATTACACATTTAATTGATACTGTCACTATGTTTTATTCAGCTTCTTGGCATCCTCGTTTTTCATGGTTTGACGCAAGAAGATGAAGGATCAAGTCGACAAATCATTGACAACCAGAAATCAACCATCCTTGATGGTCTCGTCACCCCGGCGAAGGCCAGGGTCCAGCCTTGATGCAACTATCCGAAAAGACTGGATTCCGGCCTTCGCCGGAATGACGAAATATGGCTTTTTTTGAGTTATTACGAGTTCATCATCCTTACTGCTCGATAATTTCCGTACCCAGCGGCGGGGTGAAGGTGAAAACCTCCGGCGAGACCGGTTCGTTCCGTTTGATATTGGCAAGGGAAATATTGGTGATGCTGCCGAAATTGTCGACGATCTCCAGGCGGCGGATCATGAAATTCTCGTCGATCCAGACATGGAGGTAATCCACCTGCGGATGCGCGGTCTTGGGCACGAGCTTGATCGCCTTCAGACCCGCCTCCTCCTGCCTTTCCGGCGGCAGCACCTTGAAATCACGGACAATATTGCCCGTGCCGACAAAGAAGGCATAGGTAACATCGGAGTTGATATATTGCGCAACCGGCTGCACCACCATCTGGGCGGAACTGGCCACATACATGGAGACCTTCTTGCCGTTGCTGATCAACACCTGCCGCTCCGGGGTCTGGTAATCCCAGCGGATACGGCCGGGCTTGGAGATCACCAACTTGCCTGCGCCAAGCCGTTTGCGACTGGTCATCGGCACCGAGGTTGACTGCTTGAAATCGGCAGTCATGGTCTTGGTTTCCTCATAACGGGCCTGGAGTTTCTGGGCCAGCTCCAGAGGCGTCAGGGCAGCACCGTGGCCCGAGGCGGGCAGAACCGCCAGAAAGGTAAGGGCAAGCAGCAGGGAAAACAAAGGCTTTAGGTTAAAATCCATACGACTCATAACAAATGACTCCTGTTGACCAGCACGGCATAAAGCTGAGTTGAGCAGCTTGCCGGATTTTATGCCCTTCAGGGTGCAAACGAAACTTATACCCCTTGGGTGCAAAGAGCCGTAAAGAAATAGACAAAGAACATAAGTGTTTCCTTAACGGCTCCTAAAAAATATCCGAGGCAACCTTTTCCAGGGTAATGGGGCGGCCAAAAACCTTTCTCGCGGTATCAACCGCTGCCTCGGTTACATCGGAAACATAATAATGGCTTTCCCCGTTCTGTTCGAGCTGCTGCTCGATGGCCGGATTATTCGCCAGAAAAAGGGCCAGGCTTTCCGCCACCACCTCAGAGGAATCAATAATCGCCACCCGCTTGCCGATGCGCGGCTGGATCAGCTCCTTCAACAATGGATAATGGGTGCAGCCCAGAACAAAGGTGTCCACCTGCTTAAGCCTGAGCGGCTGGAGATAGCGGCGGAGGATCATCTTCGTTTCCCGCTTGTCCAGCCAGCCTTCCTCAACCAGAGGCACCAGAAGAGGGCAGGCCTGGGAATATACAGAGTATCCCGGCTGCTCGGCCAGGATCTTTTTTTCATAGACCCCGCTCTTGATGGTGGCCCGGGTGCCGATCACCCCGATCCGGCCAGAACGACTGGTGGCGATGGCCTTGCTTACCGCCGGGGTAATGACCTCGAAAACAGGCACGGGAAACTCCTGCTGGAGAATCTCAGAGGCCACGCTGGCCGCAGTGTTGCAGGCGATAATGATGATCTTCGCCCCCAGACCGAGAAGGAACTCCGTATTCTGCCGGGCATAGGTGATAATGGTTTCCGGACTTTTTGAACCATAAGGGGTTCGAGCCAGATCGCCAAAATAGGCCAGACGGTATTGCGGCAGCATCTGTTCAACAGCCCTGGCCACTGTCATCCCGCCCACGCCAGAATCAAAAATGCCGATCATACTGGTCTCGCAAAAAAAGAAAAAACAAAGATCATCTGCCATAAAATCAACAGATTACACTAAACACGGCAGAGTTGTTATTTCTCGCTGGCCGCCTTGGGGCCCTGATTCTTCTTGCGGCCAGCAATAGACTTGCGCAGCTCCTCCGGCAGACCCCGCTCCTTGGCGGCCTTGCTGCGCTTTTCCGTGAGCGACCTGGCGCAGAGAGGCTGGCGCAGAGACAAGCCCCACTTAATCCGGTATTCTCTGCCGGTAAGCTCGTGGGAGCGCAGATGCTTGGACGACAGCATCCTGAACTCCTGGCCGCATTCCAGACAGATTATCTTGTTTTTCTGAATGGATTTTGCCGGGTTTATTTCCGGGGCAGAGCAACCCTCGGCGGCATTCTCTTCCGAAATTCCGGCTTGCAGTTTTGCCTCGCCTGCCTGCAAGGCCTGCAGCACACAAAAAGCGGACTGCAAGGCCTGGGCCAATTCCTCTGGATTCATCGCCCTTGTAATGCATTGCGCCTGAACCAGTTCCGCCGCCAACTCAACCAGTGATTTTCCCATGTTCGTGATCTCCGTTATTAATCATTTTGTGACACCCAGAGGGTATAAGTTTCGTTTGCACCCTGAAGGGCATAAAATCCGGTAAGCTGCTCAACTTAAGCTTAAAAAAGATAAATCTGTCTGCTATGTGTTTCGCCGGTCAACCAGATAGTTGCTGCCATCCAGTTTTTTCACACAATGCTTGAGCTGGGAAGCGGCAGAAGACACCTCGCCGTAATGGCTGTATCTGCCGCCTCCGGTAGTCACCGCCGCGATGGACAAACTTAAAAGTCCGAAGCGGGTTTCATGATTCTGCCGGTCACGCCCGACAAACTCGCCCATGGCAATGTCTTCTGCACTCAGGAACATATTCCGCACCAGATCGAAATTGGTCAGAATCTTCTGGCAAACCGGTTCTACCATCTCTTCCCGGACGATAAAAACAAAATCGTCTCCGCCTATATGCCCGACGAAACTGCCTTTTCTTGCCAGTTCGGCAACCACATTGGCCACAACCCTGGCCACCATCAGGATCACCTCGTCTCCACGGGAAAAACCATAGCGGTCATTATATGGTTTGAAATTGTCGATATCCACATAGCAGACGGCATAGCCGTCCGCCTCCCTGAGTACCCGCTGGATGGCGCGGATGATCGAAGTATTGCCGGGCAGCCGACTCAAGGGGTTGTTGTCAAAGGCCCTGGCCATCCGGGATTCGGCCAGACGGATCCGGGCAAGCAGAATCTCGGGAATGAAAGATCGAGTGATGATATCATCCACCGGATAATGATCCCAGTCCAGCTCAACCTGAAGCTGAATCTCGTCTACGACCAGAAAGATAGGGATATTGGCCTTTTGCAGGCAGGTCTTCACCGCCTGGATTAATTCTACCTCGTCGTTTTTGCCGGAAAAGCCCTTTTCCGTTACCAGCAAATCAGGGGGATCTTCCAGCACCTGCCCCAGGGCCTCAGGCAGATTGGTGCAATATTTCAGGGTGTAGCCCTTGGCTTCGAGAAGATGCCGACATTCCGGCATAATCAGCGAATCGTTGCCAGCAATCAGGATGCGGGGCATTTTCGTTGCGCCTCAGGCGCTCGGACAACGGAGAGAATCCTCATGCCTCGCCTTCCTGGCCGGACTGAATATCGAGACTGAAGCCCTTGACCTCCCAAAGTTTTTCCTCGATCTCATGCAGCAGCGGATCAATATCAGCGGGGGCCAGAGCCAGCAGCTTCCAGGCCTTGCTGTTCAGGGGCGGCACCCAGATATCTCCGGCATGGCCATAGCCGAGGCCCCGGATCAGGATATTGCCGAAATGGACAATGGCGCAGGCCATCGGTTCTTCCCTGGCAAGTTGCGGCTCATGGTGGCAGGTAATGGGCTCAACCAGCTTGTCGGGCAGATTCCAGCTTCTGGCAAGCCAGCTTCCCACCTCGGCATGATCAAGGCCCAGGATCTCCCGTTCCGCCTCAAGCCGGGAAATATTTTTCTCCTGAGACAGCGCCGTTATCATTTCGTACTCTTTGGGCAGCTCCATCTTGATGGCCACCTTGCCGATGTCATGGATGAGCCCGGCGGTGCTGATCTCTTCCGGATCTTTCACCCCCAGATGCCGGGCCAGCACGTTGCAGGCCACAGCGCAGCCCAGGGAATGTTCCCAGAGTTCTACATCCTGCGCCTCCATGACCTCAAAGATGGAGGCGCTGATAATCAGACTCTTGATAACATTGAAACCCAGCAAAATGATGGCGCTGTTTAAGGAACTGATCCGCTGCGGAAAACCGTAAAACGCCGAATTGACCAGCCGGAGCAGCTTGCTGGCCAGGATATGATCCTTGCTGATCACCCGGCCCATCTGCTCTGTGGTCGTGTCCGGGTTCTCCGCCATCTTGCCCAGTTTGGCGACGATCCCCGGCAGGGTCGGCAGATTTTTTATCTCCCGCAGCACTTTCTTGAATTGGGCGCGTTTTTTGTCATCCATTATAAGCCGCCATGCAAAATATGTAATCTTGCCACAAGGTAAACGGCAGAAGAAGCCGTAAAAAAACAGCACGAACTGTATCGGTTATTTCGTAACGGCTTCTAAGCCGTTGTAAAAAACGTTAGCCATCTTGTCTTGGCCAAACGGCATAAGAAGCCGTAAAAAAATGGCCCAAACTGTAGCAAGTTATTTAGTAACGGCTTCTAAACCTCGCGCGGCTATCAGCCTTGCTTGAATCCGCTTCTTGAGATACATGAGCGGGGCGATATCTTCAACCCGCCGAAAGCGTAACTCGACCTCCTGTAATTCTTCCCGCAGGCTCTTTTCCCCCTCGATGATCACGGGATGCCCTTCCACCGTCACGTCAATCACGTCCATGCTGGCCAGACGCCCGAGCAGGGTATCGCTCAACTCCGTGCCGGCTCCGCAGAGCACCAACCCATCGGGATTAAGAATTTCCTTGGCCAGAATCATTCCCGGCTCAGCCTGGGCTAAGAGTATTCTCTGCACGTCTGTTCCTTATCGTTTTTTTTCGAACCAAGCCAGTTCCCATATTCCGCAGGGGGAAATCCAGCGCTGGATCTTGCTGAGATTGCAAAAAGTCGCGTGTCTGTCAATATTGACAGATCAGACAACCGGCATTAGATTGAGCCTCTCGCAAATTGATTGTAACCCATTTCCAAGAATGGCCATACCGTAAAATATAGCAGGTTTACAGATGTTTCGCTGAAAACAGTAAAAGTACTGTTTCCGGCGCTTTTTTTCCAATATATCACCGTCCTGGACTCAAAACGGAGGGACTAGAAATGCCTATTTATGAATACCAGTGTGAAGCCTGTCAGGATGTACTTGAAGCGCAGCAGAGCCTGGCAGAAAAACCGCTGACCACCTGCCCAGCTTGCGCGGGCAACCTCAAGAAGCTTATTTCCCGGAGCTCCTTCCAGCTGAAAGGCGGGGGCTGGTACTCCGATGGTTACAGCAACAGCCAAGGCAAGGCAAGCCCATCCTGTTCGGCGACAAGCAGCGAGACCGCACCCCCGGCCTGTCCGGCCAAGGAAGGCTGCGCCTGCAAGTGCGGCTGAACAACATCACCCGGAGGGCTGCCTGGTAATCAAGGCCATGGCGTCCCCGTAGCTGTAAAACCTGTACCCCTTTTGCACCGCCTCGCTGTACGCCGCCAGAATCAGCGTCCGGCCCGCCAGGGCGCTGACCAGAAAAAGCAGGGATGACTGGGGCAGATGGAAGTTGGTAAGCAGATTGTCCACCACCCTGAACCTGTAGCCCGGATAGATATAGAGGTCGCAAAAACCGCTGCGGGCCTTTATCTGCCCCGTGGCTGCGGCGGCAAATTCCAGCGCCCGCGCCGAGGTGGTGCCCACGGCCCAGACCCTTCCCCCTGCGGCCCTGGTTTCGTTGACCAGCGCCGCAGTCTCTTCAGAAACCTTGAGATATTCAGCGTGGATCGCATGCTCCCGGATATCCTCGACCCGCACCGGGGCAAAGGTTCCATAACCGACATGCAAAGTGACCTGGGCTATCCGCACCCCCTGCGCCTGAATCCTTGCCAGAAGCTCGGGGGTAAAATGCAGCCCGGCGGTAGGCGCGGCCACGGCACCGGGCTTTTCGGCATAGACCGTCTGATAGCGCTGCCGGTCTTCCTCGCTCTGCCCTTCTTCCCGATGGATATAAGGGGGCAGGGGCATCTGCCCGTGCGCCTCCAGAAGCCGGGCCAACTCGCCCCGATATCTTAAAGCAACCCGCACCTTGCCGCCTGGGAGCAGCTCCCGCACCGTGCCCAGCAGATTTTCCGAAAAAAACAGCTTCCCTTCCGGCTGCGGCCGCTTGGCGCTTTTCAGCAGGCTGATCACCTCGACCTGCTGCCAACCCTCTTCAGTCTCATTTTTGTTGTCAGAACCTGCCTCAGCAACAGGGTATTCTAAAATCAACAGCTCCACCTTGCCGCCGGTTTCCTTTCTCCCCAGCAGTCGGGCCGGAAAAACCCGGGTGTTGTTGACCACCAGAAGATCCCTCGGGGCAAGATAGTCTAAAAGATCCGTAAATTGCCGATCCTTGGTCTCTCCGGCCAGACAATCCACCACCAGCAGCCGCGAAGAATCGCGCCTGGCCAGGGGATGCTGGGCAATATTCTCTTCAGGCAGAGTGAAGTGATAGGAGGCAAGAAAAAAATCAGTGTTGTTGGTCATGGATGCCATTGGGGTTTGAAAATGCAGAAGAGGAAGGCCGGAGAACCGAATTCTCTTGTCAGGGGAACAGTCCGGTTCTCTGGGTGAGATAGCAAAGCAGCAGGCCGAACCCAAGGGCAAAAAGTCCCGTAGCCCGCAAGGCTCCGGCGGGCATCTGCCCGAGGCGCGCCAGCCACCGCTGCATGGCCTCGGGAAAGAGGACATAGGGAATCGCTTCCAGAATAAAAACCAAGCCGAGGACTGTAACAAGAAGTTTCATGGCCGCATCCTACCAGCTGCCCGGCGTCTTTTCAAGGCCGGAACACATCTCGGACTCAAGATTCATCCCGCCATTTACCAGTGCTTGTGCCTGGGCTGTTTTTCGCGGAGAAGTGGAGTTTTGCTCGGTTGCGCCATCGGTAAGAAGAAGCGCCGGGAAATCAGGAGAAACCAGGGCCATTCCCCCCTGTTAATTTCTACAGTCTCTGTGTTTTGGCATAGAGCGGCTCAGAGCGTTTCCAGGGGCTTATTGAGCGTCTGGCGAAAGAGGATGCGTCTGGCCTCCCAGGGGGCGGCGGCAAAGGTGGTCTGCCGCTCTGGGGTGCGGCTTTCGAGGCGGTAGCACCAGAAGCCGTTGCTAACCCGCAGCACCTGGCTGATTTCTCCGGGCTGCAACCGGGCAAGCTCCTGATCCTGCGGATTCAGCGGATCAAGAAAGCGTGCGGCCAGCAGGCCGCCCATGGTTCTGGTGGTGTCCTGGGACATTTCCCTGGCAACCGTGGCCGGATTCTCGCCATTCATGAGCCGTTGGCGGGCCTTTTCACAGAGCGTCTCCTGTTCCTGCCAGCGGGCCGGGCTGTCCTTGGGATTGGCATAGCGGAAGATGCCGGTTAATTCCAGGCTTTCCGGCAGGTTGACCGGCCCGCTTTCCAGCAGACTGATGGCCAGGGGGATCGCCTGGCTTTGCGCCTGGGTATACTCCCTCAGGCGAAGAGTGAGTTTGGCTTCGAGGTTGTTTGGCGAAGGCGCTCCGGTCAGGGCCTTGGCCACGATATTTTTCAGAGTTGGCAAATCCGGGGGGGCAAGGGTGGCGGAAGCTGTGACCAGGGGGCTGCTCTGCTCAGGTTTTGAGATTGCCGGGGGCATAGCTCTGGCGGCGCGGGCCGCCTTCACCCAGGCTTCGACCGGAGGGTTTTTCAGGAGATGGCCCAGGCTGAACAGGGCTGCGCCAGCATAGCCATTTGTCCCGGCGATTCGCGCTTCCTGGGCAATTTGCTCCGGGTCTTTGCCAGAGGGGCCCAGCCCGGCCCAGAGGGCGACCTTCGGGGCGCGGGGGGTGTTGCTGATCTCCCGGAGCTGGGCGCCAACCCGGTCGAGATCCCCGAAATAGGTCATGGGATAGAGGGCGTCCACCAGCCCTGCCGCTGCCCAGGTCTGCCATTCCTGACCGTTTTCCAGATAGGCGGCGGAGGCCTCGGGAAAGACGGCAGCCGAGAGGATTGTTCCCGGCGCGCCGCTTTGGTTCATGGCCTGGCGAACCTCCCTGACAAGCTGGGTCACCTGACCTGTGCGGAATTCGTCCCAGAAAAGCGCCGCCGTGGTAAGCACCCGGTCTGCTGGCGGTTGTGCTCCTTCAAGCCAGGCAGTTACGGTCTCGGCGCTGAGCTGTTCCGGCAGGAGTCTGGGATCAAATCCCCAGAGGCGCGTAAATTCCCTGGCCAGGGCCTCGCTTTTTCCATAGCCGGGGCCGGGATAGCGGATAAAATCAAGATGGATGCCGGCCACCGGGTAGCGGGCCAGCAGCTCTTTGACCACCTCGACAAAAAGGATCCGGTATTGCGCAGAGGCCGGATCGGCATAGCTGCCTTCGATCCAGCCGAGCCTTTTCTCCCGTGGAGAATAGCGGGAAACCGGCTGACCAGTGTTGTCGGAGAGAATCCAGGGCTGCTCAGGGTGTCCGGGGTGCTTGAGGTTTTCCGGCGGGCTGGCGCCGCCCCAGAGATAAAAAACATTTAGCCAGGCATGGAGGGGCAGGGGGGCGCAGTCTGTGAGCAGCTGCGCCAGAGGATCGAAATCCGCCGGGGCAGCGGCCAGATTCTCGGCTCTGGGCGCGATCTCGCTCTGGTACAGGGCATCGGCCCGGCCCCGGACTTGGACCAGCAGTTCATCAAATCCAGCCTGCCTGGCCTCAGCACAGACCGAGGCAATCTTTGCCGGGCTGTCCAGATCGAAACGCACCACCCAGGCTGCGGTCTTAAGCTGCGGGGCGCAGGCCGGGAGCAGAAGCAGCAGGGCCAGGGCGGCGGGCAGGATCAGGGGTTGTAGTTTTTGCATCCTGTTGACCTTTTGGCGGCAGAGTGGTAATTTGCCCGATCATTTTCGATCCGGCAAAAGCCATGTCTGCCAGCATTGTTACCGTAGCGGTAACTGTCCAGCAGCACCGCATCTGCTTTGTTATCGGCCTGTTCGCATACCAGATGTATAGCTCTCAGGCCTCTGTGTCGGCACTGCTGCCGACGATTGACACGCTGCATCTGCGGCACTGCTGAACAGTTACGGTTTGGTGTTTATTCTTACTTTCCGGCTTCAAGCTGGATTGTTACCGTAGCGTCCACATATTTGCACCAGGAAAAAGATGATGACCGACCTGAAAAAATTTCCCGAAGGCATGCAGCCCCTGGGGGAAGCT
>MGTC01000083.1:0-13881 GCA_001799255.1 Deltaproteobacteria bacterium RIFOXYD12_FULL_55_16
CGGGTAGTAGCCGCCGCGGCCTTCGCCGGGTCTTTCCCGAACCGCCCTCAGGTTTTGCCGGGCAAGATGGCCTGCGGGATTTGTGCGCCGGGCAAGGTCGAGGCACTGGCTTAAGCTGAGGGTCTGCTGGTCGATGGTCACAATTTCAGAGCCGACAGCAGTTGCGGCCCAAAGGAGCAACAAGGCGGCAAGCATCGTGCCGGTGGTTTTTATTCGACTGAGGGGCATCCGGTCATTTTTCCTTTGCTCATGGCGTTTTCGATCAGGTCGAAGAAGCGTTGCTGCTCCTCCTTGTTCATCTGGGCCTTCACCTCCAGCATGTGCGCGGCGACCCGCTGCTGCATCTCTTCCTGCCGGGCGCTGATTTCGACAATCAAGGCCCTGATGGCGGGCAAATCAGGATTGTCCTGACGCATCAGGGCGATCAGTTCCCTTCTCTTTTCGGCGATCTGAGCCCGCTGGTGATCCAGCTCGGCCCGGAAGGGGACGGTTTTTTTCTTCAGGGCCTCGACCTGCCGAGGCGCCAGGGCCAGCTCTTCAAAAAGAAAGCGATCCCGGGTCATGCTGGCGCCGAAGGGAGAGGTCCAGCTGTTATTATGATGCTGGTAATAACGGTAGCCGGCAGTTCCCACGATCGTCAGGTTCAAGAGCACCGAGACCAGCAGCAGGTATCTGAGCGTGCTATTGCGCATGGCCATCCTCCAGCATTGCCAGATAGACCCCGCCCAGGGAACCTGCCGGGGCCGGATCGAAAAGCTCAAGGGAAAGTCCGGTGCTTTCCATGTCCGTAGACCTGACAGGAAGACTCAACAGGCGGCCGAAGATCACCCCGCTGCCAATGGCCAGAAGCAGCACCGCCACCTCGGCGAACCGGAGCCAGAGGGGCACGAAAAAAGGTCGCGCTGGTTCAGTCTGATCGAGGCGGGTCATTACCCGCCGACTGAAACCCGTGGGTGCGGTGAACCACTCCATTCCGGTCAGTATTTCTTTTGTTTTCTGGCTGGTCTTTAACTCAGCCGCGCAGGCTGCGCAGTGGTTGAGGTGGGCTGCAAGCCCCGCCTGCTTGCCGGGCGGTAATTCTCCGTCCAGGTGGGCGGATATCAATCTTTGCGCTTTTTGGCATCGCATTTTTCTTCTCCTGTCTGGTTAAACGATCATGCTGTTTTTTTGTTCCGTACTTTGTAACTATCCAGCAGCACCACATCTGCTTTGTCATCGGCCTGCTCATGTGCAATAGCACACTTCGCAGACCTCTTCCTCGCATCTGCGGCACTGCTGAATAGTTACATTCCGTGGTTTTAGTCACTTTTTGGCTTTGAGCTGGATATTTATCGTACTTTTTCGCATCATTTGCCGCATTTCCTCCCGAGCCCGCGAAATTCTGGACTTTACCGTGCCCAGGGAAATATCCAAGGCCTCGGCGATTTCCTCGTAGGAGCAGCCCTCCAGCTCCTTGAGCACCAGGGCCGCTTTCAGTTTGACCGGCAGCCCGGCAAGGCAGGCCTGCACCAGCGCCCCCGTCTGTTTTGCCTCGTAGAGCCGCTCGGGGGTGAAGCCGTGCGCCAGCTCCGCAAGCATGAATTCTTCGCCCTCGGCGGTTTTTTTAAAAAGGGAGTGCCAGATGGGTTTTTTCCGGCGGTCAAGGCAGGTGTTGATGGCGATACGGTAGAGCCAGGTCGTAAAGGAGGCGTCGGGCGTGAATCTGCCGAGATTGCGGTAGGCCTTGAGAAAGGTATCCTGGGCCGCGTCCTCGGCATCCTGGGCCTGACTGAGCATCCGGCGGCAAAGGTTGTAGATCCGGTCCTGATGACGCAGGACAAGTTGCTCGAACAGGGCGCTTTCTCCCTGTTGGCACCGGGCAATGAGCTGAAGGTCGTCGCGTAAGCGATTGCAGGACCCCGAATCTGCGGTGTTATCGGTCTGCTCATGTACATCAGTACACATCGCAGACCGATGCCTTGCATCTCCGACACCCTGCAATCGCTTACTGAAGGAGATATGGATCGAACCTTGGTTCCTTATCCCCTGATTGGTTACATCGTCGCTGGTTTCAAGCATGATGCTTTTTTAACGATAGCGAGGCATTTTTGTTCCATGATTTTTCTTGTCTTGCGACAATCTGTCCGCCATCCGCCCGCCAGGCGAGAATCAAGCGGGCATGCTCCTGTCTTTACCGTAACTTGTTTGCCAGGTCAGGCGCGGTAATGAAATGAAATTTCTTTCCGGATTTATGCATTTCGAGCAGCCCCAAGGCATGGAGGCCAAGCAGATCGGCTCTGGCCGTCTGATAGACGACCCCATGGGTTCGCAAATGCGTGGTGAAGGTAAAAATAGTATCCGGATGCTTCAGGGCGCTTGCCAGCAGGGCTCTTTGCCTATGATTCAGGTGTGGCTGCTTCCGCAGGAGCTGGAGCGCATTTCTGGACTCCTTCTGTTTCGCTTGCAGGTAGAGGCGCAGTTCATCCACCGCGATCTTTATGGCCCGCAGATGGAACATGATGAAATAGGTTATATCCCGGTCGTCTGTTTCCGTATAAAGAAACGATCGGTAATACTGGATCGAGGCCCTGCGGATGATTCTTGAGATGGAAAGATACTCAAAAAGCCAGTATTTCCTTTTGAGCAAAAACCAGTAAAAGAGGGCTCTGGCCGTGCGGCCGTTGCCATCCACAAAAGGGTGCAGATATGCCAGCCAGAAATGGAGGATAATGCCGCGAATGACCGGATGGACAAACTCTTCGCCACCTTCCTCGTTGGCGAAATTGCAAAGTTGCCGGATTGATTCATCGATGATTTCCGGCGGCGGCGGGGTGTGCAGCACTTGATCTTTTTCGTCATACACCCGGATGTCGCCATCCGCCGCTCTCCGGAAACGCCCTTCCTGTTCCGGCGTTTCCAGCGTCTCTTTCGAGATGAGACGATGGAATTCGAGCAGCAATTCCGTGGAGAGGGGTTCATGGACATGATCACGAATCCTGGTAATCGTGATGTAGTTGTTGAAGATCATCCTCTCGGCATGATCCCTTGGCGGTCGGCCGGAGCGCAGCATTTCCTTGGCAACCACCCGGGTTGTTGCCGCCCCCTCCAGCTGGCTGGAGGTAATGGCCTCTTCGATGATCGATTTCAGGATATACCGCTGTTTCTCCTCGCTTTGCAGAACTGGCTCATCGATTAAAATCTGGCCGGCAATATTTTGATCCAGAAAATGCAAGGCCTTTTGGGCATTGTCAGGAATCCAATAGGTGAAATTTCTTCCTTCGCGATCCGCAAGCGGTATGCTTTTTACGCTGCGGATGACTCTGCTCAATTTGAGGGCCGCCCATGCCTTCTCAGGGGTGACGACAGGGGGGAAGGTGAGATATTTAAATTTGTCCCAGTAGAGATATTCGCTGTCTGCTTTTTTAATGACCGGTTCCATAACCTTTAGATGCGCAAACAAAGATTCCTTGTTTTCCTGTAAAATAGACTGCCAGTCAGGCGCCTTCTCCGGTATTTTCATGTTTTCCCCCAACCGAAGTCATTTCAGTAAAACTGATAACGTATTGTCATAGTTCATAATTTACTATAAATACTAATTTAGTATATATTGGTATTTACAAGAAAACAAGACAAATACTAAGTTGGTGGAGATTATTATTTGGTTGGTAGCAAGAAAAAATGGGCAAAAATCAGCGCTGACGAAGGGTAGAGTAGAGAGCAAACTTCCCAAGCAGTTGCATTGACCGGGGGATAACATGACGATCTTCGGCATCGAGCACCAGAAGATGAATATGGTTGGACGTTACTGTGTAATTGAAGATTACCAGTCCATAGCGCTTTTTCGCCTCATACAGCCACTGGATCCAGCTTTGACGATCCTTGCATACATCCCAGAATCCAATGAAGTGGCACCGCCGCTTAATATGATTGCACAGAGAATTTTATCGGTAAGAGGCCGAACCATGCGCTCCACACGGACACCGGGGAGGCCGTTCTGTTTTTTATGGGCGAATGTCCGAAACTCTAACCTGCCCTCGGCGTTTCCCCTGACCCCGGCGTTTCCCCAACTTGGATAAGGGATGATGGGTGGCCGTAGCTATTCGGCACGCCGAATAGCCGTAACGATGAGGTGCAAGGTTTGCCGTAGGATGTCCCCCTCTTACTCCCCTATGCAACAATGTTACCTTTATCATACCAACAATATCCATTGACGATAATATCCGTATAGGATATTATAGAGCCATGATCAAAACCTTCAAATGCAAGGAAACCGAGAAACTTTTTTACGGAAGATTTTCTGCCAGGTTGCCACAGGCCATCCAACGCACGGCGGTTATCAAACTAAAAATGCTTCATGCCGCAAATATTCTTGACACTTTGCGCATCCCGCCTGCCAATCATCTGGAAGTTTTGCATCACGACCGGGAGGGGCAGCACAGTATCAGGATTAACAAACAATGGCGCATTTGTTTCGTTTGGCATGGCAATGATGCCTTTGATGTTGAGGTCATTGATTATCATTAACGAGGTGACAATATGGACAAACGTGATTTTCCTCCCATCCATCCCGGAGAGATACTGAAAACTGAGTTTCTGGAACCAATGGGCATCAGTCAGTATCGCCTGGCCAAGGATATAGGGGTGGCCGCCCGCCGGATCAACGAGATTGCCCATGGTAGACGTTCCATAACCGCTGACACGGCGCTCCGCCTTGGACGCTTCTTTACCATGGAGGCGCAGTTCTGGCTTAACCTGCAAACCCATTACGACATGGAAGTGGCGCAGGAAGCACTGGCAGACCGGCTGGACACGGAAGTTCAACCATTCTCGCATGCGGCATGACGGGCAGCGTCGGCAAAGAGATCCTGCCGAGCATTACCCTATGAAGTGACATGATAAATGCCCCCCTGGATATTCCAATCTTAAAGACCGGGACTGTCCCCGCACGGGGGCTGTCCCTGGTTTTGCGAATCGCATGAGAAATACAGGGAGTGCTCCTATTTTTTCCTGTTTTCCCGGTGGATTAGTGGATGAATGTCCGAAAGTCTGACCTGACCCTAGAGTTCCTACGAAAGTCTGACCTGACCCTAGAGTTCCTATATTCCATAATGGGCGAGGAGCAACTAAAATCTCTCGGCTTCAGATCAGTTCATGACGCGTCCTGTGATATCTGTAATAGGCGGCGCAAGCCCCCTCGCCGGAAACCATGGTTGCCCCCAGGGGATGCTCCGGGATGCATTCACGGCCAAAGGCCGGACAGCCATCTGGTTTAAGCAGCCCCTGCAACACACCGCCGCTCTTGCATTGCGCCGATTCCCGCACACTGATGAACTCCACGGCAAACTTTCGCTCGGCGTCATAGGCGGCGAGATGCTCCCTGATCACCAGGCCGCTGGCAGGCAAAAACCCAATCCCCCGCCAGGGGCGATCACGCACCGCGAAGACCTCGGCCATAATCTGTTGCGCCACCCGATTACCTTCCCGGCTCACCGACCGGCCATACTGGTTTTCCACCTCATGGCGGCCCGCTTCAAGCTGACGAAGCACCATAAGCAGTCCAGCGAGAATATCGACCGGTTCAAAGCCGCTGACCACAATGGGCACCCGGAATTGCTCGGCCAGCGGCTCATATTCCTGCCAGCCCATAACCGTGCAGACATGCCCCGGCGCCAGATAGCCCTGCACCCGGTTGCCGGGCGAGGAAAGCAGGGCACGGATGGCGGGCGGCACCAGAACCTGGCTGGCCAACAAGCTGAAATTCGTCAGCCCCTCCCGCCTGGCTTGCAGCAGGGCCATGGCATTGCCCGGCGCCGTTGTTTCAAAACCAACGGCCAGAAAAACCACCTCTCGCTCCGGGTTTTGCCGCGCCAGAGCCACGGCTTCCAGCGGCGAATAAACCATCCGCACATCAGCCCCGGCGGATCTGGCCATGAACAGGCTGGAGGCGCTGCCAGGCACCCGAAGCATATCGCCAAAGCTGGCCATGATCACCTCGGGTCGGGCGGCGATAGCCACCGCCCGATCAATAATCTCCATCGGAGTAACACAAACCGGACAACCTGGCCCATGCACCAGCTCCACCTCGGCAGGCAGTAACTGATCAAGCCCGTTTTTCATAATGGCATGGGTATGCCCCCCGCAGATCTCCATGATCACCCAGGGCCGGGTCACGGTGCGCCGGATCTCCTCAAGCAGACGCCTAGCCAGGGCCGGATCGCGATATTCATCAACGAATTTCATGGGGATAGAAGAACCTCACAAAAGTAAAGATCAAGGCAAAGACACAGAGACGCAAAGGAACCAAGCCTCTTATTTGCCTGATACGATCTATACGTTTCTTCTTTATTTGCGCCTCTGCGCCGTTGCGTTACTTTTCTTATTTTCCCAGCGGCCCACCGAAGATATCCGTACCCTGAGCCGCCACAGTCTGGCTCAACTCCTGCCAGGCCGCGAAACTCTGCCGCGCCTCCTCCTCATCGAGTACCGACAAGGCAAAGCCGGCATGCACCACGGTGTACTGGCCCACCGCGATCTCCGGCACATACGCAAGGCAGACCTTGCTGAGCGTGCCGCTGTAATCCACCTGCCCCATACACAGGCCGTTTTCCTGAAATATTTCCACCACCCTGCCGGGAATAGCCAGACACATACCGTCACCTTTTTTTCAAAGCCGCACGACCAATCACCGCCTGCCCCAAGGAAAGGCAGGCATCATTGCAAGGCAGCTTCTTATGCAGCAGAACCTTAAACCCGGCCCGACCCAGAGAGGCAAGCAACCCCTCCAGGAGCAAGCGGTTCTGAAAAACACCGCCACTCAAGGCCACGGTCTTGAGTTTTTCCCGACCTCGCGCTTCCTCGGCTATCCGAGTAAAGACCGCAACCAATCCGGCGTGAAACCTGCGGCTGATTTCACTTTGCCTCATGCCGGTCTGCACGGCTTGAGCCACTGCCTGGATCAAAGAGCGCACCGAGATTTTCAGCATATCATCTTCCGCGTAGACTTCGCAGGGAAATCCCCGCTCACCAGGCCCGCCCGCCAGCTGCATCAGTTCAATGGCAGCCTGGGCCTCATACTGGACAATCTGCCTGCCCCCGCTCATGGCGGCCACTGCGTCAAAAAGCCTGCCGCAGCTGCTAGTAAGCGGAGAGTTCAGCCTTTTTTGCACCATGGTCAAGATCGGCCCGCACTCATGCGCCGCCAGAAAGGGCAGATCGGGCAACGCCGCGCCATAAGCGGCAAAGAGATAGCTCAGGGCTGTTCGCCAGGGGGCCCGCACCGCCGCATCACCACCCGGCAGGGGCAAGGCTTCCAGGGCGGCAAAACGAGTAAACCCTCCGGCGTCTCCCAGCAAAACCTCGCTGCCCCAGATGGTCTGATCCGGGCCATACCCAGCCCCGTCGAGAATAATACCGATAACCGGGCCCTCATAACGGTTTTCGGCCAGACAGGCGGCCAGATGAGCATGATGGTGCTGCACCGCCAGGGTGGGCGCCTTCTGCTCTTTAGCCCAGCGGCTGGAGAGATACTGGGGATGCAGATCGTGGGCGATCAGCGCCGGGCTGATTTCAAAAAGGGCTCCCAACTGGCCGATACTTTGCTGAAAAACCCGGTAGGCCTCCAGATTTTTCAGATCCCCAAGGTGCTGACTGCAAAAAGCCTGTTTATCTTTCAGCAGACAAACGGTGTTTTTCAGTTCCGCTCCCACCCCAAGAACCATGGCCCCGGCTGCCGCAAGGCCGATGGGCTTCGGGGCAAAGCCCCGGCTGCGCCGGAGCTGACGGATCATCCCGGCCTGAAGGGCGACCAGCGAATCATCGCAAGGCAGATGAATGCCCCGGTCATGCACCAGAAAACAGTCAGCGATCCCGGCCAGACGCAAAACCGCCTCATCATTGTCAATACAGATCGGCTCATCGCTGAGGTTGGCGCTGGTCATGACCAGGGGCCGCCCCACCCCTTGCAGCAAAAGATAATGAAGCGGGGCATAGGGCAGCATAAGGCCGAACTGAGCGTATCCTGGGGCGACCTCTTCCGCCAGACCATGGCCCTCTTTTTTGGCGGCCAGGACAATGGGCCGGGCCTGACTCGTAAGGGCCTGCTCTGCCAAGGCCTCTAACTGACACAGCTTGCGGGCCGTTGCCAGATCAGCAACCATGACCGCCAGAGGCTTGGCCGCCCTCCCCTTCCTCTGGCGCAGACGCTCTATTGCCTGGCCATTGGCCGCATCCACCGCCAGATGAAAACCGCCAATCCCCTTGACCGCCACGATCTCGCCTGCCGCCAGCCGCCGGAGCGCCTCGCTTAGCGCCTCACCCCGTTCGGCCACCCGCTTTCCCGCTGCCCCAACCAGACTGAGCTGCGGGCCGCAGTCGGGGCAACAGTTAGGCTGGGCATGAAACCGACGGTCAGCGGGATCATCATATTCCCGCTGACAAGCCGCGCACATAACAAACCCGCGCATGGTCGTAAAGGGACGGTCGTAGGGGATGCGCTCGACAATGGTATAACGGGGGCCGCAGTTGGTGCAGTTGATAAAGGGATAGCGAAACCGGCGGTCAGTCGGATTCAGGAATTCGGCCAGACAGGCCTCGCACACCGCGACATCAGGGGAGATCAGAGTGGAGACCGGCCCGGAGGCCGTCGAAGGAAGAAGGGCAAATCCCTCCTCATCACCCAAGGCCAGGGAGGAAGAGCCAATCTCGCCAATCCAGGCCAGGGGAGGCGCTTCCCGGCGCAGGGCTGCAAGAAAGTCCCGCAACCGCGGGGCTGAGCCCTGGGCCTCGACAACAACCCCCTCCGGGGTATTGGCCACAAACCCGGCCAGGCCACGCGCCAAGGCCAAACGGTAAACAAAGGGCCGAAAACCGACGCCCTGGACAATGCCGCTGATTGAGATCTTCCAGCGCTCGGTTGGCATGAGATCCATTTTATCTGGAGGTTAGAACTGCCGCCGCAGCCAGGCCAGCCAGCCAGGCAGGCCCTCGCCGGTTCTGGCGGAGATCTCAAAAAAATCCAGCCGGTGATTCACCCGCAGGGCATATTCCCGACAGCGGGCTACCGCAAAATCCACATGAGGCAGAAGATCCGTCTTGTTGATCAGGCACAAGCTAGCCGCAGCAAACATGGCCGGATACTTGAGGGGCTTGTCCTCCCCCTCGGTGACGCTGATGATCACCACCTTGGCCGCCTCGCCCAGATCGAACATGGCCGGGCAGACCAGATTGCCGACATTTTCGATAAAGAGCAGGGAGTTCTCCTTTGGCTCCATCTGGTGCAGGGCCTGATGCACCATCTCCGCGTCCAGATGGCAACCGGAGCCGGTATTCACCTGCACCACGGGTACCCCGGTGGCCTCGATCCGTTCGGCATCGAGCCTGGTCTGCTGATCCCCTTCGATGACCGATATGGGGATCTCACCCCGCAACGCCCGGATAGTCCGCTCCAAAATCGTGGTCTTGCCTGAGCCGGGAGAACTGAGCAGATTAAGAGCCACGATCCGCCTTTCCCTGAAAAATTCCCGGTTATGCGCGGCAATCCCGTCGTTCTTCCCCAGCACCGCCTCCTGCACCGCCAGTATCCGGCCCCGCTGAACATGATGGGGGGAGACAGGACGAGACACAGTCTGCTGTCCAGCTCTGCTGATGGTTATCCTGTTCTCCGGGCTGCTGCAGCCGCAGGAATCACACATGCCCCACCTTTCGATTCGGCTTATTAGACTTATTCATCAATGGTCAGGGACAAGACCTGCAATTCCCGGCCCTGCACAGTCTCCACCGCATACCCGCCGCATTGCGGACATTGAGCAAGCAGGGAATCCACCACAAAGGAGTGAGCACAGGCCAGACATTTGCCGCGCCCGTCAAGTTCACGGATCAGAAGCTCGGCACCTTCCGCCAGGGTATTGCGGGCAGCGGCTGCAAAACAGAAAATCAGAGCCTCGCTCATCAGCCCGGACAACTTTCCGACCCCAAGTTCGATCGAAGTAATCCTCTGCCCCCCAACAGCCTGGGTCTTGGCCAGAACAATTTCAACGATATTTACAGCCAGCGACATTTCATGCATTGCTTTATAAACCACCAAGGCTCTGCCCTGTTCCAGGCAAGAGCGACAGAATTTTCTCGTTGGCCGCCCAGATTCTTTACGGTATGGTGCCGCACAGCCAAACACAACCAGGGACAAACATCATGTCTGACACCACCTGCCTTGATCCAGCCAGCATTATCCAGCATGTCTATGTGGAGGATGACTGCCAGGATCTGCCCCTCACCAGAAATATCCTGGCCAATCTTCCGGGCCGCAAGGTGCAGATTATTGCGCCCCGCTCCGGCCCGGACCTTTCGGCCATCAACGCCAACCCTCATAGCCTCAGCAATGGGAAAAAACATCTCGTCCTCTGCAAAAACCGGGGCCGCTTTCTCAAGCCCTGCCCCGCCACCAGGGAATACCGCTGCTGCGACTACCAGGTGCTCAATGTCGGGATGAACTGCCCCATGGACTGCGTGTACTGCATCCTGCAAGCCTACCTCAACAACCCCTGGCTTTCTTTCTTTGTAAATACCGATGATCTGCTGGCCGAACTAACCGCCGCCTTTACCGAAAACCCGCAGACCTTCCGTCGTATCGGCACCGGCGAATTTACCGACAGCATGGCCCTGGATCGGGTCACCGGCTTGAGCCGGATCCTCATTGAATTTTTCAGGGATCAACCCAAGGCGGTGCTTGAGCTGAAGTCAAAAGCGGTTGTCCTCGACAACCTCAAACACTGTGAGCATGGGGGACGCACCATCATGGCCTGGTCGCTCAACAGCACAGAGATCATGGCAAAAGAAGAGCTGCGCACCGCCAGCCTGGATCAGCGCCTGGCTGCCGCTGCCCAGTGCGCCGCCTGGGGCTACAGGCTGGCCTTTCATTTTGATCCGCTCATCTATCACCCCGGCTGGAAAAATGGTTATAAAGAAACGATTGACCGGCTCTTTGCCACGGTTCCGGCAGCAAGCATTGTCTGGATCAGCATGGGAGCGCTGCGTTTTCTTCCTGCCCTGAAAGGCATTGCCACCGGGCGTTTTCCCCGATCCCGGTTTTTTCATGAAGAGTTTGTCCTGGGCCTGGACAACAAATTCCGTTACTTTCGCCCGCTGCGCACCGAGATGTACCGGCACCTGGCGCACCATCTTTCCCGCCACCTTGACCCGGATACCTGTCTGTATTTCTGCATGGAAAGTGAGGAGATCTGGCAGGATGTTTTTGGCTTCTCCCCGGAGGAAAAAGGCGGACTGCCCGCCATGCTCGATCTGGCTGCCCGGACAAAATGCGGCCCGCCCTGAGCACAATGCCATCATTCAGAAATAAGGTCGTACTCAGACCTGGACGACCAGGTCGAAAAAATCCCCAGACCGGAGGTCGCCCCCAGATTCCGGGAATAAACCAGAAATTTCTTCTCAATGAAATGCCAGGAAAGTACCGCGAAAAACAAGGTGACAATAAAAGAAAGCATGAACATTACCCGCACGGAAACGCCTGGAATCAGCGAGGCGATAGCTTGCTGGACAGGAAAAGCATAAATATACAGGCCGTAGGAATAATCACCAAGCTGATTAAACTGCCGAATTATTCCGGAAGGAATAAAGGCAAGATAGATAACAAGATAAGCAATAAACATTACATACAAAACAAGAAAGCCCTTCTGGGCAACCAGGGCGAATAAAAGAGCTGAAAACATTATTGCTGCTAACCTGTTCGACATAACGATCCTGTTTCTCAACAAATAAAATGCCGAACCCGTAAAGAACATCAGAAAGAGATGCAATAACTTTCTATTCATGAATGGAGAAAAATAATTAAAGATATTCGCCATTATTGCCATAAACGCAAGTGCCACTATCGCCTGCCTGAAAAAATTCCTGCCAGACCACTTTTTTATCCCAACCAAGATTACGCCAACAAAGGCCAGGATGGCATACATCTTTATCTCCAGTGGAAGTGTCCATAAAGATCCATTAACCGCCTTCTTCAAGGGGATGTTCTCAAAAACACCGGGGAGATAGCCATCTGACAAGCCAAAAATCAAGCTGCTGTTTTTAAACAGGAATCGATATGTTTCACGGTCTGACAAATATGACTGCATGGATAATGTGGTAAAATACAAACCAACAATAAAAACACAAAAAACAACGGAAACAATCAACCCAGGATAAATTCTGAAAATTCGGGCTGATATAAAATCAATAAGATTCCGCCTGTTAAGTAAACTTTGAGTCACCAGAAACCCACTTATCACAAAAAAAATGTCAACCGCGATGTTACTCACAAACATGCCCAGGATATCAACAAAAGGCTCTCCAGTTATCGAACCAGTCGCTAAAGCGAAACTATGCGAATACAGAACCATGGAGGCCGCAACAAAACGGATTAGATTAAAATTATTATTCCTATCAATAAGATAGGTTGCCAACAGTCGATTCATTTATTCGTTCACATTTAAGCCTGAATCAGTGAGGAGGAGGTTACTCCGGCAAACAACCCAATTGTATCCTCAGATCTTCCAAAATAGCGCCCCGGTTATCAGTCAGCAAAAATCATCTTTCCGAATCCAGACACAAAAAAGGCAGACAGAATCATGATATCCTGCCTGCCCTGCGTGCTTAAACCAGCCCGTACTTATTTAGTGTCCATCTGGAAACGAGAAATTTCGTTCGAGGGCAAGGCGCAAAGAAGACGAAAAGGCGGAGCGCACATGCGGTACGTGAGCATTTTTCGGCGACGGAGCAACACAGCAATCGGGCGAAAGGGCCGTTTCTGGATGGACACTATTTAGCAAGGGGACTGACCAGATCCTTGACCTTGCCTGCTTCTTCCTTGAAAGCAGCAACCTCTTTCACGCCAGGAACAGATTCTTCCACCTCGTGCAGTCCTTTCTTGAAAGAAGAAATGGCCTTGCCAAGACCGGAACCGATCTCCGGCAACTTTTTCCCGCCAAAAACCAGAAAGGCTATTCCCAAAATAACAATCAATTCCGGAGTACCCAAACCAAACATATTCATCCTCCTTTTAGAAAATAATTACAGCAAACATGCAGGCTTATCAGGCTGAGGTAGAGCCAGCGCCGCCTTCCTTGTCTTTTTCTTCAATTTTTTCCTGCTTGTCTGCGTCGCGAGTGGCTTTTTTAAAGTTCTTGATCCCCTGCCCTATCCCGGCGCCGATCTCAGGCAGTTTGCCCGCTCCGAAAATAATGACGATTATCACTAGAATAACAATAAGTTCCGGCATTCCAAGTCCAAACATATAAAACCCCTTTCAGCTATGTCTGGCAGACAGACATTACAATCAGAGAAGAAACAATTACTGATATGATACCATAAGAGGGTAAAGAAGCAACCACTTCCCTTCGTTTTGCATAGCCCATCCACCCATGGCGTGAACTATCACGAATTCACGTTTACAGCGGTAACACTTTGTATTACGATCAACTTACAATTTATCTGTAAGAGGAAAACATGCGTCATAAAAAGCCCGAAACCATCACCTTTAAAGCCGATGAAGCCCTGGCCGAGGCCCTGCACAAGGTGCCCAATAAATCGGAATTTATCAGAAATGCCATCTTAAGCGCCCTGGCAAACGGCTGTCCGCTCTGTCAGGGCACCGGCATTCTGACCCCAGAGCAACGCGCCCACTGGGCCGGATTCCTCAATACCCATTCCCTGCAAAAATGTGATGCATGCAAGGCCGTGCATCTGGTCTGCGGAACCAATGAGGCGCCATGTCAGCATTAAATTGTTGCCGCTCCCTGACCGCCACCCTTCTCTTGCTGGCCATCCTCTGCTGGACAAGCATCAGCCTAGCCGCAACGGCAACAAAAACGCGAATTTTTGTCACTGTGCCCCCCCAGGCTTTTCTGGCCCAAA
>MGTC01000083.1:14000-15004 GCA_001799255.1 Deltaproteobacteria bacterium RIFOXYD12_FULL_55_16
GTAGACCTCCCCTTTGAGAAGCAACTTGTGACCAAGGTCGCGGCCAGCAATCGTAAGCTGCGGATTGTGGACTCCACCCAAGGGATCATCCGCTTGCCGCTTACGGAAGCACACCACCACGAAACAGCTGCCAGAGAAGCGCACGCCGACAATGAGGCAGACCCTCATCTCTGGCTGAATCCAGACAACCTGCGAATCATGGCCGACAACATGGCGACAGCCCTTTTCGCCACCATGCCAGAGCGTAAAGAGACCCTGCAAAAAAACCTCGCCTCTCTCCAAAAAGAACTCAGCGTCTTGGACAGACGCCTGACTACAACCCTGGCCCCGCATCGGGGCAAAACCTTTTATGTCTTTCATCCTGCCTTTGGCTATTTTGCCAAGGCCTACGGCCTGAAACAGAAGGCCGTGGAAATCAACGGCAAATCCCCCACCCCAAGACAGCTCACCGCTCTTATCCGCCAGGCCAGAGAGGATCGGGTACGAACCATCTTTGTCCAGCCGCAATTCGACAGCAAGAGCGCCGACACCGTAGCCAGGGCTATCAACGGGGCCGTAGTCCCCATCGATCCACTGGCTCAGGAGGTACTGCAAAATCTCGCCTCCATCACCGCTGCCATCGAACAGGCGTTTAAGCCATCACAGATACCCCAATGACCACTACCAGCACACAGAAAACAGCCATCCGCATCCGTGATCTTGCTTTCGCCTCCAACGGCACGCCCATCCTGGAAGATGTCACCCTGGAGATCATGGCCCGTGATTCCCTCTGTATCGTGGGCCCTAACGGCGGCGGCAAGACTACCCTGCTCAAACTCATCCTCGGCCTGCTCAAACCTGACCGGGGCGAGATTGAAGTGCTGGGGCAGACCCCGGAGAAAAGCCGCCTGCGCATCGGCTATGTTCCACAGTATGCCCACTACGATCCGCAATTCCCCGTGACAGTGCTTGAGGTCGTGCTCATGGGCCGCCTGGATCGGATCTTCTGCGGCGCCTACGCCAGG
>MGTC01000084.1 GCA_001799255.1 Deltaproteobacteria bacterium RIFOXYD12_FULL_55_16
CGCCTTCGACTGGAATCGGTGTCCGGGATCAACCGGAATATGCACTCAGAAAGCCGGACAGAGAACTTGCGCACCTGGCTGCCGGACTCCCCCCTGAATCGCCGGAATTTGCCGCCATCATCCATCGCAGCGAAATCATGCAAGGAGTTATCCTCAAAGCCCGCATGGCGGCTATTCGCTCCATCCCTGTTCTGATCGAAGGAGAATCCGGCACCGGCAAAGAACTTATGGCGCGCGCCATTCATGATGCCAGTCCCCGGCGGGCAAAGCCCTTTATCGCCATTAACTGTGGGGCCATCCCAAGCGAGCTGGTTGAATCCGAATTTTTCGGACATGAGAAAGGAGCCTTTACCGGAGCCGTTGCCGCAAAAGCCGGGTATTTTGAGGCAGCGGACAGGGGCACCGTTTTTCTGGATGAAATCGGCGAACTGCCCAAAGCCATGCAGGTTAAGTTGCTGCGCACTCTTCAAGAGGGCGAGGTCAGGCGTCTTGGTGCAACCGGCATCCGTAAAATAGATGTGCGCATCATTGCGGCAACCAACCGAAGCCTTATCGCAGAGGTCGCTGTCGGGTCTTTTCGGGAGGATCTCTTCTACCGTCTGGCGGTGGCGGTTATCAGGCTGCCCCCCGTCAGTGAACGCGCCGGAGACATCAGCCTGCTGATCGACAGCCTCCTTGAGAGGATAAACGAGCAGAGCAAAAACGAACCGGGCTACAAGCACAAAAAAATTTCTGTCGGCGCAAGAAATATTCTGCTACGGCATCACTGGCCGGGCAATATCCGCGAAATGCAAAACACCCTTACCAGGGCTGCGATTTGGTCGGATGGCGAGACCATAAATGAAGAAGATGCCCGAGACGCTCTGCTCTTTGCACCGACCGTTGGCAATAAAGAAGAGGGGGATATCCTCACTCAGCCAGTAAACCAGGGGATCAAGCTACCGGCAATCATGGAGAGCGTGGCAACCCACTACCTCAAAGCGGCCTTGTCAGAAACCCACGGCAATAAGACAAAAGCAGCGGAATTACTTGGGCTTGCCAGCTACCAAACCCTGGCCAACTGGATGAAGAAATACGACATTGAATAGCGTTGGCACGCCCCTTGCTCTAGGTCGGGCGCAGAACGGGACATCAACCACCTTGGCACTTTGGAGACAACATGAAATTAACCAGCATTGAATTGACGAATTTTAAGGCCATCGGCGAAAAGGTGGTTATCCCGGTCAGGCCGATCACCTTGCTCTTTGGTGCCAACTCCGCCGGAAAAAGTTCTATCCTGCAATGTTTATCCATGCTGGCACAGTCTATGAGAGTGGGAAAAATGCTAGAGCCCCATTTGTTCGGGAAAGGCCCTTTGGTTGATGTGGGTAGCTACCGGGATTTTATCCACGCGCACGACACTTCGAAAGCCTTCGAATGCAAATTCAATTTTGACATGGATGCAGATGATTTCTTTTCGAGCATTTTCCTCTGTGATGATGATTGCCCAAAGAACTTTCATCTCAATAATTCAGCCAATAAATTCAAGGCAATTCTTTCTGAATTCAACAGAGTATCTATATCTTTCCGTTTTGGCGACGCATCAATGCATGACATTTGTTTTTACCTTGGAGATAATGTAATTCCGGTATTTTTATACAGTTCCAAGGTTGTCCCAAACGGAAACCATATGTACTGGAAAATGTACTGGGGTGCTTTTAGGGAAGAGGTTTATGCCAAACTTTATGCTTATCCGAAATCGGTTATGGACGGGAAATCCTTGATCGCGGATGATGTGAAAAAATATCAGGAAAGTAACGGCAAGGAAGGAATAAAGATCTTTTCCGACAAAGAGTTGTCGCGATTCAGAAAGCATCTCGCAGAATATTCACCTGAATCGCTCCTTGCTCTTTATGGCCTTTTATCATGGCATGATACTCCTGAATACCAACAACTCAAAGGAGGAATACTGTCAGGCAAAAGTGAATTTGAGACCGTATTTAATTTCTACGAGGCTGATAATATAGAGCAATCAAATTATTTGACGGAATTCAGCGGCTTTCTGCCAACAAAATTTGCCAATCTTGCAGCTCAGGATTTGTTTTTTAACGACCAGTCTCACTGGAGTGGAGACTCTCGAGAACATTACGACGGTGACACTTTTCATCCTGCTCAATTATTGCTGCCTGTTGCGATATATGTGGAGCATAACCTGGCCTTACTTTCTCATCTTGGGCCGCTACGCAGGGAACCAGAACGGATTTATCTGCGGGATGGTACTTCAAGCAAATCGAAGGATAATGATGGTGGTAATTATGTTTACCGGCTTGCCAACGACAACGATCTTGTTGGTCAGGTCAATTGTGAACTTGAACAGTTGCAAGTCGGTTATCAGATAAAAATCGTACACTTGACAGACCAGGAGGCTGGCACTGATTACGGGGTCTTTCTTTTGCAGTTTATCGACCAAAAAACGGGAGTAGCGGCCAGCATCAAGGATGTCGGGTTTGGGTTCAGCCAGATATTGCCGGTTATTGTCCAATGTTGCACCGCCCGTTACGCGACTGTGCTCATTGAGCAACCGGAACTGCATCTACATCCGGCCATGCAGGCGGAATTAGGCGATATGTTTATCAGAGGCGCATTCGGGACTGTAACAAAAAAAGGGCCTGGACATGTGCCGTCTTCGTGGGAATTAAAACAAAACCACTTCTTCATCGAAACCCACTCAGAGCATCTGATCCTGCGCTTACTCCGCCGTATCCGGGAAACCACTGATGGCGAGTTGCCCGAAAATGTGCCGCCAATCACTCCCGATGACATTGCCGTGCTGTATGTTCAGCCGGGAGACAGGGGCGCACAGGTTATTCATATCCCGGTTACGGCAGAAGGAGAATTCGCCACTCCATGGCCCGGTGGATTTTTTGCCGAACGCGCCAAGGAGCTGTTTTGATGATCCACGAATACGCCATCGATCCCGAACTTGTCGTTGCCTGGGGAAAAGACCCGAAAGACTCCCGCTACTTCTACGGCGAGTTTGGATTGGGCACACCCCACTTCATGGCGGATTTTCCGAGTTTCAAGAAATGGCGAAAACAGTTCCGCCAGGCATGGGCAACGGCAGGTGACACAGAAAAAAAGCGAATCGAAACCCTGTACATGCGCATCACGGAAAAACGGGTCTGCCGTTTGGGGCCGGATTACGATGACAACCAGACATGGCTGGAAAACGCTGAAAAAGAAAACGGACGCCAAGCCTTTCAGGCAATACTGTCCACAGGCAACCCCCGCAAGCACGACCGGGTGTTGCCTGCTTCCATTTTTGATGACTCACCAGGCAATCACCCACTGTGGTATGTTGCCCAGCAAAGCTCTTCCCCCCGCATGGCCTCGGAAATGGCCGAACTGGTTGCTCCCCTGCTGATCAATTGCACCGAATTGCATTTTGTTGATCCCCATTTTAGCCCTGATAACGCCAGACATCGCAAGCCGCTGGCCGATTTCCTGAAAAAAGCAACGCTGTTCCGCGAGAGACGCCCACCAATCAAGAGAATCGTAATGCACTCGTCGTACACGCAGGAGAAACCAACACCGGCTTTTTTCAGGCAGGGATGCGAACAAAAGCTACCGGGAATCATCCCCAAAGGCTTGCAATTGGAACTGAACCGCTGGCAACAACGAGATGGTGGAGAAAAGCTCCATAACCGTTACATCTTGACCGACATCGGTGGCATCAAGGCAGACCCCGGCCTTGACGAGGGGCAGGATGGCGAGAGTTTTGAGGCGATCCTCCTCGACAGAAGCCTCTACGAGAAACATTGGAACGACTATGTGCTCAACCCCGCTTTCGATCCGGCTAGCACGCCGGTTGTGATTATAGGCACGGCTTGTCCTAACCGCTAACATAGCGCTGAATATGTTGCCGATTTTTTGCGTTAAAGGGAAGACATGGAAACTCTACGGGGTGCCGACATGACTGATGACCGGCTTAACACTCTTGATCTTCTAATAAAGGGGGGCAACAGGGTCAGGCTTGACTTACTGCCATTCTCTTGCCATGGTTTGACATAAACCCCCATTATGCGACGTCTGCCGAGGCGTTTTTTCTCGGAGATATAGGTTGATATCCCGACCAGATAGATTGACATGCAATCAATAATGATCTAATATGTGTACCATGAAGCCCAGCTATAAACGCCCCTTCAACCTGTTTGTGAAAAAGGCGCACAAGCCCTTGCAGCTCGCCATTGAAGATGCGGTGGAGGAGATTTGTGTCGATCCAGAACTGGGTGAAGTAAAGAGTGGCGACCTCGCCGGCATCCGGGTTTTTAAGTTTCGTTTCAATCGGCAGGAGTATCTGGTCGCCTACCGGTCTCCATCCAGGAAAGAACGAGCAGGCAAGGAAGGTGTTGAATTCCTGGTCATCGATTTCTACCTGGTTGGTACCCACGAGAACTTCTACGACACATTGAAGCGATACCTGAAGGAGGAATAAAATCATGGGACATGCAATATCAGCGGAAGAGATGCTGGACGAAATCAAGATGATGCCCGTGGCCGAGCGGAGTCGTTTTTTCACTCTGCTGGGAGCACAGCTTTTTCAGGTCGAAAACTTCAGCCATGATCAGGTGTTTGGTCACCTTGCCAATGAACTGTTTACGGCCCAGGAGGCGGCGGAGTACCTGGAGGTTTCCATCGCCACTTTTCGGCGTTATGTGCGCAATGGCAAGCTCACTCCGGCCCAGCGGGTGGGCCGGAGCCAGATGTTTGCGACCAGAAACTTGAAGGATTTCAAGCGGTCGCTCCGTGAGGTGCGGCAAGGACGGTGAGGGGGAGTTCGGGGGAAGTTTATGGAACTATCGCTGCAAGATCAAAAGTGGGAGGCTCCTCGGATTAATAGATTGAGGCCTACAGAGGACAGGGGCTGGAATCGGTTTTTCCTCTCTCATCTGACCACCGTCTCCCTCCAAGGTCCGTCATGTGGATTGTTTGGGTGGAAGTCTCAAGGGAGATTCGTAGACAGGAGATCAAGGCCCGCAATGGCATCGAAATGCCGGTCTCGGGTGTAAAGTGTCCCACCCAAATGCATGCAACAGGCCGCAATCCAGACGTCATTGATCGGAAGCAGCTTGGGAACGCTCTTAAGAAATTAAGAAACTCACGCGTGAGAGAGGAAGGCATCCCTCACAACTTCCAACCGACCAGGCTCAACATCAGCATCATCGGTTGCAGGGGCGATTCCTGGAAGCCATGACAGAGGTAGAATCTTTTCGCGTCTTCGGACAGAGCGTGTACGATGAGGGCACGGATTCCTGTCTGCTTCGGAAAATTCGGGACACTTTCCAATTTTTCGGCAATGCCACCAGGTTGTGGAGTTCTCTCTTCATTATGCTGCGGAGAATTCAAGGTAGCTGACTCAGTTCCCTCGCCGCCCTGAATCTGATCAAGCGGCATGCCCTCAAGATCCAGGTGATAATCTTTACCGGGCACGGCTCCACGGAGAGCGGCATCATCGGCATGCAGCGGGGTTTGTTCGATTACCTGATGAAACCGGAGGACATCAGTGAACTGATTGTCAGGATTAATGCGGCAGGCGTACAGTAAAGGGTGATTCCCCTTGACCGGATATGGTTTTTTGGTATGGTTGGCTGTGTGTTTTTTCGCGGCTCAAGTCAGAGCGTGTTTCCCCAGCCAGCAAAGGATGAATCGTGCAAAAACGTCTTAACCTGCTCCGGGAATTTTCCGTGCCGCTGCTGGCCGGGGTGGTGGTCGCCCTGATCTGGGCGAATCTGGCGCCGGAAGGCTACCGCCATTTCAACCAGGCGCCCCTGCTCGGATCGCTCAGTTTCCATTTCCTCACCAATGAATTGTTCATGGTGCTGTTTTTCGGCATGGCCGCCACAGAGATCACCCAGAGCTGCTTGCCGGGCGGTGATCTCCACCCCCTGCGCAAGGCGGTGAACCCTCTGCTGGCAACGCTGGGCGGAGTGGTCGGCCCGGTGCTTGTCTATCTGGGGCTCAACGCTCTGATCGGCACCCCCATGTTAAACCGGGGCTGGGGCATTCCCACCGCCACCGATATTGCCCTGGCCTGGCTGGTCGCCAGCCTGGTTTTCGGTCGACGCCATCCTGCCGTTTCTTTTTTATTGCTGCTGGCCATTGCCGACGATGCTATCGGCCTGGCAATTATCGCCTTTTTTTACCCGGATCCGTTGCATCCCCTGGCCCCGCAATGGCTGGGGCTTACCCTGGCTGGCATAATCGCCGCCTTCCTGTTGCGGCGAGGCAAGGCAACCAGCTATTGGCCCTATCTCCTTCTTGGTGGCACGCTCAGCTGGCTCGGCCTGTTCAAGGCCCATGTCCATCCGGCCCTGGCCCTGGTCTTCATTGTTCCCTTCCTGCCTGGCCCGCAACGGGAACACAAACATCTCTTTGAGGAAGATCCCGGGGATCTGACCCCTCTTGCCAGCTTCGAGCATGAATGGAAGGTGGTGGTGGATTTCGGACTGTTCATGTTTGGCCTGGCCAATGCGGGGGTCGAATTTGCGGTCATTGGCGTGGCGACCTGGCTGGTGCTGGCCTCTCTCGCCATCGGCAAAACCGGCGGGATCTTCACGATGGGCCTGCTGGGCAGGAGGCTCGGCTATCCGCTGCCTGCTCAGGTCGGCAAAAAGGAGCTGCTGCTGATCGGTCTTATCGGGGGGCTTGGCCTGACGGTGGCCCTGTTCGTGGCGGGTGAAGCCTTCACCGACCCGCTCATTCAGGGGGCGGCCAAGATGGGCGCTCTGGGCAGCGCCGGGTGCGGTCTCCTCGCCATCATCGTTGGCAGGCTGATGCAGGTGCGGCGCAGGCCATAAAGCTGAGTTGAGCAGCTTGCCTGCTCTTACGAAACTTATGCCCTTTGGGTGCAATAATCTTTGCCAGGCAGAACATATCTTAATGAAACAAAAAAGGCTGAAAAACCAACGCGGCTTTTCCTTTATAGAACTGTTGATCGTTATGATCATTCTCGGGCTGCTCGGCTCCCTGGCCGGCCCCAGGCTTTTTGGCAGACAGGATAAGGCCCGGCAGAAGGCGACCAGAATCCAGCTTGAAAGGTTCATGATGGCTCTGGAGGCCTTTCGCCTTGATGTGGGCCGCTATCCCACGGAGCAGGAAGGGCTGACTGCCTTGGTGACCAATTCGGGCATAGAGAAATGGAAAGGCGCTTATCTGAAAAAGGTCGTGCCGAACGACCCCTGGGGAAATCCCTATAACTATCGCCAACCCGGCGAGCATGGCGTGGTGGATATCTATTCTTACGGGCAGGACAACCTGCCCGGCGGGGAAAAAGAAAACGCCGACCTCGGCAGCTGGGAATAGTTGGCCTGTTTTTTTGCAGTCTTTACTCGTTATTCTTCTGCTTTTCGTTCCGCTCGACAAAGGCCTGTAAATCAAGATGGTATACTTTGGATGTTACTCCTACATCTTCATTAACGCTGCCGCCAATCGGCGGCAAGCTTTCCCGGCCCCCGCCGCTGAGTGCCGCCCGCAGCTGACTGACCTCCCGGGAAAGAACGGTAATACTCGTTGCCAGCCGTTCGAGAACAGGAAGTAAGATCTGCACTGGATCGTCGGACTTGCCTGGGGTGTTGTTCTCCTCAACCGGAGGAGCAGCTGACCGAGCACCAGAGGCTTTTTCAGCCGTAATCCTCTTATAATCGGGGCTGCCCGCCGATGCTTGCCTCTCTGCGATCATTCCTCCCTCCTCCATGTCGGCAGCTTTCTTTTTCCGGGCAGTCATGTCCCCGGCAGCCTCCGGTAAAACTGGAACTGCAAGCCTGGCCGGAGGCAGTCTGTCCCCGACCGTGGCGCTGTTAAGATCCGTAGTCACCGACTCCGTTATATTACAGGTTCCCGGCAGCTCCAGAGGCATCTGGAGATATTGAAAGCAATCAGTCCAGAAAGTTGCCATTTCAACCGGGGCCGACGGGGCTGGCTCTTCCTTTGCCAGCTGTCTGGTCAGCAACCTGAAGCATTCGACCGCAGGTGTATCGGGCGCCAGTTTTAATAACGATTGTTGTCCGGCACTGACCACGGCCTCATCATGAAAAACTACCCCCAGCATTTCCACCTTGATATCCAAATATCTAGCTATCGTATCGCGGAATTTTTCATACACTTCCTGCGCCGAAACCGGATCGAGACAGAGATTCACCACCACCTTGATCCTGCCGTGATAGCCGTTGTCGGCAAGGATCCGAAGGAGTGCGTAGGCGCTGGTCAGGGAGGTCGGTTCACACGTCACCGCCAGGACGATCTCCGGCGCGGCCAGGCAGAATGCGACCGTCTTCCGGGTCAGGTCGGCGGCTGTAACAAGGAGATAAAAATCATAACTGGCCAGGGCGGAAAATGTTTTAACCAGGGCATCCAGCCGTTCGGCGGCGAGACTTGCAATCTCTTTTCCCCCGGAGCCCATCGGAATAAGATCAATGCCTGAGCGGTCGCCAATGATGATGTTATACAGCGATTTGTCACCCCTGATCACATCATCAAGGTCATGCTGGTATTTGTTGCCTGAGAGAGAATTGACGACAGTTGCCCCTGAACCGGCATCAAAAAGGCAGGATCTAAACCCAAGTTCCGCGAGGCACCTGGCAAGATTGATCGCCAGGCTGGTCTTGCCGACGCCTTTCCTGCCACCTGTAATCGCAATGATTCTGCCCATGAAGCTTTCCTGGCCGAGTGCCCTATCGATTCATGGGGACGGCAAAAATCTGGATCACATTATCCCGGTATTCAAAATAAAACATGACTTCGCGGCTGTGGGCCGAGAGCCGGACCTTACGGTAACTGTCAGCAATGAATCGTCCGAAAAGTTCCCGGTCAAGTTCCACCTGAATGTTAGCCAGTGCGGACATGGCCCGGTATTCTTCGAACATCTGATCAATATGGCTCTCCTCGCTTGCCGGCTCAGCCAGGGTAAAGCCATGGATACGCCAGTTGTCCTTGCCGGAAACCGCCGGGTCTGTGCCGCCTCCTTTGATCAGTTTTCGCTTGCGGTACATCCGGATCATTTCATGCGGCACTACTCGCAGAATTTCCGCTAAAGTCGTATCTCCAAGTTTGAGGAGACCGTCATCAATCATCGTTTTCATGCCTCGCTTGACCGCCTCGATTTTCAGATCTTCGATGGTCGCGCCCTTGGCCAGGGACTTGAAATCACCCGGCACGAAAATTTCCGACAGCAGAGTTCTTCCGTTCAGGCCGGTAAACCCGCAATCCTTACACCCTATTCCCCGGAAAAACGACAGGTGCGAAGGGTACTCCTCAAACAGTTGCCGCCACTCATCTTCCTCAGGCACATAGGGCGCGATGCAGGTGGGGCAGATTTTCCGTACCAGCCGCTGGGCAAGAATACAGCTCAGAGAGGAAGTGATCTGCGTCCGGTCGATTTCCAGATCTTCCAGGCGTCCCAGGGTGCTGATGGCGTCATTGGTATGCAAGGTGCTTAAAACTAAATGGCCGGTCTGAGCAGCGTCAAAGCCGATCCTGGCCGTTTCGTTATCACGGATCTCGCCTACCAGAATGACATCCGGATCAAGTCGTAAAAAAGAACGCAACAGCTTGGCAAAGGTGAGTCCGATTTTGGTGTTGATCTGGGTCTGCATAATCCCGGGAAAGCTGTATTCAATGGGGTCTTCCGCCGTGATGATCTTGCGGGTGGGATCGAAGATATACTGCAGGGCGCCGTACAGGGTGGAAGATTTGCCGCTGCCTGTAGGCCCGGTTACCAGAACCATGCCGGCGGCGCTTTTTAGAAAAGTTTTAAAAGAATCGAGTACGTGCGGGGAATGATTGAGCTGTTCCAGGCCGACCTTTGCCTTGCGCGAATCGAGAATCCGGATACTGACATTCTCTCCGGTGATCGCGGGACAGGTCGCGACGCGAAAATCAAAATTGTATTTTTGGTTCTCGGCCCGGTCAAGGTAATTAATCCGGAAAACTCCGTCCTGCGGCAGACGCTTCTCCGAAATATCAAGATTCGACATGACCTTGATCCGGGAGACTATGTGAGCTGACTTCTCCTTGATTTTATTGCGCAGCCACTCCGTCTGCACCTCACGCAACACGCCATCCACCCGAAAGCGCAACCTTGCCCCCTTGCGATCCCGCTCGAAATGAATATCGCTGGCCCCGTGGCTGATGCCGTATTTGATGATATAATTCACCAGCTCTTCGGTTTCAATGTCCTGCAAGCCGTAGTCGATGGAAGATTTTTCTTCCTCGGTATCTTCGGCGAGCTCGATCTGCATGAGGTCAGGCGGCCCAGACTCTTCACGCGCCGGGAGTGCTGGTTCGCCGCCGGACTCTTCGCCTTCCTCCTCCTCCCTCTTGATGCCGCTCAATCTCAGACTGTAGAGCATTGCAAAAAGGTCGCCGAACTTGGCTTCGCTGATGAAAACACAAGAGATCGTCAACTGGCTGTACATTTGCCTGAGTTCCCTGACAATTATAAGCTTGTCAGGCCTCATGATGGCAATGATCAAATCTTTTTCGGTCAGTGAAATCGGCAGGATAAGATGTTTTTCCGCATACTTATGACTGATTATCCTGGTCAGAGCCTGTCTGTCCCTCTCGCTGTAGGTGAAGCCTGCGAACGATTTGAACGGGATGTGCAGCTGCTTGAGCATCGCCTCCCAGATCTGCGCTCTGGTTACGAACTTGTTCCGGACAAGGATGTCTCCCAGTGAATCTTTGCTGTAGACCTGTTCCTGCAAGGACTTGGTCAACTGTTCATGGTTGATGTACCCAAAATTAACAAGAATCTCCCCGATCCCGGTCTGTTTCTTATGCTTGCGCAGCACAGGGTAGAGATCAAGTGGGCTGATCAGGTGAAGATCGCAGCAGATCTCACCCATGCTGCGATGCGCCTTCTGGATCTTCAGGGCGACACTGACGTCCTCCTGTGTCACCAGATTAAGCTTAACCGCCAGATCTCCGATTTTTTCGGCATAAGCCTGATCCTTAAGCAGGGCAATCAGGGTCGTGGAGTCGAGAAAACCTTCTTCCACCAGTATCTGGCCCAGATATTGGCCGCTGCCTTTCTTCTGTAAGCAGTACAGCAATTGTTCGGGGGTAATGTGCCGCTTCTCCACTGCCAGGGTTCCAAGATGCTTGCGAAGATTCTGATGGTTGAGGAGTCGGCTCATCCCGATTTCGGTGATTTTGCTCTGACCGATTAAAATCTGCCCCAGTGGCAGTTTGGCCAGTTTTCTTTCCTGCTCCTGAATGGCAAGCACCCGTTCAAGTTCCGGCTGCGTGACCAGACCTTCACGAACCAGCAGTTCTCCGAGAAGGAGATCGTGATGTTTCCCCTTGCCAAGAGTCGAATGAGAGGCAACTGGCGCTTGTCGCATTACCTGGTATCCTGTGGAAATGGAAATGATTTTCCCCTGATTGCCTACATATAACAAGGCAAAATAATTATACTTGTTGACAAGCAGCATGACAATAACTAAAGGATAATTTCTATCTTTCACCCAAAGGGTATAAGTTTCGTTTGAGCAGACAAGCTGCTCAACTCAGCTTTATCCTTTTGACAGGCAGCCAATGGCGCAAAAAAACATTACGAAAAATCCCCGGATTGCTGAGCTGAGTCTCATCTTTGGACTGTTTGCCAAAACCGTCAAGAGTGTCATGCTTTACCCCCCCGACAACCCCCTTCCCGTAAAACTTAAAAAGGCTTTTTCCGAAAGATTCGCCGCCTTTCTTCTCCTTCATGGCCAGGTAACAATAAGCGTCAAACCCGGAGAATTCTGGGGAGAGGGAGAAAATATCCTGGCGGAACAACCTGCTGAGGGGGAAGTTCTGGCCAATCTTATGCATTCCTGTGGCATCCGTGAAATCACCTTCAGCGCTCTGACCACGGCCGGGGAAATCCTTTCCATGCTGGCGGCTTTTACCCCGGCGAGACCTGAAAAAGCACCATCAGACGAAGATCTGCCTGGCAGGTTATGGGAAAAAAGGCTGCCCCACATCAAATTCTCGATAATCGCCCCTCCCATTATGCAGGGGGTGAATCCCGGCCAATTTGAGATCAAAGACCAGACCGGCAGCATCGAATACCGAGAAATCCTGCCGCATCAACCCGGGCCTGACAGCCTGACTGAAGAACAGAAAAAAGACGAACGGCAAAGTTCCCAGCCGCAGGTACAGATCGTACTTGAACACTTGGGGCCGCCACAAGAATGGGGAAAAACGGAACAGAGAGAAATTCAGCAGAGGTTGGCCATGGAAGAGCTGACCGATCCTTTCTCTGGTGAATTGTTTATCCTGCAAGAGATTCTTCTGCTCTGTGAGTCAGAAGAGGCTGCTTTTAATGATGCCATTACCCTGCTGGAAAAACTGTTCGATGAACAACTGAACAATGCCAATCTCGCCGCCTGCTGCCGGATCCTGGCCATGGCCCGTGAAGTGGCGGAGCAGCTTCCCCGTCATCGGCAGCAACTGCTGGCAATGACGGATTTGGCCGGCGATCCGGCCCGCATCTCTTTACTGTTCAAAGCGGCCAACGCCACGCCGCAGACCTCGGCCATGGTTTTTTACAACTATCTGTTATATCTTGACCTGTCTGCGTTTGCCGTTGTCGTGACAAGGCTGGCGGAGCTGGAAGGCCCGGATTTATGCCGGGCTTTCTGTCGTGCCTTGGAGAAAAAGGGAAAGGCCGCCTTGAAACTTATCGGCAAGGCACTTAATGATAAACGATGGTTTGTGGTGAGCCAGCTCATCTCTATTCTTGGGAAAATCGACGATGGGCGGGCGCTTGATTATCTGAAGAAACTATTAGCCGATCCTGACAGCAAGGTAAAAAAAGAGACCCTTGCCGCTTTGGCAAACATCGCTACCCCCGCAGCCTCCCTTTTAATCGCCAAAGTCTTGCCGGATGATGACCTAACCGTAAACATCATGGCTCTCAACTACCTGGCCCGGCGTCCCAATAAGGCTCTGCTGCCTGTGCTGCGGCAAGGGGTTGAGGCCAGGAATTTTGCCAAAAAACAGGATGAGGAAAAAAAGGCCTGGTTCACGGCGCTTGCCCAGGCAGGACGCGATGAGGCCGTTTTGATCCTGATGAAAAAGATTAACCGTTTTGCCCTGTTCAACCGCAAAATCCTGCGCGCCGAGAGAATAATGGCGATCGAGGCGCTGGGGTTATGCGGCAAGGAATCCGTGCCGTTTTTGAAACTGCTGACCGGCCGGCGTAACCGGCAAATAGCTCAACAAGCGCAGGAAGTGCTGACTGGTCACAGAACAACCGCTCGCCCGCAAGCAACAATCGGCAATCGCCCAGGATAAGTCAGATGAGCGCCAATCCTTCCTCGCAAGCGGTCGACCTTGATTCGGCACCCGAATTCGTAAATGGTTTCTTTGCGCTTTTCCGAACCTCCAGGCTGTATAATGCCAACCATCCCGCTTACCGAACCCAGGCGGCAAAGTTTTTTTCTCTGCTCTCCGGGCTGTGGGCGATGGATGGCAGGGCCGCGCTGGAAACCATCGATGGTCATCTGTTTGTGAACGGTCGCAGACTGCCAGCAACTGCACGCGCCTCCGCTGCTCCTGGTTTTGTCATGGAACTTCTGGAAGATCACCAGTTAGGCGGACTCCTGTTTGCCGAAGGCTGCCAGCCAGAGGAACTTGAGCATTTGTTTTTCGCCCTTGCTGAAGCACCAACAGGTCTGGACGCCTGGACAGACTTTTTAACCAGGTTGAACATCATCCATATCGTTCCGGTACAATTACAAAAAACCCCGACTGAACAGCTGGGGGAACTGGAAAGACAGCGAGGGGTCGCTCGTAAAACCTTTGTCAGTGCCGTATCTCTGGTGGAATCTTCAATGGTTGCGGTTGGCGATGGCAAATCAATGTATCAGCCGGCCGTTAAACGCGTGGTTCGGGATCTTGTGGATCAGATTATGGAAGATGAGGCGGCCTTGCTGGAACTGGCCGCGCTGATGCATTACGACGAACATACCTACGCGCATTCTGTCAACGTCGCCGTGCTTGCCATCGCTTTTGGCAAGAGGCTTGGTCTTGACAAAAAATACCTGGCCATCCTGGGCTTCGGCGCTTTGTTTCATGATATCGGCAAAACCAGGGTGCCGCCTGCCTTGATCAATAAACCTGGCAAGCTGAGCCCGGAAGAATGGGAGCAGATACGCCTGCATCCCATTTTAGGGGCCATAATCATGATCTCCAGCCGTGATACGGATGAGTACACGGCAAAAGCAGCGGAAATAGCCTTTATGCATCATGTCAGTTTGAATCTGCGGGGGTATCCTCAGCTTCCCAGCCAGCGGACACCTGGGATCTCGCCAATGATCATCAAGATCTGCGATGTCTTCAATGCCCTTTCCTCCGCCCGGGTCTACTTTAAAGAACCATTTCCGCCCCACGAAGTGATCCGAAAAATGGTTGTCGAGATGCGGGCCGAGTTTGACCCTTTATTGCTTAATCTGTTTATCGCCACGGTGGGGATTTTTCCGGTTGGTTCGCTGGTTCTGCTGAATAACGGCGCTATCGGGATCATTTATAAAACCAATCCGGAAAACATCTATCGTCCCCAGGTTCGGATCATCGCGAATCCGGATGGAAATAAAGCCGGTCTTCGCGTGGTGGATTTAAACGAGCGGGATCAGGACACGGGCGTGTTTAGTTGTAATATCAGTCGGCTGCTTGATCTTGATCACCATCGCCTCATGACAAGCGCAGAGCCGCTGGCGGATATAAAACCAAGCCTTCAATAAAGCGGGGAAAGCGAGTCCCCTGAATTTCCCGTTACAGGGCCATCTTTTTCCTGAACAGGCCCTTGTTCTCGCAGGCTGCGGGAGCAGGGTCGAGGGTCAGGGTGACGAGATTGTTCGGGTTTGCCTGGATGAGCGGGGCTCCGTTTGCGCCGGTGAGCGAGAGCACGGTGTGGGCGGTGTTGTTGAGGCCGCAAGCCAGGTATTCGAGACGGTCGCCCACCACAATGGGGTTGCGGGTCTCGATCACCGGCTGGGGGCCTGCCTGGCGGACGATGCCCACCGGGGCATAGTCGTAGCTGATCAGCGGCCCGTCGTAGAGCATGTCGGCGGCCCCTGGCGGCTGGTCGCAGAAGTTTTCCGTGTAGCCGCGTGAGCCGATCTTCAGCAACTCCTCCCGGAAGGTCTCAGGCAGGGCGGCGTCAAGGCCCTCTGTCTGCCAGTAATCAAGGGCGGCCCGGTAGAGGCGGGTTATGGCCCCCACATAGTAGACGCTTTTCATTCTCCCTTCGATCTTGAGGCTGTTCGCCCCGGCCCGGATCAGTTCGGGCAGCCGGTTGAGCAGGCAGAGATCCTTGGCGTTGAAGATATAGGTGCCACGGCTGTCTTCCTCCACCGGGAAGAACTGGCCCGGCCGTTTTTCCTCTTCCAGCCGGTAGTGATAGCGGCAGGGATGGGCGCAGTTGCCCTGATTGGCGTCGCGGCCGGTAAGATAGAGGCTCAGGAGACAACGGCCTGAGTAGGAGATGCACAGCGCTCCGTGGACAAAGATCTCCAGCTCTGTCTCGGTGGCCTGCCGGATTTGGGTGATCTCGGCCAGGGAAAGCTCCCTGGCCAAGTTGAGCCGTTTGACCCCCTGGGCGGCCCAGAAACGGACAGATTCGAGGTTGGTCACATTGGCCTGGGTGCTGAGATGAATCGGCAGTTCCGGCGCCACCCGCCGGGCTACGGCGAGGATGCCGGGGTCGGAGATGATCAGGCCGTCCACCTTTGCCTGGCGCAGACTGGCGAGATAGTCGGGCAGCCCGGCCAGATCGTCATTGTGGGCAAAGATGTTGAGGGTGGTGTATACTTGGACACCATGCCCGTGGGCATAGGCTACGGCTTGGGCGATTTCCTCTTCGCCGAAATTGGTGGCATGGGCCCGGAGGCTGAATTTCTTGCCGCCAAGATAGACGGCGTCCGCGCCATAGTGGATGGCGGTCTGCATCTTTTCAACATTGCCTGCCGGGGCAAGAAGTTCCGGAAGTTTCATCAAGAAGCCTTTTTATGCTGAGGATCGGATGGAAGAACGTTTCGAGACTATACACCAGAAAAAGATTGTTGTCGCCATGAGCGGCGGGGTGGATTCCTCAGTGGCCGCCGCCCTCCTGCAAAGGCAGGGGGCGCAAGTGCAGGGGGTTTTCATGGCCCTGGCCCAGCCCGATCTTGTGGAACAGCTGCGCTGGGTTCGCTCGGTTGCCGATTTTTTAAAAATCCCCCTGACTGTGGTGGATCTGGCCGAGGCTTTTCAGCGGGAGGTGGTGGACTATTTCTGCGCCAGCTATTTTGCCGGCAAAACCCCCAACCCCTGCATGATTTGCAACCGGGCCATCAAATTTGGCCGTCTGCTGGATGAGGCCGGAAAAACCCTCGGGGCGGAGCTTTTTGCCACTGGCCATTATGCCCGGATCAGTGGGGATCGCACATCTGGATACCGGCTGCGGCAAGGGCTTGATCCCAAAAAAGATCAGTCATATTTCCTCGGCCTGCTTACTCAGGCGCAGCTTGGTCGTATCTGCTTCCCCTTGGGCGGCTTTCGCAAAGAGGAGGTTTACAGGCTGGCCGTTGAATTTGGCCTGGCTTTCCGGCAGACGGCGGAGAGTCAGGATATCTGTTTTCTTAAAGCTGAGTTGAGCAGCTTGCCTGCTCATACGAAACTTATACCCCCTGGGTGCAAAGCTGAGTTGAGCAGCTTGCCTGCTCATACGAAACTTATACCCCCTGGGGGCAAAGCTGAGTTGGGCAGCTTGCCGGATTTTATGCCCTCCAGGGTGCAAACGAAACTTATACCCTCTGGGTGCAAAAACCAGCCGGTGCCGGAATTTCTCGCCGCTCATTCTCCTGGGCAGGCGCGGCCCGGGCCGATGCGAACCTTACAGGGCCAGGAACTGGGGCGGCATGAGGGCATTCATCGGTACACCATCGGCCAGCGTCGGGGCCTGGGCCTGCCGGACGTCACCCCCTGGTATGTGGCAGGGCTTGATCCGGAGCAAAACGCGGTGGTGGTTGGCAAGGACGCGGATCTCTGGCAGCAGGAGGCGCTGCTGCCCGCTGTGCATTGGCTGAGTGGCCAGCCGCCTGCCTTGCCCTGGGTGGGCGAGGTGAAGATTCGCTCCCGGCATCCAGCCTGCCAGGCGGAGATCACCCGCCACGAGGACGGGGTGCGCTTGATCTTTGCCCAGCCGCAGCGGGCGGTGACCCCTGGTCAGTTTGCGGTTTTTTATGAGGGGGAGGAGGTTATCGGCTGCGGCGAGATCGCTAAATGAGGCTAAATTTGCTGGACTCGTAATGACTCAAAAAAATGACATCTTGTTATTCCGGCGGAGGCCGGAATCCAGTGTTTTCTGATAGTTACAGCAAGGCTGGACCCCGGCTGAAGTTTATCCTCGCAAAGTGAGGGCCGGGGTGACGAGTTGTTACAAGACCAGCAAATTTGCTTTGGTAAATGCGGCGGAAAAACGATACACTGATCAGGACCGCGTTTGCCAGGCCCTTGTTCGTCTGTCCCTCTGGGCTTGCAAATATCCCCGCCCACCCGAAAACCCCAAGGAGCATTATGAATCCATTCATCTCCAAAACCAAGATTGTGGCCACCCTGGGCCCGGCTTCTTTTTCGGTTGCTGTCCAACGCCGTCTGATGGCTGCCGGGGTCGATGGCTTTCGCCTGAATCTTTCCCACGGAGATTTTGAGGAACATGCCGGGGTGATTGCCAGTCTGCGAAAAATCAGCGCGGAAATTGCGCGGCCGGTGGCCATAGTTGTTGACCTGCCTGGGCCGAAAATGCGGCTGGGCAAGGTGGCAAAACCTATTACCGTGCGGCGGGGCGCCAAGGTCTGTTTTGTGCCGGAAGGGCTTGCCCGCTCTGGAGCGGGCATCTTTCTGCCCCATGAAATTGCCGGGCTGGCCGAAGGGTTGCGGCCAGGCGCCATCATCTTTATCGGCGATGGCATGATGCAGTTTAAGGTCAAGTCCATCCAGGGAGAGATTGTCGAAACCGAAGCCCTGGTGGCCGGGGTTGTCCGCTCCAACAAGGGGGTCAATATTCCCGGCTATAATGCGCCGGCCGGGATACTCACCGAGGAAGACAAGCGCGGCATCGCCTTTGCCATCAAGCATAAAGCCGATGTGATCTGCATCTCCTTTGTCGGCGGGCCGGAGGATATGCTGGCGGCCCGCGCGCTTCTGCCGCAAACCGGGAAGTATCGCCCCTGCTTGTTGGCCAAGATCGAGCGGCGTCAGGCGGTGACCAACCTTGATGCCATTCTGACGATGGCCGACGCGGTGATGGTAGCCCGGGGCGATCTTGGCATCGAGCTGCCCATCGAAGAGATTCCGGGCTTGCAGAAGGACATCATCCACCGGGCCAACATGGCGGCAAAGCCGGTGATCGTCGCCACCCAGATGATGCTGTCCATGGTGGACAATGCCCGGCCCACCCGGGCCGAGGTCACCGATGTGGCCAATGCCATTCTCGACGGTGCCGACGCGATCATGTTTTCCGAGGAGACCGCCATTGGTCATGATCCGGCGGCCGTGGTTCGCATTGCCAAAAAAATTGCCCACCAGACCGAACGCCGCCTGGTCAAGAGCGGCGGCGTTGCCCTGGAGGTGCGGGCCGCGATCCGTTCCGAAGACAGCATTGATGATCTGATCAGCAGCGCCACCTGTGACATTTTAGAAAACCGCACCATTGATCTGGCCCTGACCCCGACGGCCTCTGGAACCACGGCCCGGCGCATCGCCCGGATGCGGCCCCGGCCCTGGATTGTGGCGGTCTCCGAAAATCAGACGGTTCGCAATGTCCTGGCCATTTCCTTCGGGGTTTTTCCCATCTGGGTGCCCTCTGTCGATCTGACTGATTCTGATCTGGCCGAACTGCTGAGAGGCGCCGGGCTGATTCGCTCCGGCACACGGCGGCTGGTAATCACTTCCGGTACTCAGTGCGGGGTGGCAGGAACCACCAACAGCCTGAAGATTATTGATGTTTCGTAGGTTGTAAGCGATCTGGAGCAAGGTCTTTCCATGGGCATCCCCAGAAATCCCTTGCTTTTCGGCCTGATGCATCGCATGAATCTGGTGGAGAAGGTTGGCTCCGGCCTGCTGCGCATCCGCCAGATGTCTGAAGCTTACCCTTGTCCGCCGCCACGAATTGAGGCGGATGCAGACTGGTACCGGATTATTTTTCTGCGTCCAGAAACCGAGTCTCAACCAGAGTCGGGGCCAGAGTCGGGGCTAGAGTCGGGGCCAGAGTCGGGGCCAGAGTCGGGGCCAGAGTCGGGGCTAGAGTCGGAGACTGCGAAATCCGTCATAAAAGCACTGACTGGCCATCCGCTCCAACGTGCGGAAATCGCCAAGGCACTTGGTCATGACCAGGTTTCAGGGGCGGTAAACCGGGCGGTGAAGGAATTGCTGAAGAAACAACTCATTGAATACACTCTTCCCGATAAACCAAACAGTCGTCTGCAACAATATCGGTTGACGAAGAACGGTAGAAAGCTGGTTGCAGGAATGAAGCGTAATGATTGAGTCAACCTGAAGGAAAAAATCCTCCTGTGTCTTAACTGCGTCTAATTTTGGATGATCAGTTGGATGAATCAATGACCGAACTTGCCACCTCAATCAAACAATTCGCCTCCCTTAACCGCGCACCTGGCGCGACGTGGACTGATGCCACCAAGCGCAGGGCTCCGCACAAGCCGATCCTCTTGCTGGCTGTGTTGGACTTAGTGCATCGTAATGTTATTACCTCGCCGTTCAT
>MGTC01000085.1:0-117 GCA_001799255.1 Deltaproteobacteria bacterium RIFOXYD12_FULL_55_16
TTCGGAGGGAGCCTGAACCCGTTGTCGCAATATTCGGACCGATCATGTTTGGAGTCATGTATATGGTCATCGATTAAATACTTGTCGGAGCCGTATCCGATATCGAAACTGCATTTT
>MGTC01000085.1:216-313 GCA_001799255.1 Deltaproteobacteria bacterium RIFOXYD12_FULL_55_16
TGTTGACCGCAACCCCGAGCGGGGTCGGCCCAGGGCCTATTATTTCATGACCGATCACCCGTACTGCCTGGGGCATCAGGAGCAAAAGGCCTGGACG
>MGTC01000085.1:341-506 GCA_001799255.1 Deltaproteobacteria bacterium RIFOXYD12_FULL_55_16
TGAGTTATTACAACGCTATGGATGATCTCTGGGCCGAGCTGGACTCTCTTTTTGCCGCAAACCCCTGGCAGGGCGAGGGCGCGGCCGGGCCCAGGCAGCAGCTGGCCTTTATGGTCTGCTACAATATCGATCGTTTCCGGCAGTATGTGGCCGAGCATAATATGC
>MGTC01000085.1:527-6810 GCA_001799255.1 Deltaproteobacteria bacterium RIFOXYD12_FULL_55_16
AATCACGGCGTCGCCTCATCGAGAGCGATGATGTGGCCCTGCTTACCTTTGGCTACGACTGGTTGAAGCTGGTGCTGGGCAATCGGCCCACTCTTCAGTTGAAGCGATAACAGCATCTGGCAACCCCTTGTCTTTCTGCGGGACTTATTCATGAAAACCAAGCCGTTGTTCAAAAATAACCTTACCTTGTAAATTACCCGAGCGGCATAAAGGGCTGTAAATGAATAAACTGAAAAGCACATTTTTTTTATTAACAGCCCCTAAACTTGCCGCCCTTCGCGCCTGGCCGCCGGTCATTGCTTTCTTTGCCGGTTTTTTGTGGGATGCGCTTACCCTTGGCCGTTCGGTGGCGTCTTTTGACCTCTGGATTCTCTCCGGCTATCTGGCGGGAGCGGCTGGCATCCTGTGGTGGCTGGGGCATCGTCGCCACATTCTTACCGTGCGTGCCTCCGAAGGTGTCACGCAGACTACCGTTGATTCGCCCGCCTCATTCCTGTCTCCCTGGCTGGAACGCGCCCCTTTCCTGTTGTTGCAGTTTCTGTTTGGCGGGCTTTTCAGCTCGCTTTTTATCCTGTACTTCAAAAGCTCCAGTCACCTGGCCGCCGTGCTGTGGTCTCTTGGCCTGGGCGGCTTGCTGGTCGCCAACGAGTTTCTTGACGACAAGTACCATCGTTTCACCCTTACCTGGGCCTTGTTCGGGCTCTGCGCCATGCTGCTGTTCAACTTTCTGCTTCCGTATCTGGCTGGCAGTATCAACATGATCTGGTTTTACCTCAGCACCTTCGCCGGCGCCGGGCTTACCCACTGGCTGCGCAGAAGAACGCCGGGGTGTCCCGGCAGGGCGGCCCCGGTCTGGATCATAGCCGCCATGCTGGCCGTGGCCTATCCCCTGGATCTCATCCCCCCGGTTCCCCTGGTGAAGCGGGATATTCAGGTGGGCAGAAATTTTGCCCATAAGGGAACTGAATTTCGCCTCACCCTGGAGAAGGCCCCCTGGTGGGTATTCTGGCGGGAGTTGTCCAGCGAGGTTCATCTTGCCCCAGGCGAGCGGTTGTATTGTGTTTCTGCGGTCTTTGCCCCACGCGGCTTAAACACCCGCCTGTATCATCGTTGGGAGCATTACGAGGCCGGGCGGGGGTGGCTGACCACTTCCCGGCCTGGGTTTGGCCTTGCCGGCGGCCGGGATGGCGGTTTTCGTGGTTACACCTACAAACAGGATATGACGGCGGGGGAATGGAAGGTGCGGGTGGAAACGGAAAATGGCCGCACGATTGCCGAGCATGGTTTTACCGTGGTTACCGATACCCCGCCTGAGCCGGATCGGGTGGTGGTGCGGAGTTTATGAGGGTGAAGATCCAGGGGGATTAGCAGGTTGTTGAAAAACTCGTTTTTCGACAACCTGCTAGCGACCTATGGATGGGTCGCCAATTTTGATGAGTGCTAACTCGTTTAAATTGTGAGAATCGGCAGAATTCACTTCTGCCGATTCGTAGTTGGAAAAAGCCAGGACGGCTTTTTCCAACATCCTGTTAGACAGGGAACCGATTCAACCGCAGGAGAAACCGAGATGAGCGCAGAAAAAGACAGTTTCAGTCGAGAAATGGCAGTGGGGAAGGCCTGGCTTGCCGCCCTGGTTTTTTCTTTGAGCATCACGGCAGTCGGCCTGCCTGCCACCCTGGCGGCAGGGCCGGATCTTCGCCCGGCGCCAAAGCCTGTCGTCGCCGGGCAGCCGCGGCTGCCTGTTGCCGCTGCCCCCAGGCAGTTTTCGCCCCCGCAGGTTTCTGCCCGACCGCAGGCCTTGCCGAAGAAGCCGGTCAAGATCAAGCTGCAGCGGAACGCAAAGGGGGATTACACCTGGGACATAACCGGGGAAAACGTGGAAGAAATCCTGCAAAACGACCGGCGACTGCGCAAGGCTTTTGTGCCGCAGGAGGAAACCGGTGCTGGCAGGTAGGGTTGAGCCCAGGGTAGAGAGTGGGCCTTTTTATTCCAGCCTTTCGGTGCGCAGCGGTCTTCTTCTCTCCTTTTTCAGGAAAAAGGTGACACAGGTGCCCTGTCCTTCAACGGAAATAATTTCCAGGCGGCCATCCTGTTCTTCCACGATCCGTTGGGCAAAGGTGAGGCCCATGCCGAGATGCCCGGTCTTGTTGGTGAAAAAATGGGTGGTGATCTGCGGCAGATTCTCCGCTTTGATGCCGCAGCCATGGTCGGTTATCCGGATGGCGCAGGGCCAGTCAGGCTGGCCCAGGTCAAAGAGCCTGAATTCAACCAGATTGGCGGGGTCTTTTTTGCTGTAAGATTCACAGGCATTGATCACCGCCGCCTCCATCGCTTCGGCGATCAGGGCAAGATCGGCCAGGATTGACTTGTCCAGGATTGTCTCGTCACAGTGGTACTGAAGGTTGATCTCATATTGAGCAGCGATCTTTTCGAGCCGAGGCTTGACGATGCGAAGCAATTCCGTCAGGGGGAGCATGCTGGTCTTTGGCCGAGGCAGCTTGATAAAGGCATTCAGGGTGTCCAGCAGTTTCTCCAGCCGGATCGATTCATGGATAATGGTCTCCATGTAGCGTTCGTGGGCTCCGGCCTTTCCCTTCATCCGTCTGGCCAGGCCGCCGATAACCTGAATGGGGTTGCGGATCTGATGACTGATCTCATCAAGCATATTGCCCAGGAAGGCGACCCGCTCAGAACGCCGGAGGGTGCGCTCGATGGTTTTCATCCTGGAACTGTCATGGATGGTTACGGCGATGCATTCGTCATCTTCCCAGCGAAAGATGGAACAGAAGAGAATCCCCAGAAAGGAGCCGCCATCCAGGCAACGCAACATGATTTCGGTTTCAAACTCCTGTTTTCTTCTGGTCAGCCGCAGGATATTCGGGAGCATGAACTGCCGGTCTTCAGGCATGAAAAGCTCTGAAAAATCAAGGCGGTTCAACTGTTCGGGGCTGGCGCGAAACATCTTGGCGGTCATGGTGTTGGCAAAGAAAATCCGTTCCGCCGGATCCACGAGAATGACGGAATTATGCACAATATTAAGAATCTCGCCGATCACATCCGCTGGCTGCTCATTCCCTGTTAAGTTCATACCCGCTCCTGTTGTGTTGTAACGGCTGACCGGTTACCTTACCCCGTAGTTGTTCGCCAACGTCCGCCCTTGCCACCGTTGCGGGGTTCGATCTCCGCCCTGGTTTTCAGGTAGGTGACTGCGGCATAACCCAGAAGTCCTTCCACTGCTGTCTTGAATTCCCGGCAGGGCCTGACGGTGAAATCTGCGGGCGGTTCGATATCCACCTCGCCTCGCCCGGTAAAATGGAGGGTCAGCGAAACCGGACAGGCGCCGTGAAATTCACGCACCTTGTTTTTCAGGCTTTCGAGTTTTTGTCTGTTCACCTGCTCTGATTTTAGCAGGATGCGGGCCCCGTTGGTATATTTACTGTGGGCCTCGCTCAGGCTGTCCACCGATTCGGCGATAATCTTGGCCCCCTGTTCTTCCTGTTTGACCGTGCCCAGGACGATGAGCGGCTCATCGCTGCTCAGAAGATGGGCGCATCTGGCAAAGGCCTCGGGGAAGATGACCACCTCGGCGGCTCCTGCTCGGTCTTCCAGGACGATGAAGGCCATGCGCTCGCCTTTTTTGCTCCGGTGATCCTTGTATTCCCGGATCAGGCCGCCCACCCGCACGGGCTGGTTGTCGCCCCAGTCGCCAAGGCCGCCAAGGTCGGTGTCGGCCACGGTCAGGATCTCCTGGTGGAAGTTGTCCAGGGGGTGGCCGGTGAGATAGAAGCCCACGGTCTCCTTTTCAAAGGCCAGCCGTTCTTTTTCGGTCCATTCGGCGATGTCCGGCAGGTCGATGCTGTTGGTCTTTTTGCCCTGCGCCTGCGGCATGGCTGTAAACAGTGAGATCTGGCCGCTTAAGCGATCCCGCTGCGCGGACTGGGCCTGTTCCTGGGCGAGATCCAGAATGGCGAAGAGCTGGGAACGTTTGGCCCCCAGGGAATCGAAGGCTCCGGCCTTGATCAGGCTTTCGATGACCCGCCGGTTCACCTTGCGGGAATCGACCCGGTCGCAGAAATCTTCCAGTCCGCCGTAAGGGCCATCGTTTGCCCGCACCTCCATGATCGAGTCCAGGGCCGTGCCGCCCACGTTCTTGACCGCAGCCAGGCCGAAACGGATGCGGCCCTTGACTACGGCAAAGTCATGGTTCGACTCATTGATGTCCGGGGGCAGCACCTCGATCCCATGGTCGCGACATTCAGTGATGTAGCGCACCACCTTGTCGGTGTTGCTTACGTCGCAGGAAAGCAGGGCAGCCATGAACTGGGCCGGATAATGGGCCTTGAGCCAGGCGGTCTGGTAGGCGATCAGGGCGTAGGCCGCGCTGTGGCTCTTGTTGAAGCCGTAACCGGCGAACTTGGCCATCAGGTCGAAGACGTACTCGGCCTTGTCTTTCGGGATGCTGTTCTGCATGGCCCCGGTCATGAATTTTTCTTTTTCCGCCGCCATAACCTCGGCTTTTTTCTTGCCCATGGCCCGGCGCAGGTTATCGGCGTCGCCCAGGGAGTAGCCGGCCAGGACGTTGGCGATCTTCATCACCTGTTCCTGGTAGACGATAACCCCGTAGGTCTCCTTGAGAATAGATTCCAGCTGCGGCAGCGGATAGATCGCCTGCATCCGGCCATGCTTGGTGTCGACGAACTGATCGGACATGCCGGATTCCAGCGGGCCGGGCCGGTAGAGGGCCACCAGGGCGATGAGGTCGGAGAAGACCTCGGGCTTCATCTTCATCAGCAGATTGCGCATCCCGGAACTTTCCAGCTGGAAAATGCCCAGGGCATCGCCCTTGGCCAGCAGCTCGTAAGTCTTGGCGTCGTCCAGAGGGAGGCGGGTGAGGTCGGGTCGCTGGCCGATATCTGCGGCAATCAGTTTCAGGGCCCGGTCGATGACGGTGAGGGTCTTGAGGCCCAAGAAATCGAATTTGATCAGACCGGTCATCTCGGTGTGGGTCATGTCGTACTGGGTCAGCACCTCGCCTTTGGAGCCCTTGCAGACCGGCAGGTATTCCACCATGGGTCTGGGCGAGATGACTAGCCCGGCGGCGTGGGTGGAGATGTGGCGGTTGAGGCCCTCCAGGGTCTGGGCGATGCGCAGGAGTTCCTCCACCTGCGGGTCGCGCTGCCTCAGCTCCTGAAGGCGGGGCTCGGTCTCGATGGCCTTCTTGATTGTGATTTTGAGCTCTTCCGGGATGAGCTTGGCGATGCGATCCACCTCGCCATAGGCCACGCCCAGAGCCCGGCCTACGTCGCGGATCACGGCCCGGGCCTTCATGGAGCCGTAGGTGACGATCTGGGCCACATGCGCCTCTCCGCCGTAGCGTTGTTGCACATATTCGATCACCTCGCCCCGGCGCTCCTGGCAGAAATCCACGTCAAAGTCGGGCATGGATTTGCGCTCGATGTTGAGGAAGCGCTCGAAGAGCAGACCATAGGGCAGGGGGTCGATGTCGGTGATCCGCAGGACATAGGCGGCGAGACTTCCGGCCCCTGAGCCGCGGCCAGGGCCTACCGGGATCTCATGATCCTTGGCCCAGTTGATAAAGTCGGCCACGATGAGAAAATAGCCGGGAAAGCCCATCTTGATGATGACCTCGATCTCATGGCTCAGCCGCTCCCGGTAGGTTTTTTCCAGCTCCAGGTCGAGCTGGCTGGTCTCCCGCAGGTCGGCCAGCCGTTCTTCCAGCCCGGTGAGAGCTGATTTTTCGAACAGGGAATCAAGGGTTTCCCCCTCGGGCACCGGAAAGATGGGAAAATGAGAATCACCAAAGGCAAGTTCGACATTGCAGCGCGCAGCCAGGCGGACGGTTTCAGCGATGGCTTCGGGCGAATGGGTAAAGGACTTTTTCATCTCCTCTGGTGATTTGAAGTAGAGCTCGTCGGTGGAAAACCTGAAACGATTCGCATCCTGCATGGTTTTGCCGGTCTGGATGCAGAGCAGCACCTCGTGGGCCTGAGCCTCATCCCGGTTGAGATAATGGCAGTCGTTGGTGGCGATAAGCGGAATGCCCAGCTCTTCTGAGAGCTGCTTGAGCCCTTTATTGACCACGGCCTGTTCCGGGATATTGTTTTCCTGCATCTCAAGGTAGAGGCGGTCGCCGAAAATGGCCATGAGCTGGCGGGCCTCTTTGCGGGCGCCTTCCAGGTCGCCTGCGGTGAGGCGCATGGGGACGGCGCCGTGCAGACAGGCGGTGAGGGCGATGAGGCCCTCGGCATGAGAGGCCAGCACC
>MGTC01000085.1:6824-6926 GCA_001799255.1 Deltaproteobacteria bacterium RIFOXYD12_FULL_55_16
CGGCTTGTAGTGAAACCCTTCCATCTGGGCCAGGCTGGCCAGTTTGAGCAGGTTCTGGTAGCCGGTGTTGTTCATGGCCAGGAGCACGAGATGAAAGGCGGC
>MGTC01000085.1:6943-14889 GCA_001799255.1 Deltaproteobacteria bacterium RIFOXYD12_FULL_55_16
CTTGCACTTGGCCAGCAGGTCGCCGACCCGGATGGCGCCATCGAGCAGGCTGTACTGGGTGTGGACATGGAGGTGGACGAAATTGGCTGGCGGGACAGGCATGTCGGACATCGGGACTCCAAAGGTGTAATACGGTTATCAGCAATCAGAATTCAGCCCTCAGCCCTCAGCCCTCAGCCCTCAGCCCTCAGCACTCAGAACTCAGAACTCAGCACTCAGCTTTACCAGGGCGGCCAGGCTTTCCCACAGATCATCCCTGGTGTGAGGCTCCAGGGTAACCAGGGGCTTTAAACTCTGCGCTTTAAGATAGCCAAACAGGCCGGGAAAATCGAAGGTTCCCCTCCCTGGGGCCAGATGCGCGTCCCGGTCGCCCTGGTTGTCGTGCAGGTGGAGCTGACCGAGCCAGGGGGCAAGGGCGGGCAGCCAATCCTGCCAGCTGTTTTTGGCAAAAGCCGAGACATGGCCCACATCGAGACAGAATCTGGCAAGGGGCGAGTTGAGGGCGGCAAGCATTTTCTCATGCTGCTCCGGCCCTGTTTCGTAAGTGTTTTCCAGCATCAGCGGCACCTGGTATGCGGCGGCTTGTGCCAGCAGCTCCTGCCAGGTTGTCAGGGAGGTGTTGAACCAGTCCTCCTTTTTATAACCGTGCTTGTTCTCTTCGTAGTTGAGATGGCAGACCACTGCCGCTGGCCGGAATATCTCAATGAGGTCAAAGGCCTTGCCCAGCTTGGCGCGGGTGGCCGTCAGGATATTTTTGTCCAGCGCGCCCGGCGCGAGGTCGAAGAAAGGGGCGTGCAGGGTGCAGCCAAGCCCGGCCTCAGCCAGCGCTCTGGCCACCTTCTGGTATTCGGCGGTGGTGGCGGTGTAGAGCGTGTCGCCTTCCAGGCCGATTTCCGGCTGGAACCGGTGGGTGAGTACAAAATCCAGCTCCTGCTGAAGCCGACGAAAGGGGAAATTGATAAAACAGCGCGAGGTCAGGTGTTGATACATTATAAATGCTGAGTGCTTAGTGCTGAGTGCTGAGAAAAAGATCCATACCTCGGCACTCAGTCCTCAGCACTCAGCACTCCGTCTTTTTAGTTAGTTTCTTGGCCTCATCAATGAGCATGATGGGGATGTCCTCACGGATCTCGTAGAGAAGCTGGCAGCTTTCGCAGACAAGGCCGTCTTTCTTTTCGGTGAGCGTTAATTCTCCTTTGCATTTGGGGCAGGCAAGGATATCAAGCAGTTCCTGGCTGATCATGGTGTGGCTCCGGTGATGGTGATGGGCGGCAGATAGGTGTTGCTCCTGGGGACAAACAGCACAGGCATCGGCACTATAAACTTTTTATTTGTTGTAAAATGCGCTAGGATAACGGTTCTTTTCCGAGAGCATGGATCATGCTGGCAAGATCGTTGCTTAAAGATAAAATGCCCCGCCAAGAAAAGCAAGTCTTTCCGTGGGGCGGTGACTGGTCGTCTTTTTGGGGGGGGCAGAGCGAAAATGAAAGGAATAATCCTGGCAGGCGGTTCGGGCACGCGGCTTTATCCCCTGACCCGGTCGGTGAGCAAGCAGCTGTTGCCGGTCTATGACAAACCCATGATCTATTATCCCCTGTCCACCCTCATGCTGGCAGGGATCAGGGAGGTTTTGCTCATCACCACCCCGGAGGATCAGGGGCAGTTTATGGAGCTGCTGGGCGATGGCAGTCAGTGGGGTCTTGCCTTGGAGTACGCGGTGCAGCCCAGGCCGGAGGGCATTGCCCAGGCCTTTGTGATCGGGGAAAAATTCATCGGCCAGAAGCCAGTCTGTCTTATTCTTGGGGATAATATCTTCTATGGGCCAGGCCTGGCCAAGATCCTGCAGGATAAAGCGGCTGAGCCCAAAGGCGGGATGGTTTTCGGCTACTATGTGCGTGATCCTGAACGCTATGGGGTAATCTCCTTTGCCCCGGATCGGAGCGTGCTCGATATCGAGGAAAAACCGGCCAGGCCAAAATCCCGTTACGCCGTTACCGGCCTATATTTTTACGACAGCCAGGTGGTCGAGATTGCCAGCAATCTCAAACCCTCCGCTCGCGGGGAGCTGGAGATAACCGATGTCAACCGGGTGTATCTTGCCAAGGGGCAGTTGCAGGTCGAACTTCTGGGACGGGGCACGGCCTGGCTTGACACCGGCACCCATAATTCCCTGCTGGACGCGGCCAATTTTATCAAGGTCATGGAAGACCGGCAGGGCTTGAAGATTGCCTGCCTTGAGGAGATTGCCTTCCGGATGGGCTACATTGATGATGCGCAGCTGGCGGGCTTGGCCGAGCCCTTGCGGAAAAATGGTTATGGTCAGTATCTGTTCCAGATTCTTGAGGAGGAACAGGGACGATGAGGTTTCTGCCCACCGAAATTCCCGAGGTATTGCTTATCGAGCCTCAGCTTTTTGGCGACAGTCGCGGCTTTTTCATGGAGACCTGGCATGCGGAAAAGTTTGCTGCAGCCGGTCTTGGATGCAATTTTGTCCAGGATAACCACAGTAAGTCCGTGCAGAACACCCTGCGCGGGCTGCATTACCAGATCAGGCAACCCCAGGGCAAACTGGTGCGGGTGATCAGCGGCGAGGTGTTTGACGTGGCCGTTGACTTAAGGAAAAGCTCCCCCACCTTTGGCAGATGGGTTGGAGATCTCCTCTCTGCGGAAAACAGGAAGATGCTCTGGGTGCCGCCGGGCTTTGCCCATGGCTTCTATGTGCTGAGCCCAGAGGCCGAGTTTGTTTACAAGTGTACGGAGTTTTATGCCCCGGAGCATGAGCGCTGCCTGCGCTGGGATGATCCCGGGCTGGGCATTGTCTGGCCGTTGCGGGCCCAGGCGCCTTTGTTGTCGGTCAAGGATCTGGCCGGGTTCTCGCTGGCCGAGGCGGAGTTGTATCCATGAGGGTTCTGCTCGCAGGCGGCAGCGGCCAGCTGGGTCGGGAACTCCAGCGCTGCACGCCAGTCGGCACAGAACTGCTGGCCCTTGCTTCGCAGGAGCTTGATCTTCGGGATGAAGCTGCGGTTTTTGCGGTGTTAAAGGCAGCCGAGCCTGAGATTGTCCTCAATGCCGCAGCCTACACGGCGGTGGATCGGGCGGAAAGCGAGCAGGAGGCAGCCTTTGCCGTCAACGGCCTGGGCGCGGCCAATCTTGCCCGGGCGGCCTGCACGGTGGGGGCCTATTGCCTTCAGGTGTCCACGGATTTTGTTTTTGACGGAGCGCAATCCCGCCCCTATCTGCCCACGGATCAGCCAAACCCTCTGGGGGTTTACGGGGCCAGCAAGCTGGCCGGTGAGCAGCTGGCCCTGGCGGCCTGCCCGGAAGGGGTGGCCATTGTGCGCACCGCCTGGCTCTATTCCGCTTCTGGCAACAATTTTGTCACCACCATGCTGCGGCTTATGGCTGAGAAGGATAAGCTGCGGGTGGTGGCGGATCAGATCGGCACCCCGACCTGGAGCCGTGGTCTGGCCGAGGCTCTCTGGCGGATGTGCCTGGTGCAGCCCAAGGGCATCTATCACTGGACCGACGCCGGGGTGGCCAGCTGGTATGATTTTGCCGTGGCCATTCAGGAAGAAGCCCTTGCCTGCGGGCTGCTTGAGCGGGAGATTCCCATCCTGCCCATCAATACCGTGGCTTATCCGACCCCGGCCAGGCGGCCAGCCTACAGCGTGCTGGACAAGACCGAGACCTGGGCGGCCCTGGGGATGACGCCGCCGCACTGGCGGGTTGCCCTGCGGCGGATGTTGAATGAGTTCCGAGGGCTATAAAAGTGCTGAGGGACGAGTGCCGAGTGCTGAGGAGCAATGATGGCCGGGATAGGCAGATTTGAGGATATTGTTGCCTGGCAAAAGGCGCGGGTTCACACCAGAGAAGTCTATCGGGTGACTGATGCAACAGGTTTTGCCCGAGATTTCGGGTTGAAGGATCAGATCCGCCGGGCGAGTGTGTCGGTTATGGCCAATATTGCCGAGGGCTTTGAACGGGCAGGGCGGGCCGAGTTCCATCAGTTTCTGGTGGTGGCCAAGGCATCGTGTGCTGAAGTGCGCTCCCATCTTTATGTGGCCTTGGATGTCGGATATATTACCGAAGACGTTTTTTGTGAATTGTCGAACATGACGGAAGAAGTGGGAAGAATAATCGGCGGCCTCCGCCGCACTGTCGATAAAAGCAAGAATTGAGCACACACCATGCCCACACCCCTAAGCACCCAGCACTCAACACTAAGCACTCAGCACTCAGCACTCGCCCCTAAGCACTCGCTCCTAATCACCGGCGGGGCCGGGTTTATCGGGGCCAATTTTGTTCATTACTGGTTGGCCCATTATCCCCAGGATCGGGTGGTGGTACTCGACGCCCTGACCTATGCCGGGAATATGGCCAGCCTGGCCGGGTGTCTGGAGCAGGGTAAAGCTGAGTTGAGCAGCTCGCCTGCTCAAACGAAACTTATACCCTCCGGGTGCAATTTTCGCTTTGTCCATGGAGACATCGGGGATCAGGATCTGGTCGAGACCCTGTTGATCGAAGAGGGTCTTGACATCGTGGTCAATTTTGCCGCCGAATCCCATGTAGACCGCTCCATTCATGGCCCGGATCCGTTTGTTGCCACCAACGTGGTTGGCACTCACGGCCTGCTCAAGGCGGCGAAGAAGGTCTGGCTGGATGGGGGGGGCGGAAGGCCGCATCGCTTCCACCATGTTTCTACCGATGAGGTCTACGGCTCGCTTACCCCGGAGGCGCCGCCTTTCACGGAGGTCTCCCCCTATGCCCCCAACTCGCCTTATTCGGCAAGCAAGGCGGCTTCCGACCATCTGGTGCGCGCCTATCACCACACCTACGGGCTGGAGGTCACCACCAGCAACTGCTCCAACAACTATGGGCCCTGGCAGTTTCCGGAAAAGCTGATCCCGCTTGTCATCCTCAATATTCTGGAGGCGAAACCGCTGCCCATTTATGGCGATGGCGCCAACATCCGCGACTGGCTCTATGTGGAGGATCATTGCCGGGGTATCGATCTGGTGCTGCGCAGGGGCAGGGTTGGAGAGGTCTATAATATCGGGGGCAATAACGAATGGCGCAATATCGAGATCGTCCGCCTGGTCTGCGCCCTGGTCGATGAAAGGCTTGCCGCCTCCGAGGCCCTGCGGCAGCGCTTCCCGCGCTCTCCTCTCTGTCTGGGGCGCAAGGCGGAAGACCTCCTCACCTTTGTCAAGGATCGGCCCGGTCATGACCGGCGCTATGCCATCAATGCCGAAAAAAGCCGGGGCGAGCTGGGCTATGCGCCCCTGGAATCCTTTGAAACCGGGATCAGGAAGACCATTGACTGGTATCTGGCCAGCGAGGTCTGGTGGCGGGCGGTGCTGAACGGCAGCTATCGGGACTGGCTTGAGTTGCATTATACCGCCTGAGCTTCCCGCTCTTGTCCGCACAGGATATATTCATGGATAAACGATGAAAACGGAAGGTATTGTCGTCAGCAAAATTCTCATCATCAAACCCAGCGCCCTGGGTGACATTGTCCACACCTTGCCGTTTCTTGCCGCCCTTCGCAAGCGGTTTCCTGCCGCAGAGATTCACTGGCTGGTCGCCAGGGAGTTATCTCCCTTTCTCGAAGGCCATCCCCTGCTTGACCGGCTCTGGATCTTCGAGCGGAAACGCTGGCGCAATCTTGCCAGGCTGGGACGGACCTTCAGGGAGCTGCTGGCTTTGCGGGCGGCCCTGCGCCGGGAGAAATTTTCTGTTTCTGTTGATCTTTCGGGGCTGTTGCGCAGCGGCCTGCTTACCTGGGCTGCTGGCGCTGCCCTGCGTCTTGGTTTCAAGGATTCCAACGAGGGCAGCTCGATATTTTATAACCGGAAGATCCCCGGAGATATGTCGATCCATGCGGTTGACCGCTACCTGAAGTTTGCCGGTTTTCTGGGCTGTGATATCAGTGAGGTTGATTTCCCCTTTGCCCCGTATGATAAAACCCCGCCCGTCATGGCGAGTTTGCCGGGCAGGTATGCGGTCATGGTGCCTTCGGCCGGCAAGGAAGCGAACCGCTGGCCAGCCGAGCGTTTTGGCAGGTTGGCGGCGAGGCTGGCGCTGCCGGTCGTTTTGCTGGGCAGCGCCGGAGATGCTGTCGTCACAGCCGAGGTGGCCCGTTTTTCCGAGGGTTGGGCTATTGATCTTGCCGGGAAGACCAGCCTGAAAGAGTTGCTGCCTCTCATCGAAAAGGCCGTTTTTATGGTCACTAATGACACCGGGCCGATGCATATCGCCGCCGCCCTTCAGGTGCCGGTCTATGCCATTTTTGGCCCGGCGAACCCGGATCGCACCGGGCCATATTGGGCGAGGCACACCGTTATCCGGAGCGGAGCCGTCTGCTCTCCCTGTTATCGCTGGAAACCCTGTGATAACTGGCGGTGTATGGAGGAGATCTCGGTGGAGCAGGTTGCGGAGATCATCAAGGGGAAAGAATTCAGAATTCAGAATTCAGGAGAAATGCTGGGATAACCAGATCTTCTGGGTGTTTTTCTTGATTCTGAATTCTGATACCTGTCGGAGGGAAAGTGAGCAAAATTTCAGTCTATATCATTGCCTACAATGAGGCGGAAAAGATCAGGGCTGCCATTAACAGCGTGTTGTGGGCGGATGAAATTGTGGTGGTTGATTCGCACAGTCAGGATGATACGGCAGAGATCGCCGGGGAAATGGGGGCGCGGGTGGTGCAGGTCGCCTTTAATGGCTTTGGCGAGTTACGCAATCAGGCCATGGCCGCCTGCCGTTACGACTGGATCTTCAGCCTGGACGCTGATGAACGCTGTACTGCGGCGGCGAAGGACGAAATCCTGACTCTTGTGCAAGGCGATAGTCCGGCAGACGCCTACTACATTCCGCGCCGGAATTTTTTTATGGGCCGCTGGATCAAATATTCCGGATTTTACCCGGACTATCGCCAACCCCAGCTCTTTCGCAAGGGGGTCTTGCATTTTCAGCCGGATGCCGTGCATGAAGGTTTTGAGCTCCGCACCAGCAGGCCGGTGGGCTATCTTGAACAGGCAATCTGGCAAAAGCCTTACAGAAATTTTGCGGAGATCCAGCACAAGGCCGGGCGTTACTCGACTCTTGGCGCCCAGAAACTTCTGGCGGCAGGGCGGCAAGGCGGCATGGCCACCGCTTTCTGGCGTGCCTGCTGGGCATTTCTGCAAATTTATCTGCTTAAACTTGGCTTTCTGGATGGCTGGGCTGGTTTTGTGATCGCTTTTGGCAACTTTGAGGGGACATTTTATAAATATGCCAAGTTGCACGAGCTGCAAGCCAGCTGGCCTGAACCGGAATCACTGCCGCTTCGCCGGCAGGGGTGACAGGCCTTTAGGAAAAATCACGGCCAGGGACTGAATGGTTACAATTAAGAGCTTGGCCTGCGCCAGATTTTTTCATCTCTGGCGAATGCTTACCAACAGATTGGGGCGCGCATGAAAATCAGCAAGGTTGGGATTATCTGCAAAAAGGATTCGCCCGCCGCCAGGGAGATGGGCAGGGAACTGCTCCCCTGGCTGGGGGAACGGGGTATTGCCGCCGAGATCGATAGCATTGCCGATGACATGGATCTGCTTATCATTCTGGGTGGAGACGGCACCCTGCTTCATGTCGCGGAGCAGGCCAGCCGCCTGCGGGTGCCGGTGGTCGGGGTTAATCTCGGCGACCTCGGGTTTTTGACCGAGGTGGCGGTCAGCGAACGCCATGAGGTTCTGACAGGGATTCTGGCCGGGCAGGTGGTGGTCGAGGAAAGGCTGATGCTCAAGGTCAGGCTTCACTGCGGCGGCAAAACGGCGGCCTGGCGTTATGCCCTGAATGATGTCGTGGTCAGCAAGGGCAGCGCTGACCGGCTTGCCCGTCTGAGTACCTGGGCCGATCAGGAGTACATTACAACCTATCGCGCTGATGGCCTGATCTTTTCCACGCCA
>MGTC01000085.1:14907-19021 GCA_001799255.1 Deltaproteobacteria bacterium RIFOXYD12_FULL_55_16
AACCTTTCCGCTGGCGGGCCTATTGTCAATCCGGCCCTGCGCGCCATCCTGGTTACGCCGATCTGTCCGTTCATGCTGGAAAGTCGTCCGGTGCTTCTTTCTGCCGGAGTCTGTCTTACGACCAGACTTGCCGAACAGGCCAGTGTGGTGAAGATCATTGTCGATGGCCAGTCTGCCTGGGAGATGTCGAGCGGAGACACCCTGGAGGTGATGGCCTCGGAAAGGCCTCTGCTGCTTATCTGTTCTCCCCAGAAGGACTATTTTGAGATCCTGCGCAACAAGCTGAACTGGGGCGGGCAGGCAGGAGAGGGGGGTAAAAACAAGCGGTGATTGGCGGGGCAAAGAGGTGTTGAAAAAAAGCGGAAGCCTCCTTGTCTTGTGGGGGCCTCCGCTTTTTTGTCGTCAGCTTCTGGTTTCCCCAAGGGAGGGGAAAATCAGGAGATAAATTGTTGGCTTGAGCTTAATCATCTCCCTCAAGTTTGTGGGCCAGGGCTTCCCGCTCTTCCTGCATGGCGATCTTGCCGGCCTCGATGGCCTCGCTGAGGGTTCTTTTCTTCTCGTCGAGAAATTCCTTGCCTTGCGCGGCAAGGTCTGTCCCCTTGCTGATGAGTTCCTTGCCCAGGGCAATCATGTTCTCGCTCCGCTCAAGGGCTGTTTCTTTGTATTCCTTGAAATCATCGGGAAGAGTCTTGGCTCTTTCCTTCAGTTCGGCTCCATAGTCAGCGAGCATTTCTCTGGTTTCCTGGCCGGTCTTCGGGGCGGTCAACAGGGCGATGGCTGCGCCGACCACGGTGCCAGCCAGAAAGGCCAGCACTGCGGTGCTGGAGTTGTCGCAATGGTCTCTGCTCATATCAGTCTCCTTTTTTTGGTGTTTTCCAGGATCGGTTGAGAAAATGCGAAAAGGCCATGACCCCGGCATTGAACCCTCCTATCTGGGTGATAAAGGGGCGTACTGTCTCCCTGAGCATGGTGGCGGTGGTGAGCAGGGTATCCGCTGATTTCTGGGCGGTGTAAATGACGGTGTCCGTCTTCTCCAGCTTGTCATGCAAGGAGAGGGTGAGGGTTTGGATTTCGTTGCCCGCCTCGGTCAGTGACTGACAGAGCGGATCCACCTGCTTGCTCAGGGCCTCGATGAAGATCTCGATTTTCTGCAAGGTGCGGCGGAACTGGATGAAGGTCGGCACCAAGGCGATGGCGATGGTAAAAATACTTGCGGCGCTGAGCAGGGAGAAAAAATCTGAAAAGGTCAATTCCGTAACTCCTGTGTGGGTCAAGGATAGATGGAAAACATCATGCTGTTATAATAGAGGGGTTTTTCTGGAGCTGCAAGGAGAAAAGCCCTGAGAAGAATAATCCAGACCCTGATTTGATTTCTTTAAACAGCCTGTTTCCGCAATTCCCGCTGCCCGAAATACCCGGTAAAAAGCTTTTTTTGTTTTGACTTTTGATGTCCTGATAACCTAGGATTTCAACAGGATGAAAACTACTCAGGATACAGCTTGGTTGTCTCAACGGCCTTTAAGCATCATGTTGCCGGGGTTTATCAGCGTGATGATTTTGTTGCCCCAACTTAGAGCTACGCTATGCCCATCTCCACCGATGTCCCGGATCTGCAGGTAAGCTGGAACAATTCCCTGCGATACAACTGGGGCATGAGAATGCAGGAGCGTAACCCCCTCATTGCCAACAACGCGCTTTATGACCAGGGGGATGCCCTTGTCAACCGCTACGGCACGATCAGCAATCGGCTTGATTGGCTGAGTGAGTTCGACTTGAGTTTTCATGAGCGGTACGGCTTGCGCGTCACGGCTGCCGCCTGGTACGACGCGGCTTATGATCCCCACAGCCGCAGTAATCCGAACGCGCTTGGCGCGGGGGCAGCGCCGGTGAGCTACCTTAACAGCGAGTTCACCTCCGCTGTGCAGCGCTATGCCAATGGCCCTTATGCCGAACTGCTCGATGCCTTTGTCTTTGGCGTCTTTGAGACAGGCCCTGCCGTCAGCAATGTGAAACTGGGACGTCACGCCCTTGTCTGGGGCGAATCTCTGTTCGGCAGCGCGCACGCAGTCTCGTATTCTCAAGCACCCAGTGACGGCATTAAGGCGATCTCTAATCCAGGCGCCTCAGCCAAAGAAACTGCGCTGCCGTTAACTCAGTTGTCCTTGCTGAGCCAAATCAATTCCACGGTTTCCCTGGTGGCTCAACTGGGCTTTGAATGGCGGCCAAATCGCCTCCCGGAGGGCGGCACCTATTTCGGCGCTGACGGCGTGAATGAAGGCCCGAACGTGAATCGGCTTGCCGCTTTCGAAGGCGGGGGCGGCGACTTGGGATTGGGCCTTAATTGGCGGCCAGCCTGGCTGGACGGCATGCTGGGCATTTATGGGCGGCGCTTCGATGATAAGGGCGGCTGGCTGGCTCAGGTGGCCGATGGCGGGCAAACACGCGCGGTCTATGCCCGTGATATCGGGCTGCTGGGGGTGACCCTGAGCAAGAATGTCGGCGGAACTTCCATTGGCGCTGAGTTGTCCCATCGCAGCAATGACCCTCTGGTCAGCGACAGCGCGGCCTCCGCTGGGGCGGCCAACGGCTACGCGGGGGCCAGAGGAGATACCTGGCATGGCCTGATCAACAGCGTGACAAGTTTCGGGCCCAGCCCCGTGTGCCAATCTTCTGTGCTGTCCGCTGAATTTACCTGGTCCAGACTCGACCGGGTTACTCATAATCCCGAACTTTACCGGGCCCAGGGTTATCTTCCTGCCTGTGATTCCGACCCCACCTTGCGAGGCTGCGCGGACAAAGAATTTATAAGCCTGGCGCTGTCTTTCGTGCCAACCTGGCTGCAGGTGTATCCAGGGGTGGATCTGGAAATGCCTTTGTTCTTTGCCAAAAATTTGCATGGCAATGCCCCTTCCAACGGCGGGGGCAACGAGGGGGTTACGACCTTCAGGATCGGCCTGACCGCAAAGGTATATGCCCGCCATCAATTTGACCTGGCCTATACCGGCTACGACCAGAAGATTGAGGCGGCTTCTGATTCCATCTTTGGCTCTCGCATTCTTGGCGCTCCCTACAAAGACAAGGGCTGGCTCTCGTTCACCTATCAGGTTGCCTTCTAAACCGAGGACATTGGTGTCTTTTATGAAATACCTGTCGTCAGCAATATTATTATCTCTGTTTCTTTCGGGAACTATCTGGGTCAACAGTACCCAGGCAGGGGTCAGCGCCAGCGAAGCGCGCCAACTCGGGGACTCCTTAACCCCTTTTGGCGCAGAAAAAGCCGGCAATCGCGCGGGCACCATCCCCGCCTACACAGGGGGCCTTTCCGTAAACGACCTTCCTCCGGACTTTCAAAAAGGCTCAGGAATCTGGACCAATCCCTTCCCCAATGAAAAACCGCTTTATTCGATCTCCCGTCATAACCTGGCCGAACATGCCAGCAAACTCAGCGAGGCCAGCAAGGCCTTGTTGCGGCTGTACCCCTCTTACCACATGGATATCTATCCCAGCCAGCGCAGCGTTGCTTATCCAGCCTGGTTTCTCAACAACACCCTGAAAAACGCCAGCACTGCCAAACTCACCAAGGAGGGGCTGGCCCTGGAAGGGGCGGTGGGCGGCATCCCCTTTCCCCTTCCCAAAAACGGCAATGAGGTGATGTGGAATCACATGCTCGTCTATAATGGCTATCCCGCTGAATACCGGGGCCGCAACTGGTATGTCGACAAGACTGGCCGCGCCATCAATACCGGGGAGCTGAAATGTTCACTGCAAAGCGACTATTACACCTCCCACTGGGGCGCGGAGGAGCTGAAGAAGAACGGCAATTCTTTTTTTAAAGCAGCTTATCACTTTACTGCCCCGCCAAATGCCGCAGGGAATGCCGCCTATTCTGTCGACACCCTGGATCCAGTCGAACAACCGCGCCGATCCTGGAGCTATTCCGCCGCGACCCGCCGTATCCGCATTGCCCCGGACTATACCTACGACACGCCCATCGCCTCGCAGGGCGGCATAACCACTTACGATGAAGGCTATTTATCCTTAGGCAGGCTTGATCTGTTCGATTTCAAGCTGCTTGGCAAACGGGAGATGTATATCCCCTATAACAATTACCGCC
>MGTC01000085.1:19106-21203 GCA_001799255.1 Deltaproteobacteria bacterium RIFOXYD12_FULL_55_16
GGTGGTGGAGGCTACCCGCAAGCCAGGGAAGAAACACAACATCTCTCGCCGGATATTCTACTTCGATGAGGACTGGAGTGGGGCGGGGATGAGCGACGCGTACAGCCGCAACGATCAGCTCAGCAAGGGCATGTTCATCGCCCAGACCCCTCTTTATGATGTGCCCATGCCCCTGGCCAGGTGTTACTTCGCCTATGATCTCCTGGATAACAGGTACACCCTGATCCAGCATTTTGGCGATCCCGGCCTGGGGTATCAGCTTAAGCCAGAAGGCTTTCCACCCCTGACCTTTACCCCTGATGCCCTGCCGAATCGAGGAAGGTGATCTGTGACCTGGCTTATTTCAAATTTTTGGGCGCGCTTGAATCTGGTTCCCCGCTTATCGCTCGTCGTGGCTCTGGGCATCCTTTTGGTCGTGATTGGGGCGGTATATCAATCATCCCAACACATCACCCGCGACACCCAGAATGAGCTGAGCGCCGAATACAACCGGCAGATGGAGACGCTGGAGTCTGTTGTTCTTGCCACCTTGTTTATGGAGGAAAAGACCCACCACCATTTCGACTTGAAACACCTGACAGGCTTGCTCTCAGCATTCAAGTACAGTGCAGATGTTACGCAGATCAGCTTTCGCGACACCACGGATGTGGCGGCCTTCAGCCAGGAGATTCCCATTCAGCTTGAAGCCCCTTTATTCTTCTCCCGTTGGTGCGGGCTGGAAAATATCTACCTCAACAGACCCATTATTGTTGAGGGGGTATATTACGGGCTTCTTTCCCTCTCCATGTCTCCCAATCGCATTATCAACCAGGCCTGGGGGTATTACCTGTATCTGGTTCGGCTAATGTTCCTGAGCCTGGTCATAGTCCTGTTCAGCATCTGGTTTGTGTTGCGCAAGGCTTTACAGCCACTGCTATCTCTGGCAGAAGTAAGCAAAATCCTGACCCAGGGGGATTTGTCGGTCCGGGTCAAGATCGCCGGCAGTCCTGAATTGCAGACGGTTCTGCTGAATTTCAATCAGATGGCCGCGAGTTTTCAGACTACCCTTGCGGCGCTGCAGGCGAGTGAGGCCATCAACCGCACCATTCTTGAAAGCCTCTCCCAGAAGATCTTCCTGAAGGATCGTAATTCTGTCTTTCTTGCTGTCAATAAAGCCTATGCCGAGGCCCATGGTTTAAGAGCAGAGGAGTTTGTGGGCAAGGATGACTTCGCCTTTTACCCGGCGGAGTTGGCCAGGCAGTACCGGGCTGACGACCGGGAGGTTATGGAAAGCGGGGAGGTAAAAGACCTTGAGGAGGCCGATATCGCCTTGGGCAAGGGTTGTATGACCCGCACCATCAAAGTGCCGATCCGTAACGAGGCAGGAGAGGTGACCGCGTTGCTTGGCAGTTTCGAGGATATCACCGCGCGGAAAAGGGCGGAACAGCAACTTGCACAAAAAAATGCGGAATTAGAACGCTTCACCTATACGATCTCCCACGATTTGAAGAGCCCCATTATCACTATTAAGGGTTTCCTCGGCTCCCTGGTCGCCGACGCCAGGGCTGGCAATATGGAACGCCTGGAGACTGACATCAAGCGCATCGCTGGGGCGGCTGATAAAATGCAAGCTCTTCTTACGGACGTGCTGGAACTTTCCAGAATCGGCCGGATGGTGCAACCGTCGCTGAAATTCTCCATGACCGCAGCGGCCCAGGATGCCAGTGAGGTTCTGGCTGGCACGATCAGAGCCAAGGGGGTTAAGGTTACCATCGAACCAGAGATGCCAGCGGTTTTTGCTGACCCTCACCGGATCAGGGAGGTCATGCAGAATCTGATCGAAAACGCCGTCAAGTATATGGGGAGCCAGGCGGAGCCACAAGTTGCAGTGGGCTGTCGTTTTCTGGCCGACGGGCGGCAGGCTTATTTTGTCAAAGATAACGGCCTCGGCATCGATATGAAATTTAGAGACAAAATCTTTGGACTGTTTGAGAAGCTTGATCCCCATTCGGAAGGAACCGGTATCGGGCTGGCCTTGGCAAAACGGATTATTGAGCTCCACCACGGTACGATCTGGGTTGAGTCTGCAGGTCTTGAGCAAGGCTCTACCTTTTATTT
>MGTC01000085.1:21414-21521 GCA_001799255.1 Deltaproteobacteria bacterium RIFOXYD12_FULL_55_16
GAGCCCCTGTCCCCATCTGATTCTTCTTGACCTGAGACTGCCAAAGATCGACGGCCTGGAAGTGCTGAAGACCATCAAGACCGATGAAAAACTCAAATCTATCCCCG
>MGTC01000086.1:0-10965 GCA_001799255.1 Deltaproteobacteria bacterium RIFOXYD12_FULL_55_16
CCTGGGCCAGGAGCGCTTCTTCGATTTTGCGACCGGTGAGATCCATGGCGTGGGCAATCCGGCGGGCGGAATGCCCACCCTCCTTGCCCAGATCAAGGTGAGAGGGTGCGTTGGCCTCATTTTGGAATTGCACTCCGAGGCGGATCAACTCTTCGATGCGGGCCGGGCCGTTTTCTACCACCAGCTGGACAATGTCTTCATGGCAGAGCCCAGCTCCGGAACGCAGAGTATCCTCGATATGCAGAGCAAAAGAATCATCCGGCGACAAGACGGCGGCAATCCCGCCTTGGGCCAGATTGGTGGCGGTATCCACCCTGGCCTTTTTGGTGACAATCGCCACCGATCCTAAGCGCGCCGCCTTGATGGCAAAGGAAAGCCCGGAGATGCCGCTGCCAATCACGAGAAAATCGGTACCCTGTTTCATGGCTGCTCCGTGCGGTTAACAGCTTGACATTACCGGAAGATATTCTGTAAAGAGTAAACGTTCAGCAGCGCCGTATCCACGGTAACCTTTATCTGCCCCACGCCCTGATTCGCCCGTTCTGGCAAAGAATTTTAGGGGCCGTTAAAAATGCACTACATTTAAAACCATTTCGTTACGGCCCCTTATGCCGAGCGATCTTTAAATGTTATCCATTTCAACGGCTTACATAGCGCGGACCAGGGCAGATGGCAAGGATTCTTCTCCATGGCCCCCTTAAAACTCGTTGTCTTTGACTGCGATGGCGTAATGTTTGACTCCAGAAACGCCAACCGGATCTATTACAATCATATCCGCGAGGCCTTTGCCCGCCCGCCCATGAACGAGGAGGAACTCGAATATGTGCACATGCACCATGTCATGGATTCCATCCGTCATCTTTTCCGTCGTTACCCGGAGGATCTCAAACAGGCCGAAGCCTATCGGCAGAGTCTTGATTATACCCCCTACCTGCAATACATGATCATGGAACCGGATCTTATCGAATTTCTCGATTTTCTCCGGCCCAGCTGCAAAACGGCAATCAGCACCAACCGAACCTCCACCATGGGCCCGGTGCTGCGGATGTTTGCCCTGGCAGACCGGTTCGACAAGGTGGTCACCGCCTTTGACGTGGCCCGGCCCAAGCCCGACCCCGAAGCGCTGGAACAGATTCTTGCCCATTTCGGCTTCAAGGTGGATGAGGCCGTGTATATCGGCGACTCCATGGTTGACCGGGAACACACCGCCGCTCTGGGCATGCGGCTCATCGCCTTCAAAAATCCAAAACTGCCGGCCCAATACCATGTGCAAAGCTTTATGGAGATTACCCGACTGCCGATCTTTGCCGATCTTGGCGGACAAAACCTGAGCCAATGTGCGCAATCAGCCACCATACGCAAGGTTTCATGATGAAAAAACGCCGCCCCCCCATGCCAAAGTCAAGGCGTCCTGTTTCTGCCGCAGCCGCGCAGGCAAATGCCACCAGGCTGATGACCGCCTTTGCCCTGCATCAACAAGGTGCACTGGATCAGGCGGAAAAACTTTACCAGGAGATCCTGCACTCACAACCTCAGCATCTTGACGCCCTGCAACTGCTGGCGAGGGTTGCCTTGCAGCAAAAGAAATTTACCCTCGCAATCGAATTGTTTGACCGGGCGTTGAAGATCAACCCCCATGATCCAAGTGCCTTCTGCAACCGTGGCATCGCCTTGCTTGAGCTGAAGCGTTATGATGAGGCCCTGGAGAGTTATGACCGCACGTTAAGGCTTAATCCAGATGACGCAGATGCCTTCTACAGTCGTGGTAATGCACTGCTTGCCCTGAAGCGTCACGAAGATGCCCTAGAGAGCTATGATCAGGTACTTAAGATAAAACCGGACTATCCAGGGGCGCTCAACAATAGCGGCAACGCCTTGCTTGCGCTGGGCCGTCCAGAAGAAGCACTGGAAAGTTATGGCCGGGCGCTCAAGTTCAAGCTGGATTGTGCAGGATTGCTTCATAACTGCGGCAAAGCCTTGCTTGCGCTGAATCGCCATGCAGAGGCCTTGGATAACTATGCCCACGCGCTCAGGCTCAAGCCGGACTATGCTGATGCCCATTGGAATGAAAGCCTGTGCAGACTGTTGCTGGGGGATTTTGCGCTTGGCTGGCAGAAGCATGAATGGCGATTAAAATCGCCCCAGGTTGATGCATCAAAAAACTTCCAGCAACCGTTATGGCTGGGCGAGGCGCCGTTGGCCGGAAAAACCCTGCTGCTCCATGCTGAACAGGGCCTTGGCGACACCCTGCAATTCTGCCGTTATGCGCCGCTTGCGGCCGCCCAGGGCGCCCGCGTCGTGCTTGCCGTTCCCTCTGCCCTCAAGGTACTGTGCCAAACCTTGGCAGACGTGGACACGCTGCTTGCCATCGGCGACCCACTGCCCCCTTTCGATTTTCATGCCCCGCTCATGAGTCTGCCGCTGGCCTTTGGCACCCGGCTTGATTCCATTCCTGCCGAGGTACCTTACCTGCACGCCGATTCAGAAAAAACAGCAGCCTGGAATATTTTGCTGGGGCCACGGGACAAGCCGCGTGTCGGCCTTGCCTGGAGTGGCCGCCCGACACACAAGAACGACCACAACCGCTCGCTGCCCTTTGCCCTGCTTGCCGGTCTCCTCGAATATCCAGCCGAATTCATCTGCCTGCAAAAAGAGTTTCACCACGAGGACGAGGCCCTCGCTCGCCAACACTCCCGAATGCGCATCTTCAGCGAACAGCTCCAGGATTTTGCCGACACCGCCGCCCTCATCGAGACCCTCGATCTTGTAATCACAATCGATACGAGCGTTGCCCATCTCGCGGGGGCCCTGGGCAAGCCTGTCTGGATCCTGCTGCCCTTCGCCCCCGATTGGCGCTGGCTGCTGGATCGCGGGGACAGCCCCTGGTATCCAAGCGCGCGTCTTTTCCGGCAGCAGCAATTAGGGCAGTGGGCGCCAGTCCTGGCCGAGGTGCGAAGGGCTTTGCATGAAATTTGAAGTAACCCACAAAATCCTGACCATGGAGCCGAACCTTGCAAAAAGCGCCGCCCATGTCCTACGCTTTCTCGACCACACTCCTCTGGTGCAATACGATACGGTGCGGGTTGAGGCGGCCCAATCCTGCTCTGGCGCGGATCAGCGCTTCTGGCCCTGGGTTGAACAGGGTCTGGCCGACAACCGGCAGGTTCTGACAAAATTAATCGGGGAGTTACAGATGGCGGGCACCAGGGAGTTCAGCGACCTGCTGACCATACCGCAAGGCTTCCAAAGCAAGATCTTCCACACCATGGCCCATCTGCTCGATGGTTTTTTCGGTATTGACAGCCAGTTTTACAATTTGCCAGAGGATTCCCACTGGCTCGGGGACAGCCTGCGCAGGCAGATTGAGGCCGACCCGGAAGACTTCTGGCTGGTCACGGTGGTGGCCACCCTGGAAGCAAAGGAACATCATGCCCTTGCCGGACTGCGCTCCTTTGAGAAATAAAGGGGGGGCGAAATTCGCAGCCAGTTCAGAATTTACTCCAGAGCCTGTTGAGTTTTCCGCATAATTTGCCGGTGTTCATGAAGGCGATCTCTCCTCCTCGCTGGTTGTTTCCTCTGGGAGCAGAGTCAGATCCTCATCGCTTTCTTCAGCCGTTTCCAGCAGTTCAGGGCTTATGCTCTTCTTGGTTTTGGCGCCCAGGATCCTCAGCTTCTGGGTGCGGCCAACCAGATTGCCCTTGCCGCTGGTGAGCCGTTTGTGGGCGGTATCGTAGCTCTCGCCCGCCTTCCTGATCTGCTCGCCAACCTTTTCCAGGGCCTCCACAAAACCGACAAACTGATCGTGCAGCTTGCCAGCCTCGGCGGCGATGGTCTGGGCGTTGCGGTTCTGGTACTCGTAGCGCCAGATGTTGTGGATGATCTGAAGGGTGGCCATGAGCGTGGAGGGGCTGACCAGCAGAATGCGGCGGTTGAAGGCCTCGCTGAACAGATGGGGCTCATGTTCGAAGGCCAGGAGCAGGGCGGGCTCGATGGGGACGAACATGATGACCAGGTCGAGGGAATTGACGCCGATCAGTTCATCGTAGTTTTTGGCGCTGAGCCCATTAAAGTGGAGACGGAGCGAACCGATATGGGCCCGAAGCTGGCGCTGGCGCTCCTCGTCTGTTTCAGCGGAGTGATATTGTTCATAGGCGACCAGCGAGACCTTGGAGTCGATAACCACATCCTTTTTTTCCGGCAGATGGAGCAGCACATCGGGTTGAAAGCGTTGGCCGTCTTCATTGCGATGGCTGGCCTGCACCTCATATTCATGGCCTTTGCGCAGGCCGGATTCTTCCAGCAACCGTTCAAGCTGCATCTCCCCCCAGGTGCCTCGGGCCTTGCTGTCACCCTTCAAGGCTCTGGTCAGGTTCAGGGCGTCGGCACCGATCCGTTCGTTCAACGATTTCAGGCTTTGGATCTCGTTGCGCAGGGAGGCTCTCTCCTTGTTGTCGTTGTCGTAAACATCCTCCACCTTCTTCCTGAAATCGGTTAACTGCTGCCGCATGGGGTTGAGCAGTGCCTCAACCCCGGTCTTGCTTACCTCGCTGAATTTCTGGTGCTTCTCTTCAAAAATGCGGTTGGCGAGGTTTTCAAACTCGGTGGCCAGTTTTTTTTCGGCCTGCTCCAGCAGACTGATCTTCTCGTCCGCAGCCCCAAGCCTCTCCCTGCTTTTGGCCTGAAGGGCGGCAAGTTCGCTGGCAAGATCGCCCCTGGCCTTACCTTCGTCAACCAAGAGCCGACGGGCCTCGTCGCGCTCCATGGTCAGGACTTTAATGGCGAGGAGCCTTTCCTGGAGAATTCCCTGCTCGCGCTCCAGACGGATATTGTCCTCGCGGCTGTTGGCCAGTTCACGGTTGAGGCGTCGGAGACGAATAAGCGCAGACGAAAATGCCAATCCCAGAATTCCGATGATGATAAGCCAGGGCAAGGCCTGCGATATAACAGTCTGATCCGGGGTCATTTTATGCTCTTCTTCTGAATTTGCCGCTTGTCAAGCCTGCTGGGGTGTTTCCGGCCAAGGGGCACCGGCAGACAGGAGGCGTCGGATTTATGGCCTGACTTTTTGCCATTTTATAGCATGTGGAAGAAAACAGGGCCGTAGCGCAAAAAAAATCCCCGGCCAATTATGACCGGGGATCTGGTTCAGTCTGCATCGGCTGAAAAAATTTCGCTTACCACCAGCAGATGGTCTGGTCGGCTGCGAAAATCTTGTCCACCAAGGCGTCGTAGTCCGGGCTCTCAACGTTAAGAGCAAAGGCCTCAGCCTCACGACCCTCGGAAACGATCTCTACCAGTTTTTTGGTGTCGTCATTTGGTTCAGAGCGATATACATTCAAGAGTTTCATTGGAGCACTCCTTATTGTTGGTTCTCGGTGGTTAAAGCTGAGTTGAGCAGCTTGTCTGCTCAAACGAAACTTATACCCTTTGGGTGTAATCAGCTCTTATCCGAGCGCATGATGCCGTAGGGAATGATGTAATCGAGATCACGAAGCTGCTTGCCGATTTCCTCGATGGTGATCTTGGGCATCCCTAAATTCTCGACATTGGCGTCCACCGTGGTGTACACCTCGCCTTCCATGTCACGGATCCACTCGATATTTTCCTTGTGGTAATCGCTTACCTCGGTGAGTTCGTTGTTCAGGACATAGGCATAAGCATACATGTTTTCGACAGCCAGTCCCAGGGCGGAGCGGGTGCCGTCCAGGGTGTACTCCTTGTTGGCCAGCAGAAAGCCTACTTTCTTCGACATGGGGTCTCTCCTTATAAGGTCAGGTAGCAGTCGTAGTCTTCAATGATCGCGCCGTGCTGGCCCTGGGTGGCCATGTCCTTGGCAACGAGTCCCTTGGGAATATCGCCGATCGGATCGTAGCCGCATTTCTTGTAGCTGTCCGCGCAGATGGACACCTCGTCGGCCAGTTCGCACAAGGTTTGAAAGTCGGGACATTTGGTCAGGTGAACACCGTACCAGGTGAAAAAGACTTTAACCTTGGAGCCCTTGGCCTTGGCTGCCCTGGTGACCCCCATGATATGCCGCATGTTCTGGGGAGAGGTGACAAAGATACCTAAACTTTTAGCCATTTGCTGTCTCCTTGGGATAATTGAAAGGGGCCGATTAAAAAGGAGATCGGCCCCTTGTCGGGTGAGGGATTTACTGCTTCTTCATAAAGAAACGCATAAAGCCAGCCTCTTCCTTTTCTCCCAGATACTCGTGTCCGGCGCGGGTGCACCAGCCAGGCAGATCGTTGCGGGAACCGGGGTCGGTGCCAAGGATTTCGAGGATCTCCCCGGAAGCCAGCTTGTCCATTTCTTTTTTGGTCTTCAGCAGGGGCATGGGGCAGCTCAGGCCTTTTGCGTCCAGGGTACGGGTCGGGGTGATGCCATCCGGGGCTTTCTTGAAATCGTCGCTCATGGTTTTCTCCTTGGAAAAGATTGTCGTGTTTGATTTCTAAAAAACGAAAATGGTGATCTTGTTTCCGGTTGTGCCATAGGACACGCTTGTCTGTTCCTGAGAGCTGTTTTGCGCTCAAAAAACGCAACCTTTTCCCAAGGACAAAATAGTCTCTACCAAAAATCCGCAGAGCATGTCAAGGGAATTTATAAAGATTGCCGACCGGGGCGGTCAGCGCGATTAAGCCTGTTTTCTCGGCTGCTTGTTTTCTTCCTGTTATCTGTCACATTGTGGTTGTGATTCTGATGAGGGCCTGGATATTTTCACGGCTTGACAAAAGTATGCGGCTCCGGGTAAAGGAGTTATTCTGCTATGGATTGCAAGTGGAATTTAGAAGGGCTGACCTTCCGTATTTCATTATAATGAAAGAAATATCGGGACGGCAGCCTGTGGTTTCCAGAAAAAAAATGGAAGAGGAGGAAAATTATGAGTGGAAGCAGCGGGTTTGGCGGCACTGCCAAGGAGCTTTACAAAAAAATGTGCCAGGACGAGTGGAATCCCTATACCTCCGGGATGCTCGTCGCTTTTCTGAGTGTGATGATCCTGGCCTGGTATCGGCCCTGGGGGGCAACCGGGGCGGTAAGGAACTGGGCGGACTGGATGCTGTATGGGGTTGGCATCTACAGCCAAGAACCTGCCTCCATTTTTACCCATGCCGGTTCGATCATCGGCCTAGGTTTTATCGGCGGCGCCTTCCTTTCTGCCTGTCTGGGCAATAACTTCGCTTTTCGGATTCCGCCGGTGCTTGAAATGGTCAAGGCCGTGGCGGCCGGTATCTTCATGGGAATCGGGGCGGCCATGGCCGGCGGCTGCAATGTGGGCGGCTTCTATAATGCAATCGGCAACCTGTCTGCCGGCGGGTTTGCCATGATGGCGGGGCTTATTGCCGGCGCCATTCTTGGCCTCAAGTACATTTACTGGGAGATGGAAAATGTTACCTGGGGCAGCGGCGGGGCCAAGACGATCGAGATTCCTTTTGCCGTTCAGGTGGCGCTCGGACTTGGGGCCTTGCTGGTCATGATCTGGGGCGCCTACACCTACAGCGCCACTGAGGCGCTGGCCAAGATGGGCGGGGTGTTGCTGCTTGCGGCTGGCTTGGGATACACCATGCAGCGGGGCCGCTGGTGCATGATCCAGGGCTTTCGTGAACCGCATATGACCGGCAACGCCACCATGGCCAAGTCGGTGGCCTTGAGCATCGTTCTGCTGACTATCGGCGGGGTGGTCGTCAAGGCCGGCGGGCTTAATCAGATTGAGCATTATGTGCGCGGCACCTTTGGCTGGGGGGGCGTGGTTGGCGGCCTCATTTTTGGTTTCGGCGCCATTCTCGCCGGTGGTTGCGGTACAGGTACCCTGTGGCGGGTCGGGGAAGGCCAAATCAAACTCTGGATCGTGGTTCCCTTCTTTGGTATCTCCAATTCCCTGATCACCCAGTGGTTTACCGCTAACGATTTCGAAGGGATGGACGCCTTTCAGAATGAGGGGATCACCAATGCCGGCCAGCTCGGGAGCTTTGTTTATATGCCGAACACCTTCCTTGGCTACGGCGGCACCCTGGCGGTGATCGTTCTGCTTATGGCTCTCTGGTGGCTGGTGGTTCGCTGGAATGAGGACAGCAATAAACTGCTGGTTGAGATGTAGTCGCTGCCATTTTTGTTGAAATTGCTGTCAATCATCGGCAGAAGTGCCGATAAAAAGCCGCGTGTCAGTCGTCGGCAGTAGTGCCGACATCACAATGGGTATTTGTTAGGAACTCGTTTATTTTGTGGTTGCGGGCCGGTGATTTTCCCATTTTGCGGGTTAATTATTTTTCAGGCTATATATTAGGATGAAAATATCGTATTTCCGGGGTGATTCGGGAATACGATATTTTTTGTTCAGATGATTGTTGATTTTATGGCCTCCGGTGTTTTCCCTTGACAGTAATTTGCTTGTCGTCCTAGCATCATGGCAGAGGGTATTTTTATGGTCGAGGCGGTTTTTGGGTTGCACCAACATGTTTCCATTCCCTTGGCTCAGCTTCTTCAGGACGGAGAGGTGGTTGCCATTGTCGATGATGATGCGGCAATTCGCGCGCTGCTCAGGATTTATTTTGAGCAGCATGGCCTGCCTGTGCTGGAATGTGCTTCGGCGACAGAACTCATGCAGGTGATGGCTTCCCGTCATGTGGCTCTGGTTCTTCTTGACATCGGTCTCCCGGATACCGATGGCCTTTCTCTTTTACCCCGAATCATAGAGCAGCACCCTGATGCCGCTGTGGTTATGCTCACCGGTATTTCCGACCTGCAGGTGGCTTTGGAATGCATGCGCAAGGGCGCCACGGACTATCTGTCCAAGCCGGTGCAGGTTGAGGAGATTTTTTATGTGGCGCGCAAGGCTCTGGAAAAGCGGCGGCTTATCTTTGAAAATCGCAAGTACCAGGCAGAGCTGGAAGAGGCGCATTTCAGGATCCAGCTTCTGCATCAGTTGTCGGAGAAGATGAATACCGTCTATCTGAGCACGGTAGAGCTTGATCAGATCCTGCGGGCGGTGCTGGTGGGAATTACCTCCAAGGAAGGTCTGGGTTTTAACCGGGCGTTTCTGGCCATGTTCGATGACGATGGCCGGTTTCTGCGGGGGCGGATGGCCATTGGCCCGAGTTCCCGGGAGGAAGCCGACCGGGTCTGGCGGGAGATTGAGGCGCAGGAACTAAATTTTTTACAGATCGTTGAGAAGCTTAAAGAAACCAGTAAGACCCAGGACGCGGCAGTGAACAATATTGCCCGGGCCTTGGTGGTTTCGGCTGAGGATACGGAAAACATCCTGATCAGTTCTGTGCTGGGCCGGAGGAGTTACCGGGTCTCGCCGGGGAACGGCTGGGTGCCTGTGCCTCTGGAGCGGCGCAACGGGTATGGCGCCGGACGAAATAACGGGGCCACGATTTATGAGCGCCGGGACAGGGCGGAGGATGTTGCCCCTGTCCTTGCCGTGCCCAAGGATCTTATCAATCTCCTGGATGAGGATTCCTTTGTTGTCGTGCCCCTGTACTCTCCAGGACGTTCTTTTGGGGTAATCATTGCCGACAATTACGTGACCCGGCGGGACATTCAGGGCAGTCATATCGGAGCGCTGGAACTGTTTGCCAGCCATGCCAGTCTGGCCATTGAGCAGAGTCTTCTGCACAATGAGCGGCAGCGCAAGATTGTCGAGCTTGAGGCGATGAACCAGGAACTTGACCGGAGCAAGGATCTGCTGGTCGCGGCGGAGCGTTATTCCGCCCTGGGCCACATGGCGGCTCAGCTGGTTCACATCATCAGAAATCCTATTACCTCCATTGGCGGGGTCTCCCGCATCCTGAGTAAAAAAAACGTCGATCCCGAGTGGGCAAAATACCTGAATGTCATTACCCACGAAACAGAGCGGCTGGAGTCCACCCTGGAAGATCTTTTTGACTTTGTCGGACAGGGTGAGATTCACCAGGAGAGGCTCTCTCTTTGCGTGCTGCTCAAGAAAACCGCCCTCCTGCTTCAGTCGAGCATGGCGAAACAAGGCGTAACCTGGGAAATGGAATGCCCCGACCAGGAGCCGCTTATCCAAGGGGATATGCAGCAGATTCGCCTGGCGTTTCTCCATCTGTTCAGAAACGCGGTGGAGGCTATGGCCGATGGGGGCAGGTTGACCATTGTCGTGACTGTCGTTGAGGGGCAGGTCGTGGTCTCGATCGTTGACACCGGGCCAGGTATTCCTGAATTCTATCTGGACAAGGCCAAGGATCCGTTTTTCACCACGAAAACATATGGCACCGGCATGGGGCTTACCCTGGTTGAACGGATTATCCGGGCTCATGGCGGCAGTTTCTCTCTCAAACCCCATCCAGGCAGTGGCCTGGAGGTTAGGGTTGTTTTGCCTCTCCAGTAGTTTCCATGGCTGTTTCATAGATATTTTCCGCACCAGGCAGGCGAGACGGGGACAACATGAAAATCGAAGGAACCTCCGTTCTCCTCAAGGGGATACCGCTGCCAGCTTCAGGCCGGAGCGAGGGCGGAGACAAGCCTGGCCTGCCAGCGCCGTTGTTGTCCGGGCAGGGGCAACTGGTCAGGGGAAAGGTGACGGGCTTTACTCCAGACGGCAAGGTTCTTCTTGAGATCGGCGGCCAGATTGTTGAGGCGCGAAGCGAGGTGGCGCTTAAGCCCGGCAGTGCCCTCTGGCTTGAGGTGCAGCAGACCGAGCCTTTATGGCTGCGGGTGGCTGATAAAAAAGGGGCGGCCCAGGAATTTCTCCGTCAGTACTATGCCGACCCTGCCGCCATGGGCAAAGGATTGCGGGTCTTGCTGGGGCTGGCCGTTCTTGCGGACGCGGAAAAGAGTTCGTCTGATCAGGCCGGGGTTCTCCAGAATTTTGCCAACTCCGCCATGGGGCCGGAGGCCGATCCTGAGCGGATCATCCGCCTGCTGGCCATGTTGGGTGGCGGGCCAGGCGCGGGGAAAAACGGCCCGGGCCTGACAGAGACGGGGCCGGAAAAACTCCAGCAACTG
>MGTC01000086.1:11003-14174 GCA_001799255.1 Deltaproteobacteria bacterium RIFOXYD12_FULL_55_16
TAAAGCCAGCGCCGCCGTCATGCAGAAGCTTGGTCTGCTTCTGGAACTACAGGGGCAACTCAACTCCCTGCCTGCCTCGGCCCAGCAGGCGCAGTTTCTTTTGTTTCCCTGTCTCTTTGCTATGGGCGCCGGGGTGGGTCAGTGGCTTTTCAGTCTGGATCGCGGCGAGGAGCAGGCGGCAACCGGTGAGGCGCGGGGCTATACCCTTTCTTTTTTTCTGGAGATGAGCCGCTTGGGGGAGTTACAGATTCAACTCCGGGCCAAGGGCCAGATCTTGCAAGGGGAATGTGTGGTGAGCAGTGAAGCGGTGCGGGAGCATCTGGCCCCGCAGCTTGTCGAGCTTGAGGAGTTGCTGGGCAGGCTTGGCTACGGGCCGGTTAAATTTTCCTGCCGGGTCGCCAAGGCCAGCATGCTGGAATCGTTAAAGGTTGCTCTTGAGGCTGCGGCGCAGCTGGGCAGCGTCAGGATCGTTGATCTGACAGCCTGATGATGAGGTTGTATATTTAATCTTGAAAAATCCGCAGGATTCAGGCGTCCAAATTTAAGAATACTGGCGTGAATACGCCCTCCTGAATCTTGAATTCCGACTTCTGGTTTATGTTTTCGGGCGCTTGGGTGTTGTCCTGCCCCGGAGCCAGGAGGCGGCAGTGCCGAGCAGACCGGCAAGAGCCGCTCCTTGCAAGGCCCCGTGCAGGGCGGTCAGAAAGGCGGCTGTATGTTGCGGCTGAAAGTCCCGCAAGTCAAGTCCGTTGGTAACTCCTCGAAAAAACGTAGAAAAGATCAGGGCGGCCTGGGCGATGCCCAGGAGCATGCCCAGATTTCTGGCCGTGGCCAGCAGAGCTGCGGCAGCGCCCGTCTTGTCGGCCTCCACCTGGCTAAGAACCGAGGCGCTGTTTGGCGAAAGAAACAGGGCCTGGCCCAGGCCCACCAGTATCAACTGTCCGGTAATAACGAGCGGCGGGGTTGAGGCCTGAATCGTGGCGAGCAGAAAGACCCCCAGGGTGGAGACGCTCAGACCCAGGGTGCTGAGAAACCGGGCGCTGACATAATCGGAAAGCCAGCCAGCGAGGGGAGAGACCACCAGGATTGAGGAGGGGATGGCCAGCATGACCAGGCCGATCTTTGAAGGCGGCAGGCCGAGAAGCCGGTCAAGATGAAAGGGGACGAGCAGGATTACGGCAAAGAGAACCATGAAGGAAAGCACGGCGCTGATTATGGCCAGGCTGAAGCGCCGGTTGCAGAAAAGCTTCATTGCCAGAATCGGGTGGGACAAGCGGGTCTCGATGGCAACAAAGCAAGCCAGTCCCCCCGCTCCGGCGCCGCCGGTGAGGAGCAAGCGGCTGGTTGACCAGTTTACTGAGGTGGCATTGCTTAGAGCCAGGCAAAGCAGAACCAGGGCTGCCGCCCAGGAGAGGCTCCCCAGCCAGTCCAGCGGCCCGGTGTAATGCCTGCTCTGTTCGGGCAGAATCCGGATGGCGAGGAAGGCGAAAATCAGACCCAGCGGGACGGTGATAAAAAAAAGAACGCGCCAGGAGGCGAGTTCGAGCAGGAATCCTCCCAGGCTCGGGCCGCTCATCAGACCGAGGGAAACGGCCATGCCGATCATCCCCAGGCCACGGCCCAGCTGTTCTTTGGGGAAGGCCTCCTTGATGATCGCGGGCCCGGTTGCCATCATCATCGCGGCCCCCAGCGCCTGGCAAAATCTGGCCAGAATGAGGATGGCCAGGGTCGGGGCACAGGCGCAGGCCAGGGAACCAAGGCCGAAGATCAACATGCCGACGGGGTATATTTTTCTCCGTCCCAGCCGGTCTGCAAGATGCCCCCAGAAAAGCAGGGAGGCGGTGATGGTGAGGAGATAAATCATCATTACCCACTGAGTGTCGCCAAGTGAGCTGTGGAAGTCTTTCATGATGAAGGGCAGGGCGATGTTCATCATGCTGCTGTCCAGGGTGGACATGAAAACGCCGGTGGCCACGATAAGGAAGGTGGGCCATTTGTTTGCAGGAGAAGACACGGGAATGGTCTGTTGCCTCGGGGAAAAAGATAGGGATTCGCAGGGCGGCTGATTTTTTGGTAATGTAGCTCAACTTGGCTGATCCTGCAAAGGGGATTTGCCAGAGGGAAGGCTGGGGGGATTCTTTTCTTTAAGTTTTTTTCTGTTTATCGTGACAAGATAGTCCGGCTAAGGTGGTTTTGTCGGCTGGAAAAAATTGGCCGCAAAGGGAAAGCCTTTGGCCCCAGGGTGAAGGAAACGGGGAATACGGGGGGTGGCTCGAATAGCACTTAGATTTATAGGGAGAATGTCCTGATTTTCTATAATCTGCTTGCCATTTGTGACCGCAACCTATAAAATTCCGTCAACTTAGAGACGGAGATTAACATGTATATCGCACAAAAACAGCTTGAAAATCTGCGTAAGGCCACCCAGCCCGGCAAGGTCGCGGTTCTTTACGGGGCCAGGCGAACCGGCAAGACCACCTTGCTGCATGAATTTTTGAAAGGGGAAGAAGACCCCTATCTGCTGGTCAGCGGCGAAGACCTTGCCGTGCAGGGCTATCTCTCCAGTCAGTCGGTGGAGAAGCTCACCGCCTTTATCGGCCAGAACCGCCTGCTGGTGGTGGATGAGGCCCAGAAGGTGCCGCAGATCGGGCTTAATCTCAAGTTGATAGTTGATCATCTTTCCGGCGTCAGGATTATTGCCACAGGTTCCTCGTCGTTTGATCTGGCTCGCAGCATCGGCGAGCCCCTGACCGGCCGAAAGACCACCCTGAAACTGTTTCCTCTGGCCCAGCTGGAAATTGGCCCAACCGAGCAACGCCACCAGACCGATGCCAACCTGGAAAGCCGTCTTATTTACGGCTCATATCCCGAGGTAGTGCTTATCCCCGACAACCGGGCCAGGGAGCAATACCTGAAAGAGATTGTTGCCTCCTACCTCTACAAGGATGTTCTGGAAATGGACGGCATCCGCCATTCCGGCAAGATCAGCCGCCTGTTGCAGCTCATCGCCTTTCAGATCGGCAAGGAGGTTTCTTACACCGAGTTGGCAAGCTCGCTTGGCATGAGCAAGAACACCGCCGAGCGTTATCTCGACCTGCTGGAAAAGGCCTTTGTCCTGCAAAAACTCTCGGGCTTCAGCCGGAACCTGCGCAGCGAGATCACCAAGAATTG
>MGTC01000087.1:0-15294 GCA_001799255.1 Deltaproteobacteria bacterium RIFOXYD12_FULL_55_16
ATTTTTTCAAAGATCGCGAAACTCTAAAGTCCAGTATGTCTCCTTTTTGCTTATTAAATCAACCTGCCCAACGCCATCCCCAGAAAAAACAGCACCAGCCCCACCCCATTCTGCAGCAGGATATTGCCCAACCCGTACCAGTGCTCGCCGTCGGCAAAAAGATGCCCGCTCTCGGCGACAAAGGTGGAAAAGGTAGTAAAGGCGCCCATAAAGCCGGTGAGCAGGATAATCCTCAGCTCGCCGGTGCCGGCGAAACGCTCGCTGGTCAGGGTCCAGATCAGCCCGAAAAGCAGACAGCCCAGGGCGTTCACCGACACCGTGCCCCAGGGAAAGCTTGCCCCGGCCACCCGCTGCACCAGGCCGGCCAAACCGTAGCGGGCCAGGGTGCCGCAGGCCCCGGCCACGGCAAGATAGATTATTTTTTGTAGCATCCGCTTACTCCTTCCAAACGGTTAAAGCCTTTTGATACACCTCGGAGCGGGACAGATCCAGATCCCTGGCAATGCTCGCCACCGCATCCTTCAGGCTGACCCCCTCCTGCCCCCGATACCAGCGGAGCAGATCCTCCAGATTATCAGGCCGCTGCGGGGCAGAGGCGCGCAGTGCTTCGACAAGCACCACGAATTCCCCCTTGATCGCCTCCCGTGCCGTAAGCTCGGCCAGCAGTTGCGCCAAATCGCCCGAAGCGATCTCCTCATGCATCTTGGTAAGTTCCCTGCCGATTACTACCCGCCGCTCCCCCAGCTCTGCCAGGCAATCGGCAAGGCTGGCGGTGATCCTTCGGGGCGATTCATAAAACACCAGAGGATGGGGATCATTTTTAAGGTCCCGCAACAACTTGCGCCGCTCCACCCCCTTGGCCGGCAAAAATCCCAAAAAAAGATGGGCCGGCTCAGTCAGACCAGCAACACTGAGCAGGGTCGTCAGGGCAGAGACCCCAGGAACCGGCACCACCTCAATACCTTGCGTCTGAGCGCTCTGCACCAGAATCCCGCCCGGATCGGAGATCCCCGGAGTGCCGGCATCAGACACCAGGGCCACCTGCTGACCAGAAAGCAGCCGGGCCACGATCTCCTGGGCGCGGCTCGCTTCCTTCTCCTTATAATAACTCATGAGCGGGGTATGGATATCGAAATGGCTGAGGAGCTTTCTGGTATGCCGGGTATCCTCGGCGGCGATCAGATCCACCTCCCGCAGAATGCGCAGGGCCCGAAGGGTGATATCCTCCAGATTGCCAATGGGGGTGGCCACCACAAACAAGGTGCCTGCCTTGCCGCCGCCCGTTACGGAGGAGCCATTTTTCCCGCCTGTTCTCTTCATTTTTCTTTGGCCGCCAGGTCAACAGGGCCTGAACCTTCCCGGCCTGCATCCCGCTTGGGCTGCAACCTGACGTAGACCAGAATGAGCAGGGCTGAGAGGCCAAGCACCACATAGAGGGCCTGGTGCGAATATTTCATGATCAACTCCTGATTGCTGCCAATGAAATAGCCAAGCCAGGTAAGAACCGTCACCCATATCCCCGCGCCGAGCAAGGTGTAGAGGGAAAACTTCCAGTGATTCATTCCGGCCAGCCCGGCCGGCAGCGAATGAGATGACGAACCACCGGAAGCAGACGACCGATAAAGGTCGAAATCTCGCCGTGCTTCAAAAAAAACGTCTCGACCCTGGCAAATTTTTCCTCGGTGATCCAGACATACCGCCCATATTTCAAGAGAAGCGGTCTGCCCAGATAATGGGAGGCAAAATAATTCAGGTAGGCGCCAAAGAGGCTGCCGAAGGTGCCGCAGAGAATAACGGCCAGCATATCCATCTTTCCCGCCTGCACAAGATACCCGGCCGGCGGCATGACCAGCTCGCTGGGCACCGGAATTACCGAACTCTCCATGGCCATGAGGAGAAAAATTCCCGGATAGCCCATGGCGCCGATGCTCTCCACGAGCCAGTTGATCAGATTGTGCATTTGCCGCTCCTTGCTTTGGTGGTGAAGCGCCATTTTATCCGGTTTGGGACAAAAAAACGATCGATAATCGCAGGCGCTCAAAGGCTCTCTTACGCCACATCCCCCTGAATCAGACGAATAAGATCCGCCTTCTCCACCATTGCCTTCGGCAACAAAGGCTGATCTGTCAAATGCGCCGCCAACGAGCGCAAGAGAAGGCTTCGCGGTTCGTATTCAAAAGCCGCCAAGTCAAAGGGATTGCCAACGATCTCTTCCACGACCTCGTGGGCCATCAGTTGCTCATCCCGTCTCCAGCCCACTGCGGTGAACTGGTTGTATACCTGCACCACCAGTTGCAGGGCTTTCTCGTCATTGCGATAGAAGGCAATCCGGGCCTCCCGCAAGGCCTCTTCCCTGTTGCGATATAGTTGATAATGGGAGTATCTTTTCTCAAGGGGGATGACCCGCTGAACTATATCGACCACCCGCTCAAAGTCGCCATTCCGCAGAAGTTCGCGCACCACAAGCTCACAGAGCAGAGGATTGAGCCGAAAGCGTTTATCCACCGCAAGCATGACGCCCTTTTTAAGCAAGAAGTCAAGAACAGGGGAAAGGCTGACAGGGCCAACAAGTTGCATCTGCTTATCAGAAGCTAAGCGACGGAAACGATTCAAACAGCCTTCCATAGCGGTTCGGTTGGTCGGCTGATAATTGACCGCATGGCTGCGACCAAGTTTTTTTCGTCCGGATTGAGTTGCAGATAGATATCGAAAAGTTTCCGGCTCTTTCCTTCCTGTGCCGTGTTCAGATTGCCCATGTTTTCCATTGCTGTTTTTCCACCAGCTGTTAGGGTTTGCAACAATTCAAGCGGACAAAATAATTGAGGTAGGCGCCAAAGAGGCTGCCGAAGGCACCGCAGAAAATAACAACCAGCATGTCCATCTTTCCCGCCTGAACAAGATACCCGGCAGGAGGCATGACCAACTCGCTGGGCACCGGGATTACCGAGCTCTCCATGGCCATGAGAAGGAAGATCCCCGGATAGCCCCTGGCGCCGATACTCTCCACAAGCCAGTTAATCAGGTTGTGCATACGCCGCTCCTTGCTTAGTTGACACATCGCTACCTTATCCGTTGTGCCTTAAAAAGACGATTAATAAAAAAAACCTGGCCAGCCACGGGTTTCTGGCGCTGATCTGGCGGCAAAAAGTATTAGCTCGGCAGAAACAATTGACAGTTCCTGTTTTTATAATCACAGCAATCAATGCCTTGCGATAAACCGTACCGGCAATTCGATTCACCATACAACCTCAACTTTAAGCTAATTGTTCATAAACAGCACAGAAGCTGCTCAGTAATTGCACACTTTGGGCAACATACTTTGCTGCCAATTTATCTTGCTGGCAAAGTGCTTCTTGCCGATGCCTGCTTGATTTCACCTCCATATTCTGCCTTTCTGCGACTGGTTCCTCCTGTCTTTACTCTTTGGCATACTCATTGCTATATCAATCGTGAAGAATGTCCGAGAAGAATCACGGCGTTGCGATCGTGGCATCGGCAGATTTCCGGCTGGTGTCCGGCCAGCACAGTAGGCCATTTGCCAAATAACCAAAATAATGGGAGGAGGAAAACGTTATGCCAAAAAAGTATGCATTGCTAGTTGACCTGCGAAAATGCGTAGGTTGCACGTCGTGCCAGGTGAGTTGTAAGATGGAGAATGCAGTTCCTTTGGGCAGTTTCCGGTCCAGGGTGGATATCGCTGATGCCGGTGAATATCCCAAGGCGAAACGGATGTTTTTTCCCAAAATGTGCAATCAATGCGATAAGCCGCCCTGTATCAAGTCCTGTCCGGTAAAAGGAGCAACCTTTAAGCGCAAGGATGGCGTGGTGGTCGTGGACAGAAGAAAGTGCATTGGTTGTGGCCGGTGCGTAACCGATTGCCCATACGGCGCCAGATTCATCCATCCCAATATCCCGGTCACCAATGATCCGACGCCTTTCGCCAAAACCGTCAAGGAAGTGCGGGGCAAAAAAGCGGCAGATCTGCGAGTGGTGGATAAGTGCGACTACTGCCTCCATCGTCTCGATGCTGGGATTGAGGAACCGGCCTGTGTCCGTAACTGCTCGGGCAAGTCGCGTTTTTTCGGCGACGTCAACGATCCGAAGTCGGAGATTTCTCGACTGATCGCCGCCAACAAAACATCGACCTGGTCTCCTGAGTTCGGCACCAAACCTGGGGTTTACTTTATTGCTCCAGACAAGGATGTCTTTACCGCCGCAGACGGCCCCATCAACGGATAACAAGATAAGGAGGAAAAAATGCAGCTAACCAGAAGGAAATTTTTGCAATACACCTCGGCCCTCGCCGGTGTCGCGGCCCTGGAAAATACCGGCTTGCTCTCTTTAAGAAAATTGAGCGAGGCCGAAGCCGCAAACATGCGTACCACCATGGGCAGCTATAAGGTGACATATACCGCTGACGCCTTCTGTCCGGCCGAATGCGGCCTGGAAATGTGGACTCAGGACGGAGTAATCAAGAAAATCTACGGCAACCAGGAAGTGCCGATGAACGACGGCACCTGCTGCGCCAAGGGCGCTTCCGGGCAGCAGTTGGTCTATTCCCCTTACCGGCTCAAGCATCCTATGCTACGGGTGGGCGCCCGGGGCGATGGCACGTTCAAACGAATCAGCTGGGACGAAGCCATCGATCTTTTGGGCAACAGACTTACCGTAATCAAGAAAAAATACGGCGCCGAATCGGTGATTATGGATTGTGGCGATGTCACCGACCGCGACCATTACCACCGGATCGCCCACGCCTACGGCACCCCGCATACCTGTGAGCACGGAGCCATCTGCGACGTGCCGCGTCGTCATGGCCCCAAGCTCATACTGGGCGGCAAACGCATCGAGCCTGATATCATGACCCCGAAGCTGGTCCGCCAGCCCGACGGCGCCCTGAAAAAGGAATACGGTTACAAGACTAAACTCATCATCTACAACGGCTGGAACCCCTTTGTCGCCACCCGCATCTATTATGAATGCCGTGGCACGGTAGGCGCTCAGGTGGAAAACGGCTGCAAGGTGGTGGTTATTGATCCCTCCTTAAGCAACACCGCCTCCCGCGCCGATCAATGGCTCTCTCCCCGGGCGGGAACCGATGGCGACCTGTTCGCCGCCATGCTGCGCTATATCCTGGAAAACGACAACCCCAAGGATGCCGGACGTCGCTATATCGACTGGGAGATGAAGAAGTATGTTACCGGCTGGGACGAGTTTATGGATACTTTCAAAGCCTGGTGGAGTAAAAAGGATCCAATTAACGGCCTTAATTACTTCTCCGCCGCTTGGGCCGCCAACCGCACCGGGCTTACTGAGAAGCAGATTACCGGACTGGCCCATGATTTCGGGATCACCAAGCCGGCAGCCCTGATCTGGGGCATGCAGTCCCCCGGTCATCACTACAATGGCTACTGCTGCTCGATCATCGGCACAGTGCTCAACGTCATCACCGGCAATTTTGACGCTCCCGGCGGCGCCATCGACACCGAGCTGGTCAAGTGCAACAAGGGCGGTCCGGCCTCTGGCAGTGGTTTCAAGAAGAGAAAGGTGAAAAGAACCATTAATGGCAAGGTGGTGGAAGACGAAATGGGCAAGCTGCACATGGACAACTATGGCGGCAGGTACCCTGCGGCCTGGGACGATTCCGTCGCAGACTTCCCCCATGCTTTCATGCACGGGGTGGAGCTGAAATACGGGCCATTCCGTGGGCACAAGTATCCCATCAAGGCCTTTATTCAGCGCACCGGCAACGCGGTGGTCACCGGGAGCAATCCGGCCCGCTGGATTGAAGCCCTCACCGCCAAGGACGCCTCCGGTGAATACAAGGTGGAACTGAGTGTGTTTATCGACACCCTCAACCTGGAAAGCGCCCTGTACGCCGATCTCATCCTGCCCGAGGCAGGCTATACCGAGAGGATGAGCCTTGCGGACATCTATCCGTCGCATCAGGTGATCTACAACCGCGACGAGGTGATCAAGCCTCTGCACGAATGCAAGAAACCTTTCGAGATCATGAACCTGCTTGCCAAAAAGCTTCGGGATCTGGGTGACATGGATATCGACCCCAAGGACTTCTGGGAAAAGTATCGACACGAGGAAGATTTTGTCGACGAGATGCTTTCGGTCTCGCCTGGTCGGGTCAACGTCGGCACCCCTCTGCCTTATCCGCAGTATCCGGAAGGCTTTACCCTGGTGGGCACCCCGGATTCCCTGGAAAGTGGCAAGGCGAAAGTTGATGAGAAGAATAAAAAGGTTGTTGGCGAGCCGGTCACCGTGGCCTGGCTTCGTGAGCACCATGGCGTCGCCATCTGGCCCATGAGCTGGAAACGCTATAAGAAGCACAATGCCGACGAACCCAACAAAGCCTTCCCCAACACCGACACCAAAACCATTGAGTTCATCTGGGATTTCGAGGAGGGTGGCAAGCGCAAGGGGCGTTATTCCAGTTACAACAAGCTTATCGAGGCGGCTGGCAACGAGGGGCCAAAGGGTCTGGCGGATATCGGTTGGACCAAGTTCCCCAAAACCTTCTACTGGTTTGAGACCGTATGGAATCCTTACACCAATCCGGCCTACAAGAAATACGCCGGCGAGTATCCCTTCCAGCTCATCTGCGGCCGGGTGCATCATGCGATGAGCGGCACCCAGATGGTTCCCTGGCTGGGTGAGATCAAGACCGAAGGCACCTGGCAACCGATGAACGAAAAGTTCAGCTGCGAAGTGCCAGAACCGGTGGTAGATGGCAAGGACGCCATGCAGACAGCCAGCAAAACCTTTGAAAAGAACAGCTACTCGGTGGGCACCATCTGGATGAATCTTGGCGACGCCACCCTGGCCGGGGTCAAAAACGGCGATCTGGTGGAGCTTAAAACGCCTCTTGGCCATAGCACCCGTGGCAAGGTGTTCGCCTCCGGCGGCATGCGGCCCGGGGTCATCAAGCTTGGCTTTGCCACCGGTAATCGTTTCAGCAAGGGCATGGGAGCGGCCTATGAAAGCCGAAAATATACGCCCAGTCACAACGACCTGATGGATGCGGACTCCTTGAGTCCAATCACAGGTTTCCCGGCTTACGCCGACATGCTGGTGGCCGTCAGGAAGGTCTGATCCCTTCTTTCCTTCCTGATTCCATACGGGGGCCTTCTCCGGGCTTCTTGCACCCTCCCTCCTGTTCCCTTGCCAGGGAATCAGGAGGGAGATTTTAAGAACAGGTAAGCTTTCACCAAGGGCACCAAAATTCAAGATAAACCCAGGAATATAAGCGTTCAGCAGTGCCACAGATGCGAGGAAGAGGTCTGCGAAGTGTGCCATATTGCACATGAACAGGCCGATGACAAAACAGATGTAGTGCTGCTGAACGATTCCAAGAACATGATCGCTTAAAGGAAAATATGACAACGCCCATGGATATCGAAGAAGTAAGGGGAGTCGGGGATCTTTTCAGCTTGCTTCGCCTTATCTTTATGGCTGAACCCAGTAAAGAGCTACTGGAACAGCTCCTTAAAATTGAAACGACAGAACCAGAAAACGATATTGACCGCGGTCTCGAGCTGATGCGGCGGGACGTGCAAAAAAACCGGAACCAGCTCGACGAGTACCTGGAAGAATTGGCGGTTGAATTCGCCAGACTCTTTCTTGGCCCCCAGAACCCGGTGGCCATTCCCTTCGCCTCCTTTTATCTTTCTGAAACCAGGCAGCTTATGACCGAGGTCACCATCGAGGTGCGCAGGCAGTATCTGGAGGCAGGCATGGCGGTGAAGAATCTTTATCAGATTCCAGACGACCATCTCGCGATCGAACTGGAATTTGCGGCCTGGCTGGCCGACGAAACGGCAAAAAATCTAAAAAAGGGAGATACCGGAATGGCCTCTGAGTCGGGAGCGCGGCTGGAAAGCTTCCTACAGGAGCACCTTGCAAAATGGCTGCCCCTCTTTGCCGACCGCCTGTCTGCGGGAACGAAAAGTGATTTTTACCAGGGCGCGGCCATGGCGCTCAAAGGAATGACAACCATGTACGCCCAGGCTTGATCAGGTTGTAAATAGTGTGTATTTTCCGTTCAATTATCACTGTTAAGATATCCCGGATATGATCTTTTCTGCTATCCTTAAAATATGGACAAAGAAACTCCTGACATAACGCTGGCGAATGTGACAATCCCTAAATGGGTGGCAGGGATCAGCTTCGCGTTTTTTGCGGTGGTGTTGCTGACTGCCTGCAGCAACCGTGAAGTGCCAAAAAAGGTGAGCCTGCAAGCAAGATCGCCCGTGACCGAGGAACGGGAGATGGTGCTTAAACGGGACAAGGCTACGGCTCCCCCCCTGAAGTTCGGTTTTGATCACCGGCTCAGTCCCAAAGATGATGCGCGGATCTACCTCTCCTTCCTCCAGCATCTAAGCCAACAAACCGGCCACAAATTCTCACTCAAGTTCACAGAAAAATACGAAGATACCGCCGATAACCTGGGCCGGGGTCTGATCCAATTTGCCGCACTGGGGCCGGTAAATTGTGTGGCTGCCAAGACAAAATACGGGGTTGGCTGCCTGGCGATGGGACTGAACCAGAACAACAAGCCGGAATACCGGGCGGTAATCTTCGTCAGACATGACAGCCCCCTGAACAACCTTGAAGATTTGCGCAGCAAAACCTTTGCCTTCGGCGACCGTTTTTCTACCCAGGGCCATGTCATTCCCCGGAAAATCTTGGAAGATGCAGGCATTACCCTGGATGATTTACAAAGTTACGTCTTCACCGGCTCCCATGCCAACACAGCCAAGGCCGTCTTAAGCGGCGCCTATGAGGCAGGCGCCATCCAGGACACACTGGCTGACCGTCTCAACCGCGAAGGCCAAATCAAAATTCTCGCCACCTCAAAACCCTATCCAAGCAGTCTGATTTGCTACGCCAAGGGAGTTGATCCCGCCACCTTAACGGCGGTAAAAAAGGCTCTCCTGGAAATGGACCCCACAGGGGCGCACCGAAACCTGCTGGTAAATTGGGATCGTACCGAAATGCCCAGCGGCTTCGTCGCATATCAGACGAATTCGCTACGGGACATTGAGAAACTGGCCGGCCGCTACCTGAATCTGCCATCTTCCCCTGCCCGGAATTCGCAGCCATGAAGCTCTGGGTCAAGATATTTCTGCTTAATGTCTTGCTCGTCCTCTGTATGGGAACCCTGGTGGGCCTTGCCATCAGAGACGTGGTCATCAGTTCGTTGCGGGAGGAATTAAGTCGGCAGGGTGTCTCCATTGCCCGTAACTTCGCCGACCGAGTCGCGGTTTCGATTCTCCTGGAAGATCGCTACGACATCGAGGAAGCGGGACGAGAACTGATGGATACGGAAACAGACATCGAATACATCTTTGTCACCAGCCAGAACGGCGGGGTATTCTTTCATACCTTTCCCAATGGCTCCCCCCCGGATTTGTCAGCCTGGAACCCTGTGACCACAGCCCAGTCCCCGGCCATTCAATTGCTCGAGACAGAAAACGGGTTAATTCGGGATGTCGGAACCAGGTTCTTCGCCGAAATACCCACGGAACTGCATATCGGTTTAAACGAAGCGCGGCTGACCAGAACCATGGCCCGGTTGCGCACCATGGTAATCGCCATCATGGCCGCAGTCACCATGGCTGGCTGCGTACTCTCCTTTACCTTGAGCAGACACGTCACCAAGCCCCTGGCGGCTTTGGTACACTTCACCCATACCCTCTCCCAGGGGGAATTCGGTCAACAAATCAAAGTACATACCAGAGACGAAGTGGGTGGCCTCGCAATCACTTTCAACACTCTCTCCCAAAAACTGAAGGCCTCCCGCGAAAAAATGGAGGAAACTTACCGGCAAATGCTCCAGACCGAGAAGATGACCGCCCTCGGCCGTCTGTCCGCCGGCCTGGCCCATGAGATCCGCAACCCGCTCACCTCGATCAAGTCTTTGTTCCAGGCCTTGCGGGATGAACCTGATCTGCGCCGGGAGGATGTCGAGGTAGTGCTCTCCGCAGTCAACCAGATGGATGAACTCGTGGCTAAATTCCTAGGATTCGCCCGCAGCGACAATTTCCATTCCATCGACCTCTATCCCAACGCCATCCTGAAACAGATATTGCGACTGATTCAGTTTAATCTTAAAAATCAGCAGATTGAGCTTATCATGGAGCTGACGAAACTACCGCCGGTGAAGGGGGATGACACCATGATCCGCCAGGCCTTGCTGAACCTGGTAATGAATGCCCTCGAGTCCATGCCCTCCGGCGGGCGACTCACCCTGGCCAGTCTGAGGGTTGACGAACAGGTTGAGCTTATCATCAAAGACACCGGCGCCGGCATCCAGGAAAAGATCAAAGATAAAATTTTCGACCCCTTTTTCACCACCAAACCAGAAGGAACCGGTCTTGGCCTTGGGATTGTTTACAATATCGCCCAGCTGCACAACGGCAGCATCAGCTTTGCCAGCAATGCTACCGGGACGACCTTTACTCTGAAACTGCCGGTACACACATGAACACGATCCTCGTCGTCGATGACCAGCCAACCGTTGTTTACTCCCTCAAGCGACTCCTGCAGATGGAGGGATACCAGATCATCACCGCTGAAAACGGCAAGGAGGCCATCGAACTTGCCGCCAGACACAAGCCGGATCTGGTCATCATGGACGTGCGGATGCCAGGACTGGACGGCCTGGATGCCCTGGCCCGGATTAAAACCGACCAGCCGCAGACCCAGGTGATCATGATGACTGCCTACAGCACCATCGACAAGGCAATTGCGGCCATGAAGCTGGGCGCCTTTGATTATCTTGCCAAACCATTCGACAACAAAGAGCTGCTTTCCAGGGTGCGGGACGCATTGAAGAGCAAAGAACTGATGGCCTCAACGGTGACTTTCGACGGAATTGAAGACGACGCCATCGAGCGGGTGATCGGCAAGAGCCCCCAGATGCTGACTGTTTACAAACAGGTGGGCAAGGTGGCGCCCACCGATGCCACCGTGCTGATCAAAGGGGAGAGCGGAACCGGCAAAGAACTGATCGCCAGGGCAATTTTTCACCATAGTGGCCGGGCCATGAAACCATTCCTGGCAATGAACTGCGCCGCCATTCCTGAGTACCTGCTGGAGAGCGAACTATTCGGCTACGAACGCGGAGCCTTTACCGGAGCCAATTTCAGACGTATCGGCAAATTCGAACAATGCCACGGCGGCACCATCCTACTGGACGAGATCGGCGATATGCCCATCGGCCTCCAGGCCAAGTTGCTTCGCGTCCTGCAAGACGGCGGTTTTGAGCGGCTGGGTGGTGCGGAAACCATCAAGGTCGATGTGCGAATCATCGCGGCCACCAATAAAAATTTGGAGGAAATGGTCAAAGTCGGCACTTTCCGGGAGGATCTCTACTATCGTCTGAACGTGGTCTGCATCGAACTGCCTCCTCTGCGGGAACGCATGGAAGATCTCGACGATCTGACCGCTTATTTCATAGGGAGATTCAACAAGAAATTCACCAAGCACATCAAAGGGATCACCGCCGAAGGCCTGATCCGGCTGCGAAATTACGCCTGGCCCGGCAATGTCCGGGAACTGGCAAATACCCTCCAGAAAGCGGTGCTTTTCTGTAACTGCGAATATCTTTCTCCTGATTGCTGCGAAAGCTTAGAGGCGATGGATGATGGCAAATGCGCGCAGGTGGAGCAGGCGGTGCGGCAACTGGCCACCCTTATCTTTACCCAAGGCTGCCAGGGTCGTTTTCAGGAGGCAATAAGGATGCTCGAAAAAGAAATGATCAAAAAAGCCCTGGATCTCACCACCGGCAACCAGGTGCAAAGCGCCAGACTGCTCGGCATCTCCCGCAACACCCTACGCAAGAAACTGGAGGGTGAAAATCTCGACTGAGTTCCAGAGGCCAGATCATTCCTCTTGAAGCCCTACCAGGCCAAAACTGATGGCCACCACCCCAAATACCCCGGTATCTCTTGCAAAACTCCATCAAATTGAATCTCCCCCCGCCAGGGAGGGGAACTTTTGCAAGAGGCACTATTGACAGCGGCTTCTTTTCTCCGTAAGTTCGACGCTGGTCTGAAACGGTTGACAAACAATGACCACCCGCTGGAGACTTCATGCCCCTTGACCCCCTGCTGACTTTCCTGATCTATCTTTTTTACGGGGCGGCCTTTTTTGCCATCGGCACTGCTATCACCTCGCGGCGCAAGACCTTTGCCAACCTGAAGATCGCCGGGCTTTTCTGGCTGCTGGCCCTGTTCGCCTTCACCCACGCCTTCCACGAATGGCTGGAGATGTTTCGCCATCTCAGCCTGCCGGTGAGCGAGGTGGTGGCCACGCGCCTCCGGCATGTCAGCCTGCTCCTGGCCTTGACCTCCTTTCTCTTCCTGTTTCTTTTCGGCCTCACCATGCACTGGGTTCTGGCCCGGCGGGCCAGAATCTGGCTCGTCATGTCCCTGCTCATCCTGATCGAACTTTTCGGACTTGTGCTGCTGATCCGCCACCCCACAAACTCGATCGCCTTCCTGGAGATCATCGAATACGACCTGCGGCGGCTACTCGCCTTTCCCGCAGCCTTCTTCACCGGGGCCGGATTTCTCCTGTACGCCCGCCGCCTGCGTGGTTTAAGCGTCCGGGGGGCCGACAAATTTACCGGGGCCGGGATCTCCTTCCTGATCTACGGAGTCTTGGCCGGCCTGGTTCCCTCCGGGAACGTGATTTTGCTGCCGGTTGAGATATGGCGCGGACTTTCCGCCTTTGTGGTGCTGTACTTCATCATGTACGCCCTGGATCTGTTCCTGGAGGAGCGGGAGGCCAAGATCACCGAACGTCTGCAACTGGCGGCCCGTTCGGAAAAACTGAGCGCGGTGGGACGGCTGGCTGCCGGAGTGGCCCATGAAATCAACAACCCCCTGACCAGTGTCTCCCTCCAACTGGAATTGCTCCACCTGGAACCGGCAGTGACCGCCCTGCCAAAAAAGGTGCGCGACCGGCTACGCCTCATTGAGCGGAATATCGAAAAAACAGCCCAGATCGCCCAGGAACTGCTGATCTTTGCCGGCGGCCGGGAAACCAGTCTGAAACTCGTGCCGGTTGATCTTGCCCGGGCAGTCAAACACGCCTGGCAACTGGCCGGCCATCGCGCCAGGAACCATCATTTACACTGCCATCTTGAAACAATCCCGCCGGTGCCAGGCATCCCTCTGAAACTGGAAGAGCTGTTTCTCAATCTCTTCCTCAACGCCATGGACGCCATGCCGGAAGGCGGCGCTATCGAGGTATCAGGCGAACAAGAGGGCAAACAGGTGGTGATCAGGGTCGTTGATCACGGCGCCGGATTCCCCCCGGGAAAAATGAGCCTGGCGCTGGAGCCGTTTTTCACCACCAAGGAAATCGGCCAGGGCACCGGCCTTGGCCTTGCCATCTGTTACGGAATCATGGAACTGCACGGCGGCGCCATCGAGGTGGCCGACCACCCCAATGGAACCGGCGCGGCGGTCACCCTGACCTTTCCCATGAAAACGACTTTCAACTAAGACTGCGGAGACTGGAGATGGAAAATATCCTGGTAGTGGACGACGAGGACGAACTGCGGGCTACTCTGGTCGAGGTTCTGACCAGGGAGGGTCTGGCCGTCCAGGAAGCGGCCAAAGCCGACTTGGCGCTGGCCATGCTGGAACGGAACTATTTTCATCTGATCCTGCTGGACATGGTTATGCCGGGCACCGATGGGATGAGTGCGATCCCGCTCATCAAAAAACAGGCGCCCCGAACCAGAATCATCGTGATGACCGCCTTCGCCTCGGTGCAAAATGCGGTTCAGGCCCTGCAACAGGGAGCGGACGACTATATCGTCAAGCCCTTCAAGATCGAGGCCCTGATGCTGGCGGTGCGCCGCAATCTCCAGGAGGCCCGTTTTCTGGAGGGCGAGACCGTGGAACTGGATGGAATATTTCATGGCCTGGCCAACACCATGCGCCGCCAGATTCTCCTGATTCTCGACCGGCAGGGGCAAAACCGCTTCATGGATCTGGTGCGAACCCTTGAGGTGGGAGACCACACCAAGGTCAATTTTCATCTGAAGGTTCTCCTGAAGGCCGGCTTTATCGAACATGGCCCGGACAAAACCTACGCCCTAACCACAGCCGGTCGCCGGGCCGCTGGTTGCCTGTCCTTTATCAGCAAGAGTCTCCAGGGCTGAGAATGCCCACCTCAATCTCGTTGACGCGGGTTATTTCTTACGATATATAAAAATATGTAAGAAATTTAATCCACACTGAGGCACACCAATGCAAACCGTGATCACCTCAAAGTTTCAAACAACCATTCCTAAGAAAATCAGGGAAAAACTCAAACTGGTGGTCAACGACGCCCTGGAATGGCAAATTGAAGGCGGAAAAATCATCCTGAAGCCCTTGCACGAAGGGTTCATGCTCCGCAAAAACTCCGTCAAAATTGGTGTCGGCGATATCGACGAGGACATTGTCCAGGCTAAAAGGATACGGGCAGGACAAGGGGGATGAAAAAAATCATCCTGGACACCAACATTCTCATCTCATTTCTAACCGACAGGAATTTGGCCCAACAGGAAAAGGCCGAAGAAATCTTTTCCCAGGCGGCTTCCTTGAGAACAAAGATCCTCTGCCAGCAGGAAGTAATCTCGGAATTTATTTATGTGATGAATTCGGTGTATCAGGTAGGCAAAAGTGAGATCCGGAGCATGCTCCTGGATTTTGCCAACATGCCTGGAATTGAAATTGTCGCAGAGCTGGATCTTGAACTCGTCTCCCAACTCTGGCCGACGCAGATATCAGACTATGGAGATGCCGTAATCGCCTCTCTCTGTATAAAAACCCGTGCTTCCGCAGTGGCGACTTTCGACCGAAAATTCAGCAAAGAACTCACCGCCGTTGGGCTGGCTGTTGTTGAATGATTTGAAGGAGACCAACCAGTGACTTCTTACTTCGTAATCTGTATCGCTTCCCTGCTCGTAGCCGGGCTGACCATGTATTCCGGCTTCGGCCTGGGCACTCTGCTGATGCCGGTTTTTGCCCTCTTTTTTCCGCTGGAGCTGGCGGTGGCGGCCACCGCCGTGGTACACAGCGCCAACAACATTTTTAAAATCAGCCTGGTGGGCAAATTCGCCGACCGCCGCCTGGTGCTGAGTTTCGGAGTGCCGGCCCTGCTGGCCGCCTTTGCCGGAGCAGCGGCCCTGGGCTATGTCGCCCAGTTCGGAGAACTGGCCACCTGGTCGCTGGGAACACGGCAGGCGACCATCACCCCGCTCAAACTGGCCATGGGCCT
>MGTC01000087.1:15355-24396 GCA_001799255.1 Deltaproteobacteria bacterium RIFOXYD12_FULL_55_16
GCTCGGCCTTTCTGACCAAGGTCGGGATTTCACCCCAGGCCTTCGTTGGCACCAACGCGGTGATCGGCTTCATGGTCGATACAGCCCGAATCGCCACCTACGCCGTGATCTTTACCCAGACCGATTCGACCAGAACTATCGAGGCTGCCCAATGGCCCCTGGTGCTGGCCGCCATTCTCGCCGCTTTTGCCGGAGTCCGGCTTGGCCGCCGCTTTCTGACCAAGGTCACCATGGAATCCATCCAGACCCTGACCGGCGCCCTTCTCCTGCTGATCGCCCTGACCCTGAGCCTGGGCCTGCTCTGAGATCTGCCCTTCAGAAATCGTTAAGCTGTGAAGACTACTTCACAACTTAATCATACTCTGACCAATAAAGTTATATGGACATCTCTTATTGTTTCATTATATTATTTCTAAAGATTTCCCCGTTTTTGTGGCTGGCCGCCGCAGGACGCAGACAATGCGCTCAACCTGCGGCAATAGTCAGGGAAACATTTAAACACCCTATCTCTTGGAGGAGAACATGCAAAGAATGAAGCGCAGTATCAGTTTAGCTGCCGTGCTAATCCTTGGCGGCGTCTTGGCTGCCGGCTCGGCGCTGGCGGCGAAACAGGTCGCAATCAAGGGGGTTGTCACCGACGGTTCGAAACAGGCGGTGTCCGGGGCAGTGGTTTATCTTGTGCCTGCCGCAGACGTGGTAAAGCTCGGCAAGACCCCGTCCATCGAAATCCGCAAAGACGTGCCCAATGACGAGCCAATGGAAGACAATCTCGCCAACAACCGTGACACCTACCTCAAAGGCACCACCGATAAGAAGGGAGCCTTTAGCATCAGCGGCGCGGGTGGAGGCAAGTATTTCGTCTATGTGGAGCCTACGAACGGCACATATCTGCCCGGCGGCACCCTTGCCACCAAATCTCAGACCGCTGCGGCCCTGGCCGCCAAGCCGCTTGCTGTTCAGGTTTCCGGCAAGACCCCGGCCGAGGCCACCTTTGTCGGCAGCTCTGCCTGTCTCAAGTGTCACGCTGGCTACAAGGACATGGGCAAAACCCTGCACAAGATCGGCATCAGCGTGGTGGGCAAACCGAGCAAGTTGCAGGATCACTCCCGCTTTCCCGATTTCAACAAGGGCCTGAATCGACTCTCTGCCGGGAGCAAATTGTATTTTTCCAGCTTTGACAAAAGCAGAGGGTTCGACAAGTATATAATTACGGAAAAAGCGCCGGCCGATGCCGCCTCGGTGAACTTCACCGCGACCTTCTTCAAGGATACCGATGGCAAGCTCAAGTTCCGCACCGAGAACGTTAAGGATTCCACCGATGCGGCGCGCGTCTATACCGTGGAGATGACCTATGGTGGCGGCCTTTACAAGCAGCGCTATCTCTATCGCTCCGGCGCGAACCTCTTCCCCTTTGTCCAGTACAACCCGAACGGGGATGACTCCTTCGCCGACCGGACCCGCAAGCCGTTCCGCGATTATCATGGTGACTGGCTTTACAATGACGAGACCAAAAAGCTGGTGGATCCGCCGGCGAAAAAGGCCTTTGAGTCCGAATGCGCCTCCTGTCATTATAACGGCTACACCCTCACCCCCACCGTGGGCGGCGGTTTTGTGGCCGGCGCGGTCAATGACCCCAACGGCGAAATGGACATCGACGGCGACGGCGTGCCCAACGAGCTGAACATCGGCTGCGAGAACTGCCACGGCCCCGGCTCTGCCCATGTGAAGTCGGCCAGAGCCCAAAAATCGGCCACCATCGTCAACCCCCGCAAGCTGGCCGCCGAACGGGCCACGGTCATCTGCAGCCAGTGCCACAGCCGGCCCCAGGGTAATATGAAGAACGACCAGCCGGTCAGCAAGGAAAACCGGATGCTCATCCCCGGCATCAGCCGCAACGACTATCTGGCCAACCACACCACCAGGGAAGATGCGGCCCAGAAGGATTACTGGGGCGATGGCGTCCACTCCAAGGCCCATCACCAGCAGGGTACCGACCTGATCCGCTCGAAAAAGTACATCAACGAAAACCACCTCATGACCTGTGTCGATTGCCATGATCCGCACGGCAAGAGCGGGGTCAAGCATCAGCTCAGGCTGGAGGTGCGGGATGGTAAGAATTCCCTCTGCGCCAGCTGCCACAAGGATATCAAAACCAAGGCCCACACTGCGGCTAAGGTCGGCATGGAACATGACAAGATCAACTGCGTTGACTGCCATGTAACCAAGACCATGATGACCGGCGCCGGCCTCGGCAAGGGGCTGACCAGGAAGGATGGTAAGAATTACTGGACGAATGACATCTCTTCCCATGTCTTCGATGTGCCGCGCAAGAACAACAAGGCGGTAGCCGGGGTTGAACCGGGCAAGGCGATGCCCATCCCGTATACCAATGCCTGCGGCGAGTGCCACGACGTGGATAAACTGTAACCCGTCCACCCCGGACTCTTTCAAGAGTCCACTTATCAGCAAAAAAAACAGGGGATGCCCATCCGGGCGTCCCCTGTTTTTTAATGCCCTCCCCCTCACCTCCTGCTTTCTCAACTCGTATCACTAAGTCGCTGGCTTTGCCGAGAATAAATCAACTCCGTGGAAAATCCTTATCAGGTTTTTTCCTTTAAGAAAAAATCCTCCCAATTCCACGCTTGACAGCGAGCCTCAATCATCGTATCATCTGCACAACTGCTCATATACTAAAAGGAGGGCCTATGCCGACCGACCGTTGCCAATGCCGGATTGTCCATGAACAGCAGGTGGAAAAGGCCAGAAGGGCCGCCCTGCCTCCCGCCGAGATCGACAGGCTCGCCCAGTTTTTCAAGGCCTTTGCCGACCCTACCAGACTCAAAATTCTCCAGGCCCTGCACCTCGAGGAGATGTGCGTCTGCGATCTGGCCGCCTTCCTCGGCGTTAGCGAATCAGCGGTGAGCCATCAACTGCGGCTGCTGCGGCAGATGGCCCTGGTGGCCAACCGGCGCGAGGGGCCGGTACTCTATTATCGACTGGCCGATGCGCATGTCAGCCAACTTATCCTCTTGGCGTTGGATCATATCAGGGAGTAACCCATGAACCTCATTTTCAACATCCTCGTCGAATCATGGCAGCTGCTTCTGGATGCCGCTCCCTACATCCTTTTCGGCATCCTCATGGGCGGCCTGCTCAAGATCTTTCTCTCGCCTGCCTATGTGGCCCGGCATCTGGGCCAGGGCCGTTTCAGCTCGGTATTCAAGGCGGCCCTGTTCGGGATTCCCCTGCCCTTGTGTTCCTGCGGGGTGCTGCCTGCGGCGGCGGCCCTGAAACGGCAGGGGGCCAACAACGGCGCCACTGCGGCATTTTTGATCTCCACCCCTGAATCCGGCCTCGACTCCATCGCGGTCAGTTATGCCCTGCTGGATCCGATCATGACCGTGGCCCGCCCCCTGGCCGCCTTCCTCACCGCCCTGGCTGCGGGGATCACCGAAAACCTGCTGCGCCCGCCCAAGCCCCGGCTTGCCATGACTGATTTCTCCTGCGTGGTGGATGGTTGCTGCGACGGGGCCGGGTGTCAGCCGGAAGAACACGTCGCCTACCATTCCCTGCAAAGCAAGCTACTGGCGGGAATGCGCTACGCCCTGGGCGAGCTCTGGGGGGAGCTGGCTGGCTGGTTCTTTCTCGGTCTGCTGCTGGCCGGGATTATCTCCGCCCTGGTTCCGGATACCCTGATCAGCGGTTATCTCTCCGGCGGGCTCAGCTCCATGCTGCTGCTGCTGATCTTCGGCATCCCGCTTTACATTTGCGCCACCGCCTCCACCCCCATCGCCGCCGCCCTGATCCTCAAGGGGGTCAGCCCGGGCGCGGCCCTGGTCTTTCTGCTCGCTGGGCCGGCCACCAATATGGCCACCCTGACCGTGCTGGCCAACCTGCTCGGCAAGCGCACCACCGTGGTCTATCTGACAGCCATCGCGGTGGGCGCAATACTCTGCGGTCTGGCCGTGGATGAAATCTACGCGAGGCTTGGCATCCAGGCCAAGGCCGTGGTAGGACAAGCGGCGGAGATCATGCCCTATCCGATCCAGCTTGGCTCAACCCTGCTGCTGCTCGCCCTGTCGGTCAGGCCGATATCTGCGATGATTCGGGGCTGGTGCAAAAAAGCGTAAGGGCACGGCATGCCGTGCCCCTACCTGAAGATCGGCAGAGAATTCCCTTCGCCGGGAACCCCGTCAATGGGCAGGATGATGGTGAACAAGGCCCCCTTGCCGCGCGCACTTTTGGCCGTGATATCGCCGCCGTGCCGCTTGACAATGCCGTAGCTCACGGACAGCCCCAGGCCAGTGCCCTCCACCGCCGGTTTGGTGGAGAAAAACGGCTCAAAGATCAGGCCCAGATCCTTCTGCCGGATGCCCTTGCCCGTATCCTGAATGAAAATCAGCACCTTCTCCCCACGCACCTCAGTGGTGATGGTGATCGTGCCGCCGGTTTCGGGCATGGCCTCTTCAGCGTTGCCAATCACATTGAGAAGCACCTGCTTGATCTGATCCGCCACCGCCTGAATTCTGGGGAGATCCTGGGCAAAACGCTGCTCCACCCTGATCCGCCTGTCGCTGAGCTTCTTTTTGCCAAGCAGCAGCAGCTCCTCGATGATCCGGTGCAGATCAACTTGGGCGACCTTGCCCGTGGTGGGCCGGTTAAAGTCCTGCAGGGTACTGATCAGATCCTTGACCCGCGCGCATTCGCCAATGGCCAGCTCCAGCATCTCAGCATCGCCCTTCTCAAGCTTCACCTTGCGCAGACCCAGCAGAAAATTGCGGATACCGATGATCGGGTTGCCGAATTCATGAGCAATCGAGGCGGCCAGTTTGCCCACCGCGCTGAATTTCTCGGCATGCAGCAGCTGCTCGTAGATGCGAGTCAGCTGATTGGTTCGCTCCTCGACCCGCGCCTCCAGCGCGTCGTTCATCCTCCGCACCTCTGCCTCCATACGCTTGCGGTCGGTGATGTCCTGCATGGTTTCAATGGCGCCGATGATCTCCCCGGCCAGGTTCCTGATCGGCGCGGCAGTAAAAAAAAGCCACTTGCTCTCCTGGCCGAAATCAAAAAAATCCTCCGCCTCATAGGCTCCCTTTACCAGGGAGGAAGGCCGGTACTTGCCGGTATAAAACTTGGCGATCCGCGACTCCATGGCGGCATCCAGCACCAGATCGGCCATAACCGGCCGCTGGTACAGATAAAATGCCTGCCACTGGTTCCGGGTGCCCACCATCTCGCCGGCCGTAAGCCCGGTCATCACGGCGCAGGCCTTGTTCCAGTGGGTGATGACATGGTTTTCATCGATGACAAAGGCGGGAATGGAGCTGCTTTGCAGAATCTGCGCCAGGCGTTCCCTGCTTTCCTGAAGATTCTCCTCGGCATACTGCCGTTCGATAACCTCCTGGGCCAGAATCGCGTTATACTCCTGATTGCTGCTGGCCCGGGCGGCAACCTGCTTCTCCAGAGCCTCACAGGCCACGCGCAGCCTTGCCTCCCTGCTGCGCTCCTCGGTCACCTCCCGGATCACCTCAGAAAACCCGGCCAGCCTGTCGTTATGATACACCGGCGCAAACGAACGCTCAAAGGTGCAGACCCCGCCATCCGGACAGACCAGGTTAAAATCCACGCTGAACTTCCTGCCGGAAAGCACCTGCTGATACAAGTCGCTGGCCCAGGCCCGCTGACTGTTGGGCAGAACGTACTGATGACGCGCCCCGGGCCCCACCGTCAGGTTAAACCCCTCCTTCAGCAGCCGGACATAGGCAGGATTCACATAAAGAAAACGCGCCTCTGTATCAAGCAGGGCCATGCCTTCCGGCCTGCTTTCCAGAAGCGCGCCTGGATCAGGAATCGTTTGGGATGCCAGTATTTCTGCCATGAACCTGTCGTGCCGCAAAGGTGAAAGGGAGGGGGAAAATTTCTCCAACCCAACCTAAAACAGAACGGGCAAGTTTTCCATGAAAAAAATCGCAGGCAGCTGGGCCAGTCCAGAAATCAAGGCTTACCGGCCAGGTAAGCAGTGGCCTCGATATGCCCTGGAATGCGGCTAAGCACCTGACCGTAAACCTTCCTGGCCGCAGTGATTTCCCCCAGCCAGGCATGCGCCCGAGCGAGATAGACCAAGACTGTGGCATCAGAAGGGTAACGATCGGCCACCCTGGCGGCATGTTCGGCAAGGGTCTTCCATTCCCGCTGCCCTTCTTCAGCGACCATCAAACGCTGATGGGCAGTATAGTCGAAGGCCGATTCCGCCAGCACCTGACGGGCATAAAATGCCGCCTCCCGCCAGCGTTGCTGCGCCAGCAATGGCAAGGTAACGCCGTTTCTGGCCTCCAGCGATTTCTGATTTTTGGCAATGGCGCGCCCGTAAAAATCCACAGACTCGTTATAACGCCCCTGCAGATAGGAGAGCCAGCCGCGCCGCATCAAGGCGAAATCAGCCTCCCCGCTGCCGTTTATGCTCTCCAGCGCCGCCGAAGCCTCGGCATATTTCCCCGCCGCCTCCAGCCGGTAAGATTTCTGCCAGGGTGATTCATCCGCCCAGGCAAAGGAAACTGCCACCATAAGAAAGAATACTGCCAGCCATGCCTTCATCGTAAATCCCCTCCCTTACCATTTGCCAGCCAACCAGATATAACCAGAGGTCAGGCTGTAGTCGTCGGCAAGAGTGGCGTTGCGGTAGTTGTCACGGCTCAGCATGGCAAGCATCGACAGGCTCTTGCCCAGTTTCCATTCACCGCCCAGGCTCACCCCGCCGCGCTGGACATCGGAAAGATTGGCCACCGCGCCCGCATCATGATCCACAGCGTAGATACGTTCGCCAACCAGCCCGCTCAATCGCACATTATCAAGGCCAAGCGGTTTATTGGCGCCAAACCAGTGGGTCAGCTTGGCCTCCAGCGCGTAAGTCGAAGTTTCACCCTGGGCGCGGGCGGCATTTGAGGGATCGATAACCCAGCCGCGCAACTGCACCCAGTCTGCGCCCTCATTCAAGGCAAAGCCAACGGTCGGGGTCCACTGGTTAACCTCCAGGTCGTTGCGGTAGTTGGAACGCGCATAGCCAAGGTCAAAATAACGGCGCTTGTCAAAGGAGAGGTAAGAGACCTGCGGGGCGTAAGCCTTTACGCCATCGGTATCGTTCGTGGCATCGTCATTGTTGATCAGATGAACATCCATGCGCCCGGTGAGGCGTCCGGCCACCCCGTCCGGGGTAAAATTAAGCTTGCCGCTGGCAAACAGGGCGTTCTGGCCGATATCCTCGCTGCCTGTATTCATCTTGATGTCTGTTCTGTTCAGCCCCAGCGTGAAGCCGCCTCGTTCCAGGTAATCTGAGGAAAGCACGGCCCCAAAGCCCGTGACCTGGTCGCGTTGCGTCGAGCCGCTGTAGCTGCCGTAAACAGCCTGAGCGCCGGCAGTGGTGCTCCATTCACCAGCGGCCCAGACAGGCGCGGCAAGGGCCGCAGTCAGGATTGCGGCGTTGAGAGTGGCAATAAGATAAGTCCGTTTCATGTGTTTTCTCCTCCTGTGTTGTTGACAAGTTTTTCTATGTTGTTGTTATTCAAGACAGCATTTTTCCAGGCGGGGATGCCCTCGTCAGCGCTCTGACCAACGGCGGCAAGCCGCATTTCCCGCGACCAGCCACCTGTTTTGGCCGCAATCCGGATGATTCCCCCTTCGGGCATAACTACGGCGACGGTTGCCAGCGTCGTACGCCAGCCTGGAACAGGGCTGAGAACATGGCTGGCGGATTGCCGCCATGCCATCGCTGTTTCGTGCCAGGTCCGGCTGTAAGCAGAATCAAGGACAGCGCCAAGTGGCCGGGTCAGCCCCAACCATCCCCGCATCGCGGGCCTGGCTGGGAATAATCGCGCCGGTGGCGCGTCACGCCAATGCCGGGTATCGGTCATCGGAGTCAGCCCGGCGGCGAGCAGCAGCAAGTCAAGCCAGGGATCGGCAGGGCCGCTGCGGTCAAAGAAAGCCAGCATCGCCCCGGTATGGACAAAAGCGGCGCTGGCCCCGCTCGTTGCGGTAAGCCGTGTCTGACCAGCCAGGGTGATTTTTACTTCAGCCTCCCATTCGCGGAAGGCTCCGCCATTTGCGCGGGTCTCAAAATACAGCCGCCTTCCAGCAGGCAGGGCCAGCGCCTGGGCCAGGGCAGGTTCTGGATGAGCAGGAGCAACGCGCTCGCCCTGGGCAGGAAGATAAGCGGGACGCCAGCTGGTAACACCCCCCTGCTCACGCAGCAACAGATTGACAAGCTGAAACGGACGGGTTGGGCTGCCCAACGCCCGTCCTTCTTGCACATGCAGATGCAGATGCGGCTGGGGCGAGCGCCCGGAATTACCACAAGCGGCCACCACCTCGCCAACCTTGACCCAGACCCCGGGCGCGACGCTTACGCTGCCTTGCCGGAGATGGGCCAACAGGGCGCAGGCGCCGCCGGGCAGGCGAATCAGGATGTAGTTGCCCCAGTTTTCACGGGTATTAACTTCGCCGGGCGCATTGTCGGCGATGCCATCGCGCACCGCCAGCACCTCACCTGCCGCCGGAGCCAGCACCGGCAGGCCAAAGGCATGGTAATCGGTCAACAGGCTGCCTTCGCCGGAAAAACTCCGCCCATCCTCAACAATGAAAAAATCCAGCCCGTACCGCCATGGGCCGCGATGGGTATGTTCGCCGTCAAAACCTTGATAAACCTGCCATTCGCCCAGAAAAGGCGCGGCAAGCGGCACACAGCCACGCGGGCCGAGGCGCGCCGCTTCCAGACGCATAGCCTCGGCATGCTGTTCAGGCAGCGCCGGCTGAGCAAGGCTCAGGTTTATACCACGCGCCGCCAGGCGCGCCCCGGCAAGCACGATCAGAGTAGCGGCAACAAAAGGCGCGGAAAGGGGGAAAAGACCTATCGGCCTGAGCCAGTATGAAAGTGTCAGCCCGATCGGCGCCGCCAGCGCCGCCGCGAACAGGGCAAGCAAAAAGGTGCCCATGCCGGGCGCGGCATAAATCCCGCCCACCGCCATCGCCGCCAGGGCAAAATTGAATCC
>MGTC01000088.1 GCA_001799255.1 Deltaproteobacteria bacterium RIFOXYD12_FULL_55_16
AATGACGCAACGCTATGCGCATCTAAGGGATGATGCTTTACGGCAGGGGGCCAATATAGCAGCGGGAATAATTGCCACGGGCAAACAGGTAAAAAAAGGGGCGGCGTGATCTCATCCGGCTACGAGCTATCGCTGACGGCAAGGTAAGCTTCTGTTACAAGGACCAAAAAAATGGTAACGCCAAGCGCACGATGGTCTAATCGCTGAAGGTTTCAGGCAGTCGGGTAAGTCGAAGAACTTGAGGGTCGCTTTTGGTAAGACGGTATCTGACCAACTGCCCATGCTAAAAAGGGGCCATTCCAAGCGTCGGCTAAAAATTGCCGGGGAGCGGGCGAGAGAGAGGTTGTTTTGCACCAGCGCCCCTCCACCAACACACACGAGACCTGTACAGTTCAAGGAGTAAGCCCACTGGATCGACACGCATCACTTCACTCTCCTCCCCGTCCCAAAATCGACGACGTACAGGTTCCCGTGCGACCTCGGCACGTATGTCGCTGCTGACTCACGAGCGATCGTCTCCCACAGCGGGTACACTGCTGCCAGGATGAAGTTTGGCACAGTCAGCGCCCGGTCGATCCATTGTGTCGGCGTCAACTCTTCCGCCCACTCGCCGAGCGTCTTGTCGTCCGACTTCTGCAAGGATGCGCCGATGACGGCCGGCGTGCAGTTGAACGACACTGGAAATTCACCAGTATCTCCTTCATAAGACCGCAACTCTTCCAGGTGCTCGGCGATGCACAAAAACTGAATGTTCCAGACGCCGGGCATGTTTATGTGCTCAGCACAGAACGGGCCGACCATCTGGCCTTGATGCAGTACTGAATACGCTTCTTTCGGTAGGGGGCTCCAGATCAGGCTCATTTTAATTTCTCCTTTGTCGGTGCATTGTCATTACAGAAAAACTGGGCAGATTTTTTTCATACTCATTGCCCCTCCCCTTACGCCACCGAGATAGAAAAAATACGGGCAGAGAAGTGTTGTTGTTCTCCGGACTTGCACATGATAGTTGTGCTCTTGACCGCGCAGGCGCAGATCATAGTGGCAGAAAGCTGCTTTTCCCAGCCATGGCCCCACTTATTTCTGAGCCCTGCTTCTGCTTCGTCCTCAATCTGCCTCGTACTCAATAAGTTGCCAATCAATTGGAGTTGCAAGTATCTCCAGCATCAAACACATCTGAAAACATGCATAACTGAATCGATTGATAGTAGTCGTATTACCGTTCATGCCGTCTAGTTTTTCTGGTGGCAGCGAAATAATGTAATTGATTCTGTCTTCAAGGCCTGCACAGTCGAGTTTATGGGCAATTTTATTCCGAAGTTCATTAAGCTTTACTATCGAATTCCAGAGCCAATTCGCTTCGTGAAATTGGACTTCATCTTCCTCTACTAAAGCTTGCCCGACACACATCAATTGGAAAAAACCAAACTGCTGATCATTTTTTTCAACCACTTTCGGATTTTTGAGCCTTTTTTCTAAAATTGACCAAAGCCCTTCTTGGACCAGAAGGTGCCCTTTTAAAACAATGAGGTCCATATCTCCCTCTAACGGCATGTGTTGCATAAACTGCTCAAATGCATCTTTTGACATAAATCAAGCCCCCTCATTACGATTTGATGGAACCACTTAATATATCTGGGAAAAGTGTTGCTACCGCCTCTACTGCAGGATATTCAAATGGGTGGTACTCATTGGCACTGAGATATTTATTAAGAAAATTTTCCGCTTGTTGTAAAAAATCGATGGATATTCCCATATGTTGCATCACCCCGTCTTTTTCCTGTGAAAACCTTCCGCCGATTATTTTATTTGCAATATCAATAACCTGCCAATCTCTTAAAAGCGCCATCTGGTTTGTCGCCTCGATGAGCTGAACGGCATACACAATTTGTTTCTGTGCACCGGTTTTACCGGTCACCCGGTCAAATACTCTGAAAACCGCCAGTGGTCCACGCAAGCCTGGAACCAATGCCAGCATGACTGGCTGGCTTCTGGCTTGTTCGATTGCGCGGTCAAAAGCTCGATGCCCTACGCCGACAATTCGGAGGGATGCATCTCTTCCTTTGACGTTCCTTGAAAAATGAAGGTTTTCGTATCTGATCCTGACCCCCGGGTCTTTTAGCCACTCATCCGGCGTTTTAAAGGTAATTCCTTCATCATCCCTGACGATCCGTCTCTTGTTTATCTGGAGCATTGCTTCGAAAAATGGCTGCAAATCCTGTAAGTCTTTGCGGGGAATTTCGGCTAAGTTGGAATAGTCGAATTTAGAGCTGCCACCGACAAGACTTTTCACGGCCTCAAGAGTTTCCCTACCGCCGAGAGTTTTTGTTTTGGCATTAAACCAGGTGGAAAGCGCGTCTTTAGGTATTGAAGCAGCGGTCGAAAAAATTTCGGTAAAAAGTGATGAAGAAGTCATGCCAAGGACCAGTTGTAAAAGGTCTTCCGGCTCATCCATGGCCGTACCCAGAGCGACCATGATCTCTTGGATTTTAGAGTTCAATTTGTCCCAAATTCTGGATTCCACAGTGTCCGGGTTGCGAAGGGTGACGACTTCCACCGGGTGGCGCTGGCCGTAGCGATTCAGCCTCCCGACACGCTGGTGAAGACGCATGGGGTTCCACGGCAAGTCAACATGAATAAGGGTATAGCACGATTCCTGCAAATCGATGCCCTCGCCGGCCGCTTCCGTTGAAACCAGGAATCTTACCTTTCCTTCGTTGAACATCTCGGCTGCGGTTGCCCTCTGCATCACCATGGAACATGTCTGGTTTTTCCCGTCATTTACGGCCTCTATACGATTGTCGCCGTTGATGAATGTCACGCAATCGTCGCCGTATCGTTGCAACAACGCCGACATGACGAGTGCCTGTGTCGCTTTATATTCGGTGAAAAATAACACATGCCGGTCGTGATAGCGGGTATCCAAGATGGAGATGAGTTGCTTGATCTTGGTTTCGTCTTTCACCGCATCGGCGGCCTCGATAAGAATATCAAGTTGCGGGACTTCATCCTCCATAAGCTGTAGGTCAAAGGCTTCCACGGCAAGGGCTTCCTCGCGTACCTGCAATTCGTCCAGCAATTCCGTTTGGGCATCATCCTGCAATCCGGCAACGAGGTCGCGTAGCTGAAGCAATCGGTCTTTTTGTTTTAATAAATTGATTCGTTTGTCTCTAATGCGCAGCAGACGGCCATGTAGTGCCTTTTTAATGGCAGCTACCGAGCTGGAAGCGAGTTTTTGCATGGAAATGAGTACCAGCATAACCGCCTGTTGGTCGCGTTCGGACGATAAAGAGGAAGCATAGGCTTTGCCGGTGGCGATGAACTCGGTAAGCAGCGAGTAAAAATGCGCCTCCTCCGGTGAGTAGGAATAAGTCTCGGGGCGAACGGTTACCGGCTTAAAGAGTTTGCGGCCTTCCATGTCAGTGACATTTTGTTTGTTATTGCGGATAAGGACATGGCGCAGATAGGGCAATTGTTCCTCTATCGGCGACTCAGCAGAAAACAAGTCATCCCTCAACAACTGTAATAAACCGAAAAAACCGTAATTTTTCCCTCGATGCGGAGTGCCGGTAAAGAACAGTTTGGAGGTCGCCAGATTTTGGGAGAAAAGTTTTTCGACAAAACGATAGCCCAGTGTCGCCCCTCTATCTTCGTCACTGTTCAAATGGTGGGCTTCGTCCACAATCACGAGATCCCAAGGGTCGGCGCCCAAAAGCCTTTCATGCCTCCCTTTACGGTCATCACGCATTGTCTGGAGCGAGGCCACCACCTGGTTGTGGGTGTTCCAGAAATCCGCTTTCGGGGTATCGGCTTCGGGCAGGTAACGCGCCATGCGGATATCGAACATCTCCCGCAATCGATATTGCCATTGCTCCACCAGCGACGCAGGGCAAAGAATCAGGAGTCGTTTAACAAGCCCCTTGGAGAGAAGCGGCCAGAGGATGATTCCGGCCTCGATGGTTTTGCCCAACCCCACATCATCAGCGACCAGCCAGGAAAATGGCCAGGTCCGCGTTACCTTGTGGCAGACCCAGAGTTGGTGGGGAAGCAGGGCGATACGCGAACGGGAAAAGACACCCCATGCGTCGTTTATGGAAACGATGGCCTCGGCCTGAATGCGGGTAATGGTTTCGAGGGGTTGATCCCAATGCCCGGTGGCAATGGAAGAATGCAAATCGCGCTCTACTGTGAGAAGGGAGGCAGGGCATTCCTCAAGACCATGGTCGAAGCGGACGATAGCGGTTTCGGCCTTGCCGAATTCGACGGTGCCATGCCCGAACCGTGGGTGGGAAACGCGTACCCCTGGGGAAAGGGAAGTCATCGGCAGCCTCATTCGGTATAATCGACAGTAAATGGATCAAAATCTTCTTCCTCATCATCCTTAAGGTCGAGGGCAATATGAAAGAGTTGTTGTTGGATCCCTTGATTTTCTTTTTTAGCCAAAACCTGCAGTGGTATGTCAAAATGGCCAAGGAAGGTGGCCCTTTCTTGGCCGAGATGGGCGGCAAGGAATTGATGAATGGCCTGTGACTGATCAAGAGGGGCGGCGTTTTCATCCACATCTGCCCCCATTCGGGAAAGTAATGCTCTTACCCGCCCAACTGGGGCGTAGCAATAAGGGATGATCTCCGGATCACTGAGAACCCCGCGACGCATCAGCTCCCTCACAACAAAACAGGCACCTTTTCCCAAAGTTCTGGCGATAGGCGGGGCATCAATGCCGCCACCTTGAAAAACGTTTGCTGCCCTTGTTGCGAGAATGGTTTCTACTTTTTTTCCTGCCTGCACAAGCCTGTCCAAGGAAAAGAATACATCGACGTAAGAATCAAGATGCCGAGATAGACGGTAGATCGAGCCGAACTGTTTGAACCAGTGCTCGTATTCAGAACTGTCGATCTGCTCGTCAAAATATTCTTCAAGAACCCCCATCCATTCACTGGACCTCTCTTGAGGACGTTCGGCTGAAAAGACCTGCCACCAGCCGCGTTGCATACAACGGTCGATGAAGCCGCGGTGCTGTTCAGGCGTGGTCCGGCCAATGGTGTGGAAGGCTCCGAGGAGCAGTAGAGTCAACCACCCCGAGCGGTCAAAGCCGCCAACGTCGTCCGTGGTGTGCAGCGGCAGGGCGCCGCCATTGGGATAAACGCGTTGCTCGTAGCGATGGAGGTGGTGTCTGCTCCCTTCCTGTTGCCACCAGGCATGTATTGCGGGTAGGATAACATGTGGGTCGAGAGGGGCTGGTTGTGGCGGTTCTGCAGGTGTTTCTTGAAGTGGGGGAGATCGAAGAGCATCAAGTGACGGAAGTCCACGAAGAAGAAGTTCGTCCCGATCGTTATAGTCCCAGTCATCGAAATAGGGAGAGTCCTTATCCAGCGTGGCGATCCAGGTTCCTTGTGTGCCGTTCTTGCGCAAACGTTCTAGCAATTCGGACCGTTGCTCACCCTCGCGAAGGTAGAGGATGGCAGCGCATCGTTTGTCATCGTCAGCCTCCCGTATCCAGGCATCCATGTCCTCCACCGGGGCCTTCAACCGTTCTCGACAAATACGAAAGAACTCTATGGCCTTACCGCTGTACTTCCTGGAAAGGAGTCTTCCAGCAGGAGCGAATCCGGCGCGTAGGCTCTCTTCCTCATATTCCTTTTGGCTGGCGTCGGCACAAACCAGAAGTTCTCCCGCCTTTTTCCACTGGCCGTTTTCGGTCTGGAAGGTGAGCGTTTCTCGCAGATATTTGAAAAGCGTCTTGACTTCTTCCTGCTTATCGTCGGCCTGTTTATCAAATTCTCTGTCGATCAAGGCCCCGAGCTCTCTGGCCGCCTCCGGTGTGACTTCTTTGCCGTCTCCAACAACCCAGTCAACAACGTCCTGAGCTTGTAGCGAAATCCACTGATCCCTTTTCTGGCCCCATTCCGGCAAAATCCTGCACAAGTCTGCATGAATATCCTTGGAGATTAATTGCCCGGGTTTTGCCTTTGCGGCGAAGGCCTTCATTTTGGCCACTACGCTGAAATTTTTCTCTGTATTCAACAAATCGCGTAGCACATAACGGACTTGGCCCGGGTTGGTCAAGGTTGCATACGTCCCCCACAAGCCTGTTGGCAATGCTACCCGATCAGCGGACGCAATGAAGGCACCGAGTCCACAATCTGCGGTCAGTATATGCCGAACAAGCTGTCGAGCCGGGCTATCTGAACCGGAGATCGCATCAGTGAGGACATCCCAAAGCGAGTGCCAGAATTCATAGTGCGTGAGGTCCATCTCCAATCGGGCTCGCTTAGTGAAGCCTTCCCAGTCTTTCTCTGCCTCAACATAGAGGGCACTGAACCCAGAGGCAAGTATCCGCCCCATTGTTTTCGCCTTCTGCGTGTTAGCCTCGCTGGTACCCGATAGTTTCGCACGTCCGGCGTCGAGATCGAACTCCCCATTCATTGCGATGCCGAAGCCGGTATCCTCCTTGGTGGGAGCTACCACCCATACTGACGGTATCTCCAGGGGAAGTTTCTTGAATCCTCGGGGACCGAAGCCAAGGAGCAGCCCTCCATTCCCGCAGCGAAAGTGCATGGCCGGGAGCCGCTCGGCTTTTCCCGATGGGGAAAGAAACTCCGCCTGTTCGATGCGACAGCCATCTCGATCAAATAGCACTTCTGGCTCCCAATCGGCGGCACGGGTAGTCCCCCCATCGTCCCTGACTTCAAGGCTGCGAAGTTGTCTGGCAAAGATAACCAAGCCACCGGCCAGTTGTGAAAACCGCTCCAGCACTTCCTGTGGTTCAACTTCTGCATCCAGAGACAGTTCTATTATGGTGCCGGGCCATTGCCGATTCGTCGGAATCTCTTCCAGCCGGGCACGCAACATCGCACCCCGATCGGGAAGCACCACCGGGCACATGCCAGCCACTACCTCGAAGCTGAGCCGCCCGCTCACCAGACGAGGACGGTCGCAGACCAGCAGGACGCTCTTGAAACCGAGGCCGAACTTGCCGGTCACCTTCCCGCTTTCTTTGTCTGAGGAAGAGAGGATCAGCATCTTTTCCATATCCTGGTGATACCCACGCTCCCGGCCTGGGAAATTGCCGGAACCGGTGCTGTTGATAGGGCGGCCCCAGTGGGCAAAGGCAATTTTGCCCTGGTCGCGCAGGACAAGGAATCGGCGGCAATGTTCCGGCAGCATCGCAACGGAAGACAACGGATCTTGTCGGCATGCCTCAATCTCCGCCTGTTCAGCGGCGGCGTCATCAGCGTTCTGAAAAAGCTCGAACGGGACGCTGGCTGGTTCGTACTGAAAATCATTCATCTTGGCCCGCACCGCGTCTAGCACGGCCGCCTGCGCCTCAGTATCTTCTTTGAGTAAAGATTGGAGATTCCGAAGAGCTTCGTTTTGCTTTACCTCATATTCATCATGTTTCTTCTTGTTATTCTGATTCTCCTCAGCCCTGTAGTCTGCATCGTCCCACTGCCACAGTAAATCTCGCAACTTTGGTAGTTGTTTTGATGCGCTGAGTTGTTTCAAATAAAATGGTAGATGTTTCAGAATTCGTCGTTCCGCTACCCGAATATCGAGCTGTTCAGAGCTATCAAGCTCCGCCCAGATGGTATCGAGGCTGCCGGTTTGGTCATAAATAGTGGTAAGGAGATATTCAGCCGTTTTTTTGAGGGCTGCGGAGAACTGCTCCGGGGTCATGGTTTCTTGGTCGGCTTTCCGCAGACGGAGCCGCACGGCTCCGAAATCCATATTTGACCAGAACCCGACAGGACGATCTCCCACAACGAAGGAGTTGAAAGTCTTCTCCATAAAAACCGTATTGGTCTTGCCAGTGATCGCTGTTACCTCAACTGGCTGATCGCCAGGGATTACGTCTACAATGAAACCGTGCCTGGCGATGACCTCTTGCGCAGTACCATAGAGTCCTGTATTTCGTCTTTTTTGGGGAGGGATAGGGGAAACCTTCCAGGGGATATGATCTCGGTACCACTCTAAAGAAGAATGTCGGCCCCGATATTTCTCTGCCAGGTCATGCATTTCTGGAAGTGGATGATCTCCCAAGAGACTGAGGAAGAAACAGATGGTTTCCGGCGCAACCTGGCCTTCCCATGGTGAAAAAAAATCATGCAACTGCTCGGGAGTTGTCTTGAGTTGCCCACGAATTTTTTCCCAATCAGAAAAGTCAGGTGCTTTTTTGCCTTCGGATATTGGCGTCTCACCCTGAAAAATATCGTCTTCCTCTCGTAATTTGATATGAGACGCACCTCCTTCGTCGATGATGTCCTTGAGGATGTTCCGTTGTCCCTCATCAAGGATGTATTTTCCTGCGATCCCGACAACATTGGTGCACAGTTCGCCGGCTCTGTGCCATTGGCCATCCCGGTTCAAGAGGAAGACGCCGGATAGCAAATCCCGCGCTTCAGGCGACCGCGCAAAGGGGGCAAGAGTCCAGTTGTAGACCGACAGCCATTTTGACTTATCGCCCTTCGCTTTGGCCTCATGTTCTTCCTTAAGCCATTGTAGCAGTTCAAAGAGCCTTTGCCCGTCAACGGGGAGGAACAGGGCAGGAATGAGATGATTTGTGAGCTGCGTCAGGTTGTGCCTCTCCACAAGTCTATGGAAGAGAGGCCAGCCAGGGAAACAGAGATTACTCGGGAGCTGGGCCAGAATGGCGAGATGCTGTTTAAGCACTTCCTCATCCTGCCCTACCTCAAACTCACCTAGGTAGTACTCTGTTTTCCCGTCCAGCAGGAGCGCCAGGCATTCCAGGCCCTCCTTCCCGGTGGAGAATAGTCCCTGTAGTTCATTGAATTTATTATGCCCCTGTACCTCTGTATGGAGTTGCGAAGGAGGCAGGTAGCTGTCTCGTTCCTTGGCTGCCAGGCGGTCCAGCTCGTCGGCGATTTCGGGCAGGAGGATGACATCCATTGGCTTCGCCGGAGCACCACGGCGGGTCGGTAGCCACGGAGTCTCGCGGAGTTTTATCTTAAAATATTGGTCGTTTGCGGCATCAGCGACCGTTGCCATGATTTCCTGCCAGAACCGTTGTGATTCTTCGTGCTCAAGGGCCACGGTGGCCACATCGCGCGAACCGAGGGGCTTGAGCCAATCATCCTGCTGGCGGCAGACCCGCTTGTCGCCACTTCTTTTGATGATGACCGCATACCCGTTAAGGCCGTCCGGAAGTAAAACCGAACTTTCGAGATAAGTCTTGGCCTCCACATTCGTCAGGCCACCGTCGAGGGTTTCGTGCAGGGCCAGAGCGCACCAGAGCTTTTTGTCCGGCACTTGGGCAAGAATTTCGGCCCTCTCTTCCTCCGTGAGGCTGGAACCTTCCAGAGAGGCAAGAGCACGTATCAATTCCTCAAGAATGGCTTCCGGCCTGATTTCCTTGATTCTGAGGCCGGACCATTTCCCAGTCGCGATCTGGTCAACAAGATCCTTCGGAAGAAGATTCCAGCCGTCGTCACTGTCCGGTCCCTGGATCTGACGCCACACCTTTTCCCAGGCGGGGGACACTTCATGGCCTCGTACCCAAAGCGGTGTCGTAGTATCTGGGTGTTTCCCTTCCTTTCCATGCAGGAGATACCGCATGCCGCGCCTCTGGGGCTCCGAATCCATAATCGCTCCAGCCAGGCGTTGGACGAGATTAGGGACTCCGGAAAGTCGAAGAGTTTTGACGCCCAGCCCAAGCGACTCAAGGCACGCTTCGGCATTGCAGGGAGAGAAAACGTCGCCAGGGTTAGACAGTAAACGTGCCGTCTCGCCTTGGATTACGAAGATGTGTTCGTCAATCGCCTTTTGGAGATGTGGGGCAAGGCATAGTCGATCCTCTTCCCTAACTCCTGATGAGAACTGGAAGAGCAGGCGGTTGTCGCGGGCTTCGTCTAGGTCTTGAATGGAGACAGTTCGCCGCCGTTTTTGGTGACAATCGTATGCATCAACAAGGCGCAGGGTCCTGTTCTGTTGGAGCACCGACCTCCGGTCCGCATCGATCAATCCGCTGAGCACCAGCTTGATCAGTTCACGGCACTCGTCCTGTGGTCGGGTCACGGTGCTGTTTTCCGCTCGTCCCACGAGACGGTCGAGGTCGCGAAGCAGCGTCGTGGCGTCTTCTTTGCTAAGCCTAGCCTCTCCTTGGTCGTCGGGAGCGTCAAAATCCTTAGGTACCAGGAGTACGCTGAGGTCGAGGCGCTGGAGTATACGAAGGGTTTTCGACGCCTTTGGCATGACCAAGCGGCCCTCTTTCCCGATCAGAGAGACAGCTTCCTGGATTTTTTTGCGGAAACGGCTGAGCGTGTCACCATGCGCGGCAAAGGCCTGGGCCAAGATGTGCCGGAGCCGCTGCTGGATGGAGCCTACCCCGAGAAAGGGGTGATGTGCGCCATCGCCGACGAGCACCTTGAGAAAATAGTCAAGCTGACCCTGATCATTGAAGACGTCTGTTGTCGTGTCGTCCAGCAGTGTTTTGAGAAGCGACTCGTCCCACTGCGGCAAAGATGCGGCCCGCAGGCAAGGTGCACCACTATCCACGAGGGCGTATTCTTGTTCAAGACGGGTGAGGGAGGGGAACACTATCCACGGCCGCTCACGATCAGAAAGTGGTGGTGCGGGTAGAGGCAGGACGCGTGTTTCAGCGTCAAGAAGCTGCCATGCAATACCGGAACGGGTAAGAACACACACATACTGCGACTGTCCGCAGATCATCTTGCGGTGTGTTTTGAAAAGGATAGATCCGGCAAGTGCCTGGCAGAGAATTCCGATCTCTTCGAGTGTGAGTACCACTTTTTTAGTGAAGCTTTCCAGCGAGGGGAGGACTAGGGGCAGCACCGCCTCCTTGACGAGGAGATCATTCCACTTTCGGCGTAGGTCACTCTCTGTGGCTGGATCCGCGCCTGCCAACTGCGGCAAGGCTCCATCCATCCCATCGATTCCGACCCGCCCGGCATCGACAAAGAAATACCCGTGTAGAGTGAGGAGATAGGAAGAGTCGCCATCGCAAACGCGATCTTCCTTCCCGCCTTCAAGAGGGAGAAAAACGGCCCAGCGAATGCGCAATTCGCCCCGTCCACTTCCTGGCCTGCGAGTAAAGACGACAGCTGCGTGGCCTTTTGCCTTGTCGGGCGCCTCCAGTTCGTGACGAGTTTTTTCGTCACGTACATAGCTGCGGGGCCAGTGCGGGGACTTGCGAATTGCGCGAAGGCCCTCTGAGGCAATGTGTTGCTCCAGACCGGTAAAGGAGATTTCCTTGGTTCTGCCTTCCAGTTCTCGCTTTTCACCCTCATTTACCCTGGCGAGACGTCGTACATTCGCTTCCAAGTATACATGGAATCGGGACGCAAAGGAGCCCTGTTCTTCTTGCCAGAACCGAATACTATCGAGACGAAGAAGGAGAGGCAGAAGCTCGGCCAGTCTTCCTGGCAAGTCTGGTTCGTGGAGGAAATCGAGCAGCAGTGGATCATCTCCTGGGAATTCAGTGATGATTCCTCCACCCCCTTCAAGGTGTCGTTGTTGCCGTAAAGGCAGCCAGAGAAGGAACCATGATTCGCTCTCTTGAGAGATTGGGGCGTGTATCGGGGCGAGATGTTTCAGGAGGTGCTTCTGATCCTCCTCGGCAAACTCATCCCAGGTAGAATGACCGGACGGGTAATCATCACCGCCATACCAAGGGTTGAGGATTGTATTATATGGCTTACCCTCTCCCTTCGCGAGATAGAAAAATGCCTCACAGAAGTGAAAAACGCTTTTCATACCCAAGCCGAATTTGCCGATACTTGCTGCATCCGCAGCCTTTCGATTAAGGCCGAAAGATTGTATAGCCCGGTTGTCCGCAGCCGTAAATGCCCCGTCGTTGAGGAAAAAAAGTGCCGGCCCTTGGAGTAAGGGATGGCTGGCAGCAGGAAGGCCTTGAGATAGACCAAATTCCAGACGGATGGAAGGCTTTCCTCCAGCATCATCGGTGTTTTGGATGATCTCCTTCAAAACCGGAAAGCCACTCTTGTATCGGTCCCGCAGGTTGTCGGCGATAAGGTTGATGGTCTGGAGTGGATCTTGGATAAAACCGGCCATGTTTTCCCCCCTGGTGTATGCCTTGCTTAGCCCGGAACATGCCTCAACCATTGTATGGAATGGGACTGTTGTAATTTGCCCGGGGTTTCGCCTTTTTCGCAATCATCATTACCCTAACTCATCCACATCATTCCAATCTTCGCCACTATCCAGCGGCACTACTCAATTCTGCCAATGCCTCGGAAGGCGACCGAAGCGTTTAGCAGAATCGTTTTCATGCTTCACATGGAGGTTTATACCATGCCACCTGGGTCAAATAGTGTCCTATGTCCATCTTTTTCTGGCCACCATGTTTTTTTGCCCCAATCCCCTTCTCCCCCAATTCAAGGATAGCCCACAAAGGAAAAGCTTAAACCGCAGGGCAAGAGGATTGCCCAGGCATTGAAGATTGTCCGGCGCACGAGCAATGAAACCGTATAGAAGTCAAGGTAAGCAGAGCAGGCATGCCGAGATGCTAACAAAAAGCAGCTTCGCAAACAAGGGAAACATCAGAGGAACGTCAGGAGTACGGGTGTCAGGCGCTATTTCCCGACGGGGCGAAAAGTCGGACTTTTGGACCTTGACTCAGAGAGCTGCGTGCGGCGGCAAGACATGGATGTGTAAAAAACTGGTTGAATACGCCATGATGCTCGTCATCGGCGCAGTTTATCGCCGGCTCGGTTATCTGCTTGAGCTGTTCGAGTCGGCAGAAAACGGCCAGTTGGAATTGCTGCGTAAAAAACTCACCGCCACCTATATGCTCCTCAATCCGATGCTGCCGACAGAGGGCAAATTCATCGCCCGTTGGCGGCTAAGGCTCAACGTAAGCCCTGAAGAGATAGAGGCGACAATAAGGTCCTGAGCGATGATCTCCCAAAGAAATGTTTCACTACTCTCAAACCGTCTCGCCATATCGGGCGGTCGCCGTGTCCCTGATCATCACGACCAACCTCTGCTTTGCTGACTGGACACAGATCTTTGGTTAAAAGCTTGAGTGGTCAAAATTCGGTTAGCACATTCAACACGAAATACCATTCGTCACCCCCACCAGAATGGGCAGACTACTTTTCCATCTTCTGATCGCCACCACTGCGAAGGGGGTAACTTAATAACAAACAGGTAAACCCCCGGCTCTGCCGGGGGACTCGCAAAGTTTGA
>MGTC01000089.1 GCA_001799255.1 Deltaproteobacteria bacterium RIFOXYD12_FULL_55_16
GGCATCATTACGAGATATGGAACTGGATACCGACCGGGTGCATTCAATCGTCGCTTGGCCATGGATTATTAGTTCACTTATGAATTAGAAATGGAATTAAACACCTGAAGCTGGCAGGGGGCGAGGTACATCTGAGCGACAATTCCGGGCTGAAGCCGGTCAAAACCAGCTTTGCCCCGGTTGCCATCGAGCTAAATAATATTTCAACCCTGGTCGGACAACGCGGCGCCTATACGCTTACCGCCGCTCTTCCCGACGGCGCAAGCATAGGCTGGCAGGGGGGGATGACGCTTCAGCCGCTAACGGCCACCGGCGCCATCGAAATCAAGGGGCTTAAGGCCGCCACAGCCTGGCAATTCTTTCAGGACGAGCTCAATCTGGCGGAGCCAACCGGCACGGCCAGCCTGACGGCAGGCTATGCTTTTTCCCTGCCTCAGGGCAAACCTGCCCTGCTGGTAAACCGGGTCAATCTGCAGCTCAGCGGGCTGTCCCTGGCGGAAAAAGGCGTGGCCCAGCCCATCCTGAGTCTGGATAATCTCAGCCTCTCAGACGGGCGGCTTGACTTTTTTACCCGGCAGATGACTTTCCCCTCGCTGTCACTCACGGGGGGCAGGGTGGCAGCCCTGGTCGATGAAACAGGCTCTGGCAACTGGCAGCGTCTGCTCAAGGAAAAGCCGGAATCAGAGCCGTCTACCTGGCAAATCAAGCTGGAATCAGGCAAACTTGCCGATCTCGGCGTCAGCTTTCACGATGCCAGCCGCCCGGAGCCAATATCTCTGGCCGCGAAGCTGAACCTTTCCCTGACTGGGGCCAGCCTGGATCTTGGCCGCCAGGAAGCAAACCTTGCCCAACTCGCCTTAAACGGCAAGGAGCTGACCCTCATCCGGGCTGCCTTGGGCAGCGGTGCGGCAGGCAAGAAGAAAGAAGTCGCTGAGTCAAAGACAGAAGACAGCGCCGCCCAAAACCCCTGGAAACTGGCCCTGAAGCTGCTGACCATCTCGGGCCTTAACCTTGGCCTTGTTGACCAGCAAAGCACCCCGTCCCTGGCCTGCGACCTGACCGATCTGCAGGCTGAGCTCCATGATTTTGACAATACCAGCAAAAAGCCCCTGGCCTTTGCGCTAAAAAGCAAGATCCGCCAAGGCGGTTCGGCCAGCCTGAAAGGAACCGCCGCGCAGGCCGGCGGTAAAATCGGGGCCATCGAGGCGCGGATTTCGCTGAGCCAGCTCAACCTTAAGCCTCTGGAATCCCTGGTAACAAAACAGGCCGCCCTGACCCTTGTTTCCGGGGATCTCTCGGCAGAGGTCAACCTGCGTTATGTCCCCCAACAAACCAAGCCCTTGCTCACCGTGCAAGGCGAGGCAAAGATCGGCCAGCTGCTGCTCAAGGAGGATGACACCGGGGATCGCCTGCTGGCCGTCAAGGAGCTGGCCGCCAGCGGCCTTGACTTGAGCCTTAACCCTGACCACCTGGAGATAAAGGAGATAAGACTGCGGCAGCCGGAGACCAAGATCATTATCTTCAAGGACAAGAGTCTTAACCTGGCCAAAATCAGGAAAAAGCAGGCGGAGCCAGCCACAGGAAAAGCGGCAGAAATGACGCAGGCGGAAAAGCCCCCCTTTCCCGTGGCCGTTGAGCGGATCCGCCTTGAAGACGGAGTGGTTGACTTTGCCGATTTCAGCCTGGTTCTGCCCTTTGTCGCCCGGATTGAGCAATGCCGGGGCGCAGTGGTGGGCATCTCCACCAAGCCGGACAGCCGGGCCAGCCTGAAACTGGACGGCCGGGTGGGGAAATTTGGCCAGGCCAAAGCTGAGGGCAGCCTGGCCCCGGCAAGCCCGAAAAAATTTACCGATCTCAAAGTCGTTTTCCGCAACGTTGAGCTGCCGCCCCTGTCGCCTTACAGCGCTACCTTTGCCGGACGGCTCATCTCCGGGGGCAGGCTTAATCTGGAGCTGGGTTATAAAATCAAAGAGAGCGAATTGCTGGGGGACAACTCCGTGATTCTGCAAGATTTCACCCTGGGCGAGCGGGTGGAAAGCCCAGGGGCCATGAAGCTGCCCCTTGACCTGGCCATTGCCCTGCTCACCGATAAAGAGGGCAAGATCGACCTCGCGCTGCCGGTGCGGGGCAATGTTGATCATCCGGAATTTTCATACGGGCACCTTGTCCGGCAGGCCATCTTCAATCTGCTCGGCAAGATCGTGACCGCGCCTTTCCGGGCTCTGGCCGCTCTTTTTGGCGGCAGCTCGGAAAATCTGGAGATGATCCTTTTTGAACCGGGCCAGGCAGAACTGACCCCGCCGGAGCAGGAAAAACTTGCCAAGCTGGCCAAGGCGCTTGAGAAAAGAAAACAGCTGCAACTCACCGTGCATGGCGGTTTTTCGCCTGGCCTGGACGGAGCGGCGCTCAAGTTGCGCCAGACCCGCCTTGCTCTGGCGCAAAGGCTCGGGGTAAAGCTGGAGCCTGGCGAAGACCCAGGCCCGTTAGCCTTTGACCAGGCCAAAACCCAACGGGCCCTGGAAGGCCTGGCCGGAAACAGGCTGGCCGCCTTTGCCGCCGACTACCAGAAAAGCACCGGCAACAAAGCCAAGCGGGTAAATCCAGCCTTGGCCCTGCTCGGACGGGCCAGCGAGGATCACGATTTTTACCAGGCCCTGTTTGCATATCTGGCGGAAAACACCACTCTGCCTGAAAATAAATTACCAGAGCTGGCCGAGCAACGGGGCGCGGCGATCGTTAAGGAACTCAGCCAACGCGCCGGGGTGAGCCCTGAGCGGGTAAGCGTTGGCCCGGCCAGCCAAGAGGAAGGACAGGACAAGGCTGTGCCCGCCAGGCTGGAGCTGGGGGTGCGCTGAACGCTTCCCCTGATTTCCCTCTCCTGAAGACGGGCAGTCGCTTTTTGTTTGACCCGGATGCTTTTCTTCCGTACTATCGCATTTTACCCGCCCAGCTACCGCGCTGAATCTTTTGTCTGATCCTGTATGGGGAGTTGAAATGAGCAAACCGTTTGGCATTACTGTAAGCCGTCATATCATGGACAGCCAGCGTCTGCATCCCGAGGCCACCGGCGATCTCTCCGGCCTGCTCGGTGAATTGATTGTGGCGGCAAAAACGATCAACGCCGAGGTAAATATGGCCGGGCTGGCCGATGTTCTGGGGATGGCCGGGAAAACCAACATCCAGGGCGAGCATGTGCAGAAGCTCGACGAGCTGGCCAACAACACCATCAAACGGCGCATGGCCCGCTGCGGCTATATCTGTGTGATGACCTCGGAGGAGGAGGCGGATATCATTCCGGTGGCCGAGGGGAGCGCGGGCAAATACACCCTGGCCTTTGATCCGCTGGACGGTTCCTCCAATATCGATGTCAATGTGAGCATCGGCACCATTTTTTCCATCCACCGGCGCAAATCCAGCAGCGATCATGCTCTTCAGGGCGAGGAGGCCGATCTCCTGCAAAAGGGGCAAGAGCAGGTGGCGGCCGGGTATATCATCTACGGCTCCAGCACCATGCTGGTCTTTACCACCGGGGAGGGGGTGCACGGCTTTACCCTTGACCCAAGCGTGGGCGAGTTCTTCCTTTCGCATCCTGATATCAAGATTCCTGAGCGGAGCAAGTATTTCAGCGTCAATGAAGGGAACTACAACTTCTGGAACAACGAGGTTCGGCGGTTTGTGGATTACCTGAAGGAAAATGACAAAGAAAGCGGACGACCCTATAATGGCCGCTATATCGGCTCGCTGGTGGCGGACTTTCACCGCAATCTCATTGCCGGGGGGATCTTTCTCTACCCGCGCGACAACCGTAATCCGACCAAGCCCCATGGCAAGCTGCGCCTGCTGTACGAGGCCGCGCCCCTGGCTTTTCTGGTGGAGCAGGCCGGAGGCCGGGCCATTACCGATGAGGGCGTGAACATCATGGATATCCAGCCCAAATCCCTGCATCAGCGGGTGCCGCTGGTGATCGGCTGCCGACATGAGGTGGAGCTGTTTGAGGAGTTTGTGAAAGGGAAGGGGTTGAGAGTTGAGAGTTGAAAGTTGAAAGTTGAAAGTTGAAAGTTGAAAGTTGAAAGTTGAAAAATAAGCGAAAAACAGGTGGCGCGGGAATAATAATTTCCAGCACCACCTGTTTTTCAACCCTCAACCCTCAACCAGCTTTTCAACCCTTCGCCTTTTCCTTCTCCCAGGTATCCCGCAAGGTGACCGTTCGGTTGAAGACCGGACGGTCATCCTTTGCATCCTCGCTGTCTACACAAAAATATCCCTGGCGTTCAAACTGGTAATGGCTGCCGGGCCGGGCCTGGGCCAGGCTTGGCTCCACCAGGCAATCCTTGAGCACCACCAGGGATTCCGGATTGACAAAGGTCTTGAAGTCCGCCTCGCCCGCGTCCAGGTTTTCTTCGCTAAAGAGCCGGTCGTAGAGACGCACCTCCGCAGGCACCCCGTGGGCGGCGGAGACCCAGTGGATGGTGCCCTTGACCTTACGGCCATCCGGGGCCGAGCCGCCCAGGGTGGCCGGGTCGTAGGTGCAGTGCAGCTCGCTGATCTCGCCGGTCGCCTCGTCCTTGATCACCTTCTCGCATTTAATGAAGTAAGCGTAGCGCAGCCGCACCTCCCGTCCTGGGGCCAGGCGGAAGAACTTTTTCGCTGGCTCCTCCATGAAATCTTCCCGCTCGATATACACCTCCCGGCTAAAGGGAACCTGGCGCTCGCCCAGCTCCGGCTTCTGCGGGTGGTTCTGGGCCGTGAGATCTTCCGTGCTGCCTTCGGGATAATTGGTAATCACCACCTTGAGCGGCGCGAGCACCCCCATCACCCGGAGCGCGGTTTCATTGAGATCGTCACGGACGCAATGCTCCAGCAAGGCCACATCCACCAGGCTGTCTTTCTTGGCCACCCCGATCTTGTCACAGAAGCTGCGCAGGGCGGCCGGGGTATAGCCACGGCGGCGGATGCCGGAAAGGGTTGGCATTCTGGGGTCGTCCCAGCCGGAAACCAGGCCCTCGTTGACCAGTTGCAGGAGCTTGCGTTTGCTGACTACGGTGTAGCCCAGATTCAAGCGGGCGAATTCGATCTGCCGTGGGTGGCAGGGCGCTGGCAGGTTGTTGAGGGTCCAGTCGTAAAGAGGCCGGTGGTCGGCAAACTCCAGGGTGCAAAGCGAGTGGGTGATCCCCTCCAGCGCGTCGGAAATCGGGTGGGTGTAATCGTACATCGGATAGATGCACCACTGGTTGCCGGTGCGGTGATGGCTGGCATGCAGGATCCGGTAAAGCACCGGGTCGCGCAGGTTCATGTTGCCGGAGGCCATGTCGATCTTGGCCCGCAGCACCCTGGCGCCATCCGGGAATTCCCCGGCCCGCATGCGCCGGAAGAGATCGAGGTTCTCCTCTACCGGCCGGTCGCGGTAGGGGCTGTTTCGCCCCGGTTCGGTAAGGGTGCCCCGATAGCTGCGGGTCTCTTCAGCGGAAAGATCGCAGACATAGGCCTTGCCGGTTTTGATCAGATGCTCGGCATATTCATAAAGCTGGCCGAAATAATCCGAGGCAAAATAAAGATGCTCCCCCCAGTCAAAGCCCAGCCAGCGGACATTGTCCTTGATCGACTCGACATACTCCTGCTCTTCCTTGGTGGGATTGGTATCATCAAAACGCAGATGGCAGCGGGCGCGTAAGTTTTCCTTGGCGATGCCAAAATTCAGGCAGATGGACTTGGCATGGCCGATATGGAGATAACCATTGGGCTCCGGCGGAAAGCGGGTGACAATGGTCTGATGCTTGCCGCATGCCAGGTCATCGGCGATGATGGTGCGGATGAAGTCAGAGGGGGCTGCGGGGTCGTCGCTGGTCATATACTTATTTCCCGTATGGTTTTTTGCCACAAAATCCACGAAAAGACACGAAAGAGATAAGGCACGGACAAATATTCCCAACTTTTCCCTGCAAGGCAGGGGGAGAGTTTTTTATTTTCGTGTTCTTTCGTGGATTTCGTGGCTATTTTTATTCGAAATACCTTCCCGCCGCCCGCAACCGGCTCACCACCCGCTCCTTACCCATCTGGGCAAAGACCTCGAACATGCTTGGCCCTTTGACCTGGCCGGTGATCACCGCCCTGGCGCCGTTGACCAGCACCCCCGGTTTTACCCCAAGCTCTTCGGCAAATTCCCGGCAGACCCGCTCCGTCTCATCGTGGCTCAGTTCCGGCAGGGCCTCGAAACGGTCGGCCAATTTGGACAGCCAAACCTTAAGCTCCGGGTGTTTGAGCACATTTTTGGTAAGCGCGGTCTCGTCCATGGCAAAATCATCGGCGAACCAGGCCCGGCCCAGAGAGGCAAAATCCTTCAGGGTATGGAAGCGTTCCCGGCTCATCTCCAGGGTCTTCAGAAACCACTGCCGCTGCCCGCCATCGTAAGCCTCATCCCACAGCCCTTCTTTTTGCAGCTCCACCTTGACCAGGGCGCCGATCTCCTCGATGGGCAGGGTGCGCAGATAATGGGCATTGATATTGATCGCCTTGGGATCGGTGAAGAATTTCGGGTCATCCTTGCGGTAGTTGAAGATGGAGTTGGAGCGGGTGATTCCCTCAAAGCTGAAGGCCTCGATGAGTTCTTCCCGGGTGAAGATTTCGCGGTCATCCGGGGTTGACCAGCCGAGCAGAACAAGAAAGTTTGCCAGGGCCCAGGGAAGAAAGCCCTGTTCCCGGTAAAACTGAACCGAGACGATTTCGCCGTGGCTGCGCTTGGAGATCTTGGCCTTGTTCAGATCCAGGGTCAGGGGCATGTGGGCAAAGATCGGCAGCTCCGCGCCGAGAGCCCGGTAAAGCAGGATCTGGCGCGGGGTGTTGCTCAGGCCGTCCTGGCCCCGGATGACGTGGCTGATGCGGTCGCGGATATCGTCCACCACGTTACAGAGCAGATAAAGGGGCAGGCCGCTGGAGCGGACGATAACGAAATCCTCGATATCTTCATAGGCGCGCTCAACCCGGCCATAAACCTGATCGTCAAAGCCGACCCGGCCCGGTTCCTGCGGCACCTTGAAGCGGATGACATAGGGCAGAGCCAAGGCCTCTTTGGCTTGAACCTCTTCGGGGCTAAGCCTGCGGCAGACGCCGTCGTAGCGGTAGTCGCCCTTGGCTGCCGCAGCCGCTTCCCGCTTGGCCTCAAGCTCTTCCTTGCTGCAAAAACACTTGTAGGCCTTGCCCTCGGCCAGCAGCTTTTGGGCGGCGGCGACATGCTCGGGGGCGTGTTCCGACTGGAAATAGGGGCCTTCATCCCAGGTCACCCCGAGCCATTGCAGACCATCGAGAATTCCCTGGATGGATTCCTGGGTGGAGCGTTCCACATCCGTATCCTCGATGCGCAGCACCAGTTTGCCCCCGTGCTTTTTGGCAAAGAGCCAGTTGTAGATGGCGGTTCTGGCCCCGCCGATATGGAGATAGCCAGTTGGGCTGGGGGGAAAGCGGACGCGGACTTCGGGCATGATCTTCTCCTTGCAAAAAAATGAGCAACGCAGGGTAGATTGTGCGTTGCGGACGGATCGTATTCAAGTTGTTTTTATAGTAACTGCTCAGCAGTGCCGCATATGCGCGGAAGAGGTCTGCGAAGTGTGCTATTGCACATGAGCAGGCCGATGACAAAGCAGATGTGGTGCTGCTGAGCAGTTACTTTTTGTATATCATTTTACCGGGTTATTCAAGAGGATGCTTGGGAAAAAGCATGGTGGAGACAACGCGGAGGCAAGCCAGATCTTTTTGCCAGGGGATTGCTTTGTTTTTGCTGAAGTAGTATTCTTATAAATAAGCATGCGTCATGCCGTCGGCAGTTTGTCGACGCGGTCAAGCTAAGACGGATGTCTGCCCACAAGGGAGGTGGAACAATGCTTTTAGATCCCAGCGCCACTTCAGTACAAACCAATGTCAGGTCAGAGCGGCCTATTCCCCCTTATGCCGGGACGGAAGGCGCCAAGAGGGCGGAAAACAACAGGTCGGAGTCCGGCCAGACCAGTCAGGCCGCCCCTGATGTCGTGACCAGAATCTCCGCCGCCGCCCTGGAGGCCTCCAGGGCTCTAACCCAGGCGGGACAAGCCGCAGACAAGAGCGCCGCCGAAGAATCGGTGCGGGCCTCGGAAAGACGGGAGCCGCTGCCAGAACAGGCGCCGGAGCAGCTGACTCGGGCGGGACAGCGTTTCCGTGGGGTTAATCTGATCGTCTGATCTGGAAAAGAAAGATTGCACCCGGGGGCCGATTCGGTGAGTCGGCCCCTTTTTTTTGCTGATAAGCGTCTCACCCCGCTTGCGGCGGGGATTTGTCGGCAAGTAACCGTTCCCTGCCGGGGAGTGTTGTCGCTCATTCTCGGCGGACATCCTGTCCGCCTCCGAGGTGGCTGCTGTCCCGCCCGTCCATAGACAGGACGACGCAGCCAAGCCCGCGAAAACACTCCCCGACAGGAACTCCCTGTGGTTAAGTTACTTGAAAGGTGATGCGGCCATGCGCCATGATTTAGACACCCTTTTTGCCGCCATTGATCAGGCCTTCAACTCCGTGCGCCAGACCCATCCCGAAGAGATCACCTGTAAAAAAGGCTGCGCGGATTGCTGTCAGGCTGTTTTTGATGTGTCCTGGGCGGAGGCGGTCAATCTGCAGGCCCATTTTCAGCGACTGGCCCCCTCGGTGCAAAAACAGATAGCAAAGGCGGCGCAAGAGGCCCGGCAGGCCTGGGAGCAGTTCAGGGCTTCGGGTCTTGATCCGGCTGTGGCCAGAATCAGATGCCCGCTTCTTGACGGACAAGGGCTCTGCCTCTGCTATGAGGCGCGCCCGATAAACTGCCGGACTTACGGGATTCCCACGGTAATTGACGGCAAGGGCCATGTCTGCGGCCTTTCCGGGTTTGAGCCGGGGCAAGCTTACCCCACGGTCAACCTGGCCGCCCTGCAACAGACACTCTACGATCTTTCCGTCCAGCTGGCAGGAAAAGAAAAAGGCGGCAGGCGCTGGCCCATCGCCTTGGTGATTCTTGATGATCGTGTAACAACTGAAAAACATAACGCAAAGGCGCAAAGGCAACATACGGAAATAAAAGGATAAAAACTTTGCGACTTTGCGCCTCTGCGTTAAAAAAATAGTTGTTACAAGTCCATCATTTTTGAGCCGTAACTAACCGTTCAGCCCTGCTCGATCTCCGCCGCTTTCTGCCGGAATTTTTCCGCATGGCGGCTGTGTTTGAAACTCTGGTGAATCGCCGCCGCTGTCCGGTAGGCATCCGCCGCCTTGCCCTGATCCCCCTTGGCCAGATAGATCTCCGCCAGAATCTCCAGCGTGTCCACCGAGCCCTGGGGGTTGCGCAGGGCGCCGTATTCATCAAGAACCTCGTTATACAGGCAAATGGCCTGATCGTAGTCCTTGGCATCGTACATGAGCCTGGCTTTTTTCTTTTCGATGGCAAAAAGGCTGAAACGATCCGTGTGCTTCTGGCAGATGGCATAGACCCGGTCGTAATGGCTCAGGGCCATGGCCACATCACCGCGTTTCGCGCAGATATCTCCCAGTTTGTCCGCCGCATTGGCCACGCCGTTTTCATTGCCCTCCAGCTCAAAGGCGATGAGCGCGTTGTGAAAGGCATTGGCCGCCTGGGCCGGTTCGAGATTTTTGAGAAATTCCTGACCGGCCTCATAGTCAAGCTGGGCCTGGCTTTTTTCTTCCTTCACTTCCTCTTTTTGCTGTTCAGTCATTTTTGGGCTCTTTTGTTTGGTGCAGCCGGGCAAGCGCTTCCCTGGCCAGTTCCGCCACGGTGGTGCGCACAGGTTGCCCCTGCTCGTAAATGGTTAATTCGGCTTCATCGCCGGTGAGTTTTTCGATCTCGCTTTCCACCTCGGTGGCGGCAATCCGGCCAAAAAGACGAACCGCATGCCCCCGGGTGATGGCCTCCGGGTGGCTGACAAAGGGAAAGAGGCTGTAAAACGGGGTGGCGCGGACAAGATCCGGCCTTTTTTCCGCCAGGGCGCCCAAGGCCCACAGAACCTGAACCCTGGTGGAGGGAACCCCCCGATGCATGAGCAGGTGTCTGGCAAAGGCGCCGTAGATGTCGGCTCGCGCCGCGATGATTGAGCCGATGGACTCCAGCAGCCCCCAGTGGGCGGCGGCTGAATCGGAACAGGCTTCGAAGAGCCGGTGCAGCAGGTCGCTCACCGCTCCGGGTTTCCGGGTGGAGAGCCGGCGGCAGACCTGACCTAAAATATGGGCGCATTGCCAGCGTTTTCCCTCGTCCGGGTCATAGAGCAGACGTTGGATGAAACGCAGGGTCTTGAGATCATCCAGAGCCAGATCCACCAGACCGGCGATGTCCTGCTCCGCCACCATCCGGGTAATCTGGGCCTTGTCGGCCCGCTTTTTTTTACGCCTGGGATCACGGGCCGCTTCCATGGCCGGGAGGTCGCTGGCCGGATCATTCTGGCACAGGGCGTTGTCCTTGGCATTTTTGTCCGTTTGCAGGCGGTTGGCAAGGGTGGCCAGCTCCCGGTTGAGGCGGACAAAATAGAGAACCCCAGACACCTTGCGGCCATCGACATTCTTGGTTTCAAAGACCTGATGGGTTTGCTCGTCGTAATTGTCAATCCGGCCTGTCAGATAATCATCATCCGGAAGCAGTTCCCAAGCCAGATCCCAGTTGTCGTCACAGGCATGAACTATGGCCTCGACCATGGCCGCCCCCACATTGAAGCCGGTGGGATCACAGGTATAGGTCGCGCCGCACTGGCACTCGCCCACGGTAAATTCGTCCAGCTTGCGCTGTACCGGTTCCTGGGGGCGGCCCACATCCTGACCGCAGAACGGGCACCAGGGTCGGAGCTTTATCTGCGCGTTTTTTACCATGATTACAGCTCGTTCTCGATGGCCTCGACCAGGCGCGGGTCAACCGCATAGCCGAGAGCCTTCGCCTTGGTCAGCGATTTTTTGGCCGCCTGAAAATCCTTGTGGTAATAAAGCGCAACCGCGAGATTGTTGTGAGCCATGGGGATATCAGGCTCAAGCCGCACCGCTTCTTTGGCGGCCTTGACCGCCAGCGCGAAATTGCCGGCCATGACCTGAGCCGAGGCCAGGTTGATCCAAGCCATGTGCATCTTCGGATCGTTCATCGTGGCCAGGGTGTAGGCCTCGATGGCCTTGTCGCTTTCACCCATCTGCTGCCAGATGAGGCCGATGTTGTTGTGCGGCTGGGCCAGAGCCGGATTAACCTGCACCGCAGCCTGGTTGGCGGCCAGGGCCTTGTCCAGTTCGCCCTGTTCAAAATGCATGGCCCCGATATTGATGAGGGCCTCCACGGCATGAGGGTCGATTTCCAGGCATCTTTTTAGCGACTGCATGGCCTCGGCGGTTCTGCCCGCCTTGCGGTAGACCAGGGCCAGATGGTGATGGGCCACAATATTATCCGGGAGGGCAAGGCATTTTTGTTCCAGTTCTTCAATGATCTTGGTCAGATCTTCCTGCTGGGCAGACATAGGGGCATCCTCATTTTTCAAAATGGTTGGTGTTTTAGAAAAAAAGACCTGACAGGCAAAGTGGGGATATATGTAAGCATGGCCGCGTCGAGGTGCAAGTGGGGCAAGGTACCATATAGTGAAAATTTCGTCAAAATCTTGTAACTATCCAGCAGCACCCGATCATCATCGGCCTGCTCATGTGCAATAGCACCCGTCGCAGACCTCTTCCTGACATCTGCGGCACTGCTGAACAGTTACAGTTCGTGGTTTTTATCCAATTCCGGCATTAAGCTGGATAGTGACAAAATCTTTGCCGGTACTGGCTTTTGTCGCAGGCAGGCTGGCGAGACCGCTTGACAGTGAAAGCTCCAGATGGTTTTCTGTGCGCGGAGTAACTATCCAGCAGCACCGCATCTGCTTTGTTATCGGCCTGTTCGCATACCATATGTATAGCTCTCAGGCCTCTGTCGCGCATCTGCGGCACTGCTGAACAGTTACGGTTTGGTGGCTTTTCTTACTTTCCGGCTTCAAGCTGGATAGTACTGCGCGGAATGATCAGGAGGTGAGGCAATGATGATTACGGAAGAAAAGGGCTTGACCGCAGAGCGGAAATATTCAGCAAAAGGCCTGGTGGTGGCCGGGCTGGGGGGCGGCTCAGGAAAAAGCGTGGTTGCGGTGGGCCTGGCTGCGGCCTTTGCCGGGCAGGGGCGGCTGGTCGCGGCCTTCAAAAAAGGGCCGGACTATATTGACGCAGGCTGGTTGGCCATGGCGGCCGGGTATCCCTGCTACAATCTTGATGCCTATCTCATGAGCCCGGAAGCGCTTGCTCATTCTTTCCGCACTCAGGTATACGGACGGGAACTGGTCATCATCGAGGGCAACCGGGGGCTTTATGACGGGGTTGACGCCAAAGGTTCCTTCAGCACGGCTGAACTTGCCAAGACTCTGGGCTTGTCGGTGCTGCTGGTGGTTGACTGCACCAAGACTACCCGCACCGTGGCGGCGCTGGTGCTGGGCTGCCAGAAGTTTGCTCCGGAGGTGAAAATCGGCGGGGTGATTTTAAACCGGGTGGGCACGGCTCGGCACGAGGCCCTTGTCCGGCAAGCGGTGACACAGTATACCGGGATCCCTGTCCTGGGCGCCCTGCCCCGTTCCCAGGAAGACGCCTTCCCCCAGCGGCATCTGGGGATAACCCCCTGCCCGGAACATGCGGGAGCCGAGGCGGCAGTGCAGACCCTGGCCGAAAAGGCTGCGCGCTATCTTGATCTTACCGGGATAGAAAAGATGATGGCCCCCTGCGCCAGCGAGTCGAAAGTACAGACCCTGGAGTTAAAGGAAACAGAAAAGCCGGTGCGCATCGGCATCCTTAAAGATGCAGCCTTTCAGTTCTACTATGCGGAAAATCTGGAGGCGCTGACGCGCTGCGGCGCTAAGCTGGTGGAGATCAACGCCCTAACCGCCACGGAGCTGCCAGCGCTTGACGGCCTTTATATCGGCGGCGGTTTCCCGGAAACCAGCGCTGGCGCGCTTTCCGCCAATATCACCTTCCGGGCCTCCTTAAAAAGAGCCGCCGAAGCCGGGCTGCCCATCTACGCGGAGTGCGGCGGCCTGATCTATCTTGGCGAGAGCATGACGCTGGCTGGCGAGGTCTTTCCCCTGGTCGGCCTTTTTCCGGTGCGCTTCGGCTTAAGGGAAAGACCTCAGGCCCATGGCTATACCGTGCTGAAGGTCGAGGGGCAAAATCCTTATTACCCGGAAGGCAGCGAGATCAAGGGCCACGAATTTCGTTACAGCCGGGTGGAAGAGTGGGGCGGAGATGCGGCCCAGCTTGCCCTGCGGATGGAGCGGGGGGTGGGGTTTGCTGAAAAAAGGGATGGCCTGGTGTTCAAGAATGTGCTGGCGCTGTACACCCATATCCACGCCCTGGGCACCCCGGCCTGGGCGCCTGCCCTGGTCGCCAGGGCGCGGGAGTATCGTGCGACGCTAAGGTTGATGGCCTCATAATAACTCATTTTTTAACGCAGAGGCGCAAAGTTTTAACCTTTTATTTCAATATATTGCCCTTGCGCCTCTGCGTCTTGGCGTTACGTTTTTCAGTTGTTACACGATCATCAAGGTTGTTAGCGATCAATGGCTGGTGTAGCTGCCAAGAACCTTGGCCTCGATCTTCATTCGGGTGGCGCCATCAGGCAGCGGTTCCTGCCAGTGGATAAACTGGGTTAACACCCTGGCAAAGGCGCCATTGTCCTGCTTGCATGCCGCACAGATGCTCTCGGCTTCATCCCGGTAGATGATAACCTTGCTGGCTGGCTCTCCCTTGCCGTCAACCGCCGCCATCTTCCGGCAGCCGCATTCCAGCCGGATAACCGCGACCCCGATCCCATCGGGGCTTCCTTCCAGAATCCCGGCAATCATGGCTTCTTCATTTTTCTGGGCCTTGAGTTCCTGACTGGGGCTGGTCTTTTTCCTGATTTTCGGTTTGCTGCTCATACAAGGGCCTTTTGAAGACAGGTTGAGAATAATACAGGTGAAACACCTGAAAAAAACAACGTTTGGTATCCTAAAAGATCAACGGGAAGCGGTCAACCTGAATTGTCTTTTTTTCCTGCCTCTGCGCTGATTATGGCAGAGATTCTTTTTTATTGACAAAAAAATACCGGTGCATTAGAGGAAAGGGAATTTGTCTCCTTTGTGGAAGCAATTGGCTCAATATTCTGCGGCTTATCAACTTTTTTTAACTTTATATGGAGGAGTACTACTATGTGGCAGATTGATATTGACAAGGACAAATGCGCCGGTGATGCAGAGTGCGTAAACGCTTGCCCCGCGCAGGTGTATGAGATGGTTGACGGCAAGGCCGAAGCGGTTAATGCTGACGAATGTCTCGGCTGTGAGACCTGTGTCGAGGTTTGTCCTGAGGGCGCAATCACCGTCACTGAGGTGTAATGTAGAAGTTGCGCTTTATTCTTTGCAGCATGCAGGCCTATTCCCGCACTCGGGGATAGGCCTATTTATTTAGGGGCCGTTGAAAATTGGCAGGCACGGAGGAAACAGAGATGAACTGGTTGGCGCGGTTGAAACCAGGGGCAAGCACCAGCACCAATCTCCTGGCTGCCGCCCTGATGTGGAGTTTCATCGGCCTGTACCTGATGATGCGGGGCTACCTTCTGCCCACGGCTTTTCCCGGAGTATTTCTTGCTCTGGCCCTTGGGCTTGGCGCACTGAAAGCCTTTCTGGTTATCGAGCGGGCCGCCCGGAAAAACATGGCCCGGATTATGGCGCGCCCGGATGGGGGGTGTCTTGGCGGGGTATACTCCTGGGGGATGTGGGCCCTGGTAGTCTGCATGATGCTCGTCGGTCGCCTGTTGCGTAATTCCACCGTGCCTTCCCTGGTGGTTGGTGTTATATATGTTGCGGTCGGCTGGTCTCTTCTTTGGTCAAGCAGGCTTATCTGGCAGGAATGGAAGATGCGGAAGGCTCTGCGCTGAATGGCTATGAGAACACCTTCCTGGAATAGAGTGGAGATTGATGGTGACGCCCTGCGCCATAATTTCCGGCAGGTACGCAACCTGATCGGCCGAGAAGTGGATATTCTGGCCGTAGTCAAGGCAGATGCCTATGGGCATGGCCTTGTCCCGGCAGCCCAGGCCTTTGCTGAGGCAGGAGCCACGGCCTTTGGCGTAGCCGAGGTCGAAGAAGGGGTGCGGCTTCGCCAGGCCGGGCTAACCGGACAGATCGTAGTCATGCTTGGGGTAGATCGACAGGGGGCGGCGGAAGCGGTGGCCCATGATCTCACCCCCGTGGTTTATACCCTGGAGGCAGTGGAAGCTCTTGCCGCGCAGGCGGCCAAGGCCGATTGCCGGAAAGGGGTACAGATCAAGGTTGATGTCGGCATGGGGCGTCTTGGCCTTATGCCCCACGAGCTGGCGCCGTTTATCGCCGCTTTGCGCCGGTTTCCCAGCCTCTATCTCTCTGGAATCGCCAGCCATTTCCCCAAGGCCGATATGGAAGGCGACGCCACTACCGAAGGGCAGTATGCCCTGTTTCAGGAACTTTTGCTCCAGGCGCAAGACGCCGACGGAGAACAGATAAGGCATATTGCCAATTCCGCCGCCCTGTTGCGCTACCCAGAGATGCGCTGCGACCTGGTGCGGCCGGGTATCTCCCTCTACGGCTGTTATCCGAACGACTGGCTGGGTCAGACTTTTGCTCTGGATCTGCGACCGGCTATGCGTTTTGCCACCACGGTGCTTCAGGTAAAAGAGGTTCCGGCGGGGCAGGGGATCAGTTATGGGCACCGGTATGTGACCAGGCGGCCCTCCAGACTGGCGGTTCTGCCGGTGGGTTACGCGGACGGCTATCTGCGACGGCTGGCCGACAAGGCCGAGGTCTTGCTGGCCGGGAAGCGGGCGCCAATCCGGGGCATGATCTGCATGAATGCCTGCATGGCCGATGTGACGGAGATCCCTGAGGTCAGGGCCGGGGATGAAGCGGTGCTGCTTGGCCGACAGGGTACGGAGGAAATCAGGGCCGAGGAGCTCGCCCGCTGGTCTGCGACCATCAGCTATGAGATTCTCTGTCTTTTCGGCTCCTGCAACCGCCAGGTACAGGTTGACCGTTTGCGCTGAACAGTTACAAAGATATTTTTCACCACGAAGATCGCGAAGATCACGAAGTTTAAAGCATAGTAAAGATTTTCTTCGTGTTCTCTATGTCCTTCGTGGTGCATTTTTTCATTTTACTTGTACAAAAATACGATGATCAAAACACGCCTGAAAACATTGATAGATCACTGCTTCAACCAGGGAGTCGAGGCCGGATTCTGGTCTGCCGCTGCGGCAGGCGCCTATTCCCTGGACGAACCCAAGCACGCGGGCCAGGGTGATCTGGCCACGAACCTGGCCATGGTGGTGGCCGGAAAAGATAAGAAGAATCCCAGAATCATTGCCGCCCAGCTGCTGGAGCTGCTTGGCCCCCATACCGATTTGCTGGACAGAGTAGAGATCGCCGGGCCGGGCTTTGTTAATTTTTACCTCAAGCAGACGCTCTGGCAGTCTGTGCTGCCCGAGGTCTGCACCCAGGATGCGGCCTTTGGCCTTAGCAGCATCGGGCAGGGCAAGAAGGTGCTGGTCGAGTTTGTCAGCGCCAACCCCACCGGCCCTTTGAGCGTTGGGCATGGGCGGCAGGCGGTGCTGGGGGACGCCATCGCCAGTCTGCTTGCCGCCACCGGTCACCAGATAACCAGGGAGTACTATTATAACGATGCCGGGCGGCAGATGCGGGTGCTGGGCGAATCCACCCAGGCCCGTTATCTGGAAGCGCTGGGCCTGCCCTTCACCTTCCCGGAAGACGGCTATCAGGGCCAGTATATCCGGGATATCGCCGGGGAGCTCATCAAGGAGCAGGGCGATGCCCTCAAGGATGCGCCGGAGGTCACCCCGTTCAAGAACAAGGCCGAGCAGATTATTTTTGCCGACATCAACGCTACCCTGCACCGCCTGGGCATTGTCTTTGACAACTACTACAACGAGCATTCCCTCTATGAAAACGGCCTGGTTGATGAGGTGGTCGCCTCCCTGCGGGAAAAGGGGCTGGCCTACGATCAGGATGGGGCGGTCTGGTTCAAGGGCACCGAGTTCGGTCTGCCCCAGGATCGGGTGATTATCAAGTCCAGCGGCGAGCCGACCTACCGGCTGCCGGATATGGCCTATCACCGGGAGAAATTTCGGCGCGGCTTTGACTGGATGGTCGACATCTTCGGCTCCGACCATATCGCCACAGTGCCGGATGTCCTGGCCGGGGTCAAGGCCCTGGGCTATGATCCGACCAAGGTGACTGTAGTCTTGCACCAGTTTGTCACCCTGCTCCGCGATGGGCAGCAGGTAAAGATGTCCACCCGCAAGGCCAATTTTGTTACGGTGGACGAACTGCTCGACGAGGTCGGCCCGGATGTGGCCCGCTTCTTTTTTCTGATGCGCAAGGCGGACAGCCAGCTGGAATTTGATCTGGATCTGGCCACCAAGACCAGCCAGGAAAACCCGGTCTATTATGTGCAGTACGCCCATGCCCGGTTGCACAGTATTCGCAGGCAGGCCGAGGCCAAGGGCCTTGCCCCGGGGGACTTGGCGGCGGCGCCGCTTGCCAGGCTTATTCTGGAGGACGAGATCCAGCTGCTCAAGGCCATGGCCGCCTTTCCTGCCCTGGTGGAGGGCGCGGCCCTTGACCTGGCGCCACACCGGCTGGTCTTTTTTCTTCAGGATCTTGCCGGACAGTTTCACAGTTACTACAATAAACACCGGATTGTTTCCGAAGATGCGGAATTGAGCCGGGCCCGTCTCTGGCTGGCCATGGGATTAAGGGTGGTTTTGCGAAATGGTCTGGCCCTGATTGGGGTAAGCGCGCCGGAATCCATGTAGAGATGCCTGGGGTAGTGTCCATCCGGAAACAAGCAATTTCGTTCGAGGGCAAGACGCGAAGAAGACGAAAAGGCAGAGCGTACCTGCGGTACGTGAGCATTTTTCGGCGACTGAGCAATGCAGCAATCGGGCGAAAGGGCCGTTTCCGGATGGACACTAAGGTATATCCTGTAATGTTTCAGCCTGAGGAGGCGTTGCCTGGCGTTGCCTGGCGGCGGATAATCCGTTTATGAACGCACCAAAAGAGAAAGACAGATTTATTATCCGCTTCGAGCTGGGCCTGCTGGGAATGTTCAGCCTGACCCTGGTCACCGGCTGCATCTTTTTCTGGATGTTCATTATCGGCATCTGGGCCGGGCAGACCATCCTCAAGCCTGCCTCGGAAGAGGGGAATTCTTCCTTGACCAGGATTGCCGGGGCCTTGCAGCCGGAAACAGCTTTGGTCAACCCAGAGGAGGCCTCTGGAGAAAAGAAAAATATGGCTCTGCAAGAGCCTCCTGCTTTCGAAGCGGAATGGGCGGCGACCGAGCCTTCTTTCTTTGTCCTGCAAGTTGCTGCGGTTCGTGACCAGGATCGGGCGCAACAGGAGATGGCTCAATGGCGCAGCCGGGGCTATGATGCTTTTTCCGTGCCGCCCGAGGACAAGAACGATCCCTCTATCCGGATCTTTGTAGGCAAGTTTGACAAGCTGGCCGATGCCAATCAGCTCGCCGCCAAGCTGGAAAAAGAGGAAAAGGTCAATGTCTACATCGCCCTGTTGCCAGCCTCACGGCTCCAGGCCCCCTGATTTCTTTGCAGGGGGGATGCAGAATGAACCGGCTCCGGGCAGCTGGGTGGGCCAACAAAAATTGTGAGACTGTTCATGATCCGTGATGCCAGGATAGACGATGTAAAAGTGATGTATGCCCTGTTGCAGAATTTTGCCAACCAGGGCCTGTTGCTGGGCCGTTCCTTGAGTTCTCTCTATGACCAGTTGCGGGATTTCAAGGTCTTTGTCACGGAGGGGGGGGATGATTATCCCGCCGGGCAGATTCTCGGGATCTGCGCCCTGCATGTCTGCTGGGAAAATCTGGCCGAGATCCGTTCTCTGGCCATAGTGGAAGAAGCCCAGGGCCAGGGGATTGGCCGGCAGCTGGTTGAGGCCTGCCTGGCCGAGGCCGATTGTTTCGGGATTACCAGGGTTTTTACCCTGACCTATCAGCCAGCTTTTTTTGAGCGGCTCAAATTCAGATCTATCGACAAGAACGAGCTCCCCCACAAGGTGTGGAGTGATTGTATTCAATGTCCGAAGTTCCCGGATTGCAACGAAGAAGCCCTGATTTGGGAAAACGGGGTATAGCCAAAATGGCATAAGAGCCATAACGAACTGGTCAAAAAAACAAGGCCCTTTCGTAACGGCTCCTAAAAAAGCTAAGCGCGCTGCGGTTGCCTTGCGGCATATCGTTGGTGTTGACCTCCTGGAGTGAAAACATGGTCAGTTCTGTTTTGAAAAGGATTTTTGGCAGCAAGAACGAGCGGGTTCTCAAAAGCATCCAACCGCTGGTGACGGCAATCAATCGACTCGAACCAGAGATCAAAAAGCTCGATGACGCCTCGCTCACAGCAAAGACCGCATTCTTTCGGGAGCGGCTCGCTGCCGGGGCAACCCTGGACAGCCTGTTGCCCGAGGCCTTTGCCGTCTGCCGGGAGGCTGCCTGGCGTTCTCTGGAGATGCGTCATTTCGACGTGCAGCTCATCGGCGGCATTATCCTTCATCAGGGCAAGATCGCCGAGATGAAAACCGGCGAGGGAAAAACCCTGGCCGCCACCCTGGCAGTATATCTCAATGCCCTCCCCGGTTGCGGCGTGCATGTGGTCACGGTCAACGATTACCTGGCCCGGCGCGATGCCGAATGGATGGGCAAACTCTATCGTTTTCTCGGACTTTCCGTGGGCTCCATCCTGCATGACATGGATGATACGGCCCGGCGGGAGGCCTACGCCTGCGACATTACCTACGGAACGAACAACGAATTTGGCTTTGATTATCTGCGCGACAATATGAAGTTTGACCTCAAGGATTTCTGTCAGCGTGATTTTAACTTTGCTATTGTCGACGAGGTGGATTCCATCCTGATCGATGAGGCCCGCACCCCGCTGATTATCTCCGGGCCGGCGGAGATGTCCACCGAACTCTACGAGCGGGCGGATCGGATCATCCCCAACTTCAAGGTCGATGAGCATTATACCCTGGATGAAAAGGCGCGCACGCTCTCGCTTACCGAGGAGGGAGTAACCCTGGGCGAGAAGCTCGTTGGGGTGGAGAATCTCTACGATCCCAGAAATATTGAGTGGCTGCATCATCTGAACCAGGCCTTGAGGGCCAATGTCCTCTTTAAGCTGGACGTGGATTATCTGGTGCGCGACGGCCAGGTGGTGATCGTGGACGAGTTCACGGGCCGGGCCATGCAGGGCCGCCGTTTCAGCGATGGCCTGCACCAGGCCCTGGAGGCCAAGGAGCGGGTCAAGGTGGAGCGGGAGAATCAGACCCTGGCCTCGATCACCTTTCAGAACTACTTCCGGATGTTTGCCAAGCTCGGCGGCATGACCGGCACCGCAGACACCGAGGCGGCGGAATTCAAGAAGATCTACAATCTCGACGTGGTGGTGATCCCTACCCACAACAACATGATCCGCCGGGATTATGCCGATGTCATCTATAAAAACGCCAAGGCCAAGGATCGCGCCATTATCCGGGAGATCCAGGAACTGTACAAAAAAGGTCAGCCCGTGCTGGTCGGCACCATCAGTATCGATGTCTCCGAAAAAATCTCGGCCATGCTTAAAAAAGTGGGGGTGCCGCACGCAGTACTCAACGCCAAGCAGCATGCCATGGAGGCCGAGATTGTCGCCGATGCCGGGCAGAAGGGCAAGGTAACCATCGCCACCAACATGGCGGGCCGGGGCACCGACATCAAGCTGGGCGAAGGCGTGGTCGAGCTGGGCGGGCTGCATATCCTGGGCACCAGCCGCCACGAGAGCCGCCGAATCGACAACCAGCTGCGCGGCCGTTCCGGTCGCCAGGGCGATCCTGGCTCCTCCCGCTTCTACCTGTCGCTAGAGGATGATCTCCTGCGGATCTTCGGCTCTGATCGCATCTCAGGCATCATGGACAAGCTGGGCATGGAAGAGGATGAGCCTATCGAGCACACCATGATCAGCCGGGCCATCGAAAACGCCCAGCGCAAGGTGGAGGGGCATAACTTTGATATCCGCAAGCACCTGCTCGAGTATGACGATGTAATGAACAAGCAACGCGAGGTTATCTACCGCCAGCGCCGTGAGGTGCTGGGCTCAGATGATGTGCATGAGGTGGTGACCGATATGTTGCCGGAACTGGCCGAGATGGTGGCGCAGGAATTTGCCGAAACAAGGGTCGCCTCGGAAGAATGGGATTGGGCCGGAGCCTCCGAAAGGATCTTTGCCCTGTTCGGGTTTCCCGGAAAGTGGAGCGAGGCGGAAAAAAAGGAGCTTAATTCCGCCGCCTTTGCCGCATTGATCCTCGCCGCCTTGCAAGACCGTTATGCCAAACGGGAAGAGGAAATCGGCGCCTTGAACATGCGCCACCTGGAAAGGGTTGTCCTCCTGCAGATCGTGGATCATCACTGGAAAGAACACCTGCTCAACATGGATCACCTGAAGGAAGGCATCAGCCTGCGCGGCTATGGGCAGAAGAATCCGCTGGATGAGTACAAGAAGGAAGGCTTTAACATGTTTGGCGAGATGATCGGCACCATGAAGTCCCAGACCGTCAGCACCCTGTTCAGGCTGCAACTGGTGCGGGATGAGGAGGTGGCCGAGCTGGAGCGCGAGCAGCGACGGCAGCGGCAGCCCATGCAACTGAGCCGTGGCGGTGAGGAGGATGACGAACAAAAGCCGTTTTCCCGCGAGGGCGACAAGATAGGACGCAACTCCGACTGCCCCTGTGGCAGCGGGCAGAAATACAAACGGTGCTGCGGCAGAAGCGGCGAGAAGAAATACTGAGTGCAAAGTGCTGAGTGCAAAGTGCTGAGTGCAAAGTGCTGAGTGCAAAGTGCTGAGTGCTGAGTGCAAAGTTCCGAGTACTCGGAACTCGGAACTTTTTCTTCGGAGGCGTCCTTCGTGATTAGTTACAATGAGATGGCTACGGAAGATTTTGTAGTCCAGGGTTTTCGGGCGGCGGCGGTAAACTCCGGCATCAGGGGCAAGGATCGGCTCGATCTGGCCATGATAGTGAGCGACATGCCAGCCGTAGTGGCCGGGGTGTTTACCACCAGTCTGGTCAAGGCGGCGCCGGTGCTTCTTGATATGGAGCGGTGCCGAACCGGCAGGGCCCAGGCCATTCTGGTTAATTCCGGCCTCGCCAACGCCTGCACCGGCGAGGAAGGCATGCGCCTGGCCCGGCTGACCACGGCCATGGCGGCGGATGCCTTGAATATCGCCCCGGAGCTGGTGCAGGTCTGCTCTACCGGGGTCATCGGCCAGCAACTGGAACTCGCTTGTTTTCAGCGGGGGATTCCCAGGGCGGCCCAGGCCCTTGCTGCCGATGGCCTGGCTGAGGTGGCTTCAGCCATCATGACCACCGACACGGTGCGCAAGATCGCGGCGCGCACCGTTCTTATCGACGGCAAGCCGATCAAGCTTCTCGGCATGGCCAAGGGCGCGGGCATGATCATGCCCAACATGGCCACCATGCTTTCCTTTATCCTCACCGATGCGAAAATCGGGCATGATCTTCTCCAGAGCCTCTTAAGAAAGGTAGTGATCAAAACCTTTAACGCCATAACCGTGGATGGCGACACCAGCACCAACGACACGGTGCTGGTGCTGGCCAACGGCCTGGCGGAACACCTGCCCCTTACCGAGGACCGGCCCGAAGCGCTCTCAGCCTTTGCCGCCGCCCTGGAGGATCTCTGCCAGGAACTGGCCCTGATGATCGTCAAAGACGGCGAGGGCGCGACCAAGCTGGTGACCATCAGGGTGCAGGGCGCGGCCTCGGAGGCCCAGGCCGATCAGGCGGCCAGGGCCGTGGCCAACTCCAATCTGGTCAAGACCGCCTTCTTTGGCGAGGATGCCAACTGGGGCAGGATCATCGCCGCCCTGGGCCGCTCCGGGGCCCAGTTTGACCAGCACCAGGTGGATATCGCCTTTGACGAGGTGCTCATGGTAAAAAATGGCCTGGGCCAGAGCGCCGAGGTGGAGGCCCGGGCCACCGCGGTGCTGAAAAAACCGGAGTTCGTGGTCACCATCGACCTGCATGCCGGTGAGGGATACAAGGAGATCTATACCTGCGATTTCTCCCTGGATTATGTGAAGATCAACGCGGACTATAGGTCTTAGGCAAGGGTAGCGGAACATAGCACCCAAAGGGATGTTTGAAAAGCCAGTGTAACATCGGCGAGTAAGGGCACGGCATGCCGTGCCCTTACTCCTTTTGTCATGATTGGCAGGCTACCAGTTGAGAATTAGGAAGTCAATAGTTGGGAGACAACATGGCTCCCGGTTACGCGGAGTGCCAAGATTCGCTGCTCCTCAAAAGGTGTCTTTCAGTACGAGAAGAGATCTTTGGGTGGATGGTCGCGCTGCTTGTCGCTTGAGGATTGGCCTGTTGGCTTTAGTTTTTGCGCGCCCGTTGATCAAGGCGACCAGCTCGCGGCCGTATTCATCCATCTGAGCGGCCATGGCGCTCAATTCCTCGGCCGCGGCCGCTGATTCCTCGGCATTGGCGGCGGTGTGCTGTACCACCTCGTCCATCTCGCCCATGGCCTTGTTCAAATGGCCGATTTCCTGGGCCTGTTCGCCGGAGGCAGTGGCTATTTCCACAACCAGGGTGACAACTTTGGCCGTGCTTAACGCCACTTCGGCAAAGGCGTTGTTGGTGCGGTTAACCAGCTCTGTCCCCTCATCCATCTGTCTTACCGTGCCCTCAATCAACTTGGCGGTGTCCCTGGCCGCCTCGGCCGCCCGCATTGCCAGGTTTCGCACCTCGTCCGCCACCACTGCGAAGCCAGCGCCGGCTTCTCCGGCCCTGGCCGCCTCCACCGCCGCGTTCAAGGCCAGGAGATTGGTCTGGAAGGCGATCGCGTCAATGGTCTTGATGACCTTGGTTGTTTCCTTGCCGGCTGCGGTAATCGCCTGCATGGAAATGGTCAGTTTGGAGATTGTATCGTTGGCCTGCCTGATTTTCGTCCCGGTCTGCCGCATCATATTATCGGCGACCTTGGCATTATCCGCATTATGTTTGGTCATGGAGGCAATCACGTCCAAGGAGGCTGATATCTCCTCCAGAGAGGCTGCCTGCTCCGTCGCTCCTTCAGCCAGCTCCTGGCCGCCGGTCGCCACCTGGCCGGAAGCGGAAGCTACCTGTTGCGCCCCGTCATATACCCCGTTGACGACGGTGTTAAAAGGGCGAACGACCTTGCGGGCGAGAATTATCAGAAGCACGCCGACAAAGGAGGCGGCCAGCGCCACAGCCACTGCCACGGCCAGATACATGCGACGCAGGGCGGCCATGTTCTTTTCATTGCTCATTTTAAGTTCGATTACTCCGATGGGCTTGCCCAGGCTGTCGGAGATCGCCCGGGCGTAAAGAAGCGAATGGCCGCCTTGGTCGGCGATCCGTCGGAGCAGCGGCTTGCCGACGATCACTATGCTGAGTTCTTTTGCGGTCAGCGTTGTATTGGTGGTGCCGCTGTAGGTCTTGAATCCTGTTCCGTCCTGCAGGTGAAAAATACTGTCAACTCCGTAATTTTCCTTGAAGCCATTAACGATATTGATATCAAAATCACGGCCGACCTCCACCGCGCCAAGGTGCCGCTCCTGCCTGAATACCGGGACGATCCCCCGGATCCCTATTCCGGTCTTGCCCAGGGACAAACCAAACACCGGTTTTTTGCTCTGGTTGGTCTTGACCACATCGAGACGGGTAGTGGTCTCGTCATCATCGTAATGGTCAGGATTATGCACCCGGAAGATGGTGGTGTTGTCCGGGCCGTGAAAGTGGATCTGCTTGAAGCCCTGCGCCTGCTTTAATTGCTGAAAGGCGGACTGATACATAGAGTTCAGACGTTCACGGTCATGGCTCTCCATGGCTGTCTGCGCCTCGCCGGACTGGGCGATGAGACTGGCCATGTCGGCCGCGGCTGCGGCTTTGCCCCGCAGACTTGTCAGCATGTTGTTGTACTGGGCCTCGGCCCGCTCCTGCTCTTCGCGTTCGATCAGTTCCCGGTTCTCGAGCAGAAAAGGCGCCGCCAGCGCCGCCATGGTGCCGAGCATGGCAAGGATTACGCCGATCCCGATTCTGGTTCTGAGGGTGAACCGTTCCATGAACTTATCCATTACTCTTCTCCTTGGCGTGTATCATTGAGGCAGGCGCTTTTCCATCTCCCCGGCGGGCAGATCCCGGGCAAACAACCAGCCCTGGCAGAAATCACAGCCATGCAGGTTGAGAAAGTCGCGCTGCGCCTCGGTTTCAACCCCTTCCGCCACCACGGTTATACCCATGCTGTGGGCCAGGCCGATGATGGTCTGAACCAGGGTTTGATCGTGTTCCCTTTCGATGTTCATGATGAAGCTGCGGTCGATCTTGAGATAGTTGACGGGCAGGCTTTTGAGGTAGCCCAGGGATGAATGGCCGGTGCCAAAGTCATCAAGGGCGATGCGCAGCCCCAGATCGGAGATGGCCTGGAAGTGACGCATGGCAAGGGGCAGATCCGCCATGGCCGCTGTTTCGGTCAGCTCGATGGTCAGCAGATTTGCCGGGGCGCCGGTGGCGTGCATGATGGCTTGCAGCTTGTCTACAAAGGCGGCTTGCCGAAAATGGATGGCCGAGACATTGATCGCCACCGGCAGAGACCTGCCCTGCCGATGCCAGTCCGCCACCTGCCTGCAGGCCGTGGTCAGCACCCATTCGTCGATGCGCTGGATAAGCCCGGTTGCCTCGGCGATGGGGATGAAATCTGCGGGAGAGACCTGGCCGAGTTCATCGTCACGCCAGCGCAACAGGGCCTCGGCGCTGATCAGCGCGCCGGTGCCCGTGATCACCTGGGGTTGGTAATGGAGGGTGAGTCCACCCTCGGCCAGGGCGTGTTTGAGCCGGGTGTGAACTCGCAGATTTCTGCGCAGGTGTCGGTTGAGCCCGCCGTTGAAAAAGGCCCAGGAGCCTCGGTTGGTCGCCTTGGCATGGTACATGGCCAGATCCGCATGGCGTATCAGGTTCTGTACGCCGATACCATCCTTGGGGAAACAGGCGATTCCTATACTTGCCCCGGTATAGATTTCCTGATCGTTATCAAGTAAAATCGGCGAAGTAAAGGTACCAATGACTTTTTCCACCACCCTGGTGACGTTGTCTATTGTTGCAATCTCCGGCAGCAGAATCGCGAATTCGTCACCGCCGAGACGGGACACGGTGTCTTCGTGGCGCAACGCTTCCCGAAGTCGGCCGGCGATTTTCACCAGCAGTTCGTCCCCTCGCGCATGGCCGAATCCGTCGTTGACCGCCTTAAAGTTGTCGAGGTCCAGAAACATGACCACTACGATTCTGTTGCTGCGTCTTGCCTGGCTCATGGCCTGGTCCAGCCGGTCAATGAACATGGTCCGGTTGGGCAGGGCGGTCAGGGAGTCGTGGGTGGCATGATAGCGGAGTTCTTCCTCCTGCCGCTTCAGATCGGTGATGTCGTTCATCACGTGCAGCGAGTGGCGGTATTTGCTGTTTTCGTCGGCGACCAGGATGAAGTGGCTGTTGTAATAGCGTTCATTCTCCGGAACGTAAATTACCTCGGAAAGGGACTTTTGCTGGTTGAGCGCCTGCAGACAGCCATCCAGTGGCTGGTTGGTTTTGGGAAAGATCTCGTAGTATGGCTGGCCGAGGATTTTTGGCACAGGCAACCCGGCGGCTTCGGCATAGGCCTGATTGCAGCGGATGACGCGGTAGTGGCTGTCATGGATGAATACCGGATCGTTAATGGCGTCGAAGGTGTACTGCCACTCTTTCCCGGCCTGCTCCAGAGCCCGGCGGGTCATATCGAGACGCAGGATCGGCAGGCGGACGCTTTCCAGAAAGATGCCGCGGTAGATCATCAGAAATGCCAGCACCTTGTAAATGTGCCCCAGCGCATTTACGGTGTCGGTGAGGTGGCGATAAAGGGTGAAACAGAGTTCGCTGCCGATCATCAGCACCAGGGCCGCGATGAGGATTTCCCTGTTCGCCAGGGCAGTGCCGGGTTTGTTTTTTTGGGCCAGCAGCGCGGTCAGGGCGGCCAGAAGCAGGAAGATGATCAACCATTCGGCAGCGATCTTGAAGCTGGTAAGCCCTTGGGTATAGTTATAGGTGAGGGGCAGCCACTCTGGCTTCCAGATACCCACATATCCCCAGGAAAAAGTATAAGCGAGGACCGCGGCGAGAATGAGCGGACGCACCAGCCTCCCTGAGGGGAGTGGGCTGGTCGGCAGCAGCACATAGGCGACCATGGCCCCTCCGGCCAGCAGGCGGGCGGCCAGCCAGAAAATGAGGGTCTTGTGGGGGGTGTTGGGGGTTAGGAAATCAGCCATGCCGGGATAGGACATCAGATGGAAAAAATCAAGCAGGCCGACCCCGAGAAAGGCGGCGGCCAGGATGATCTGGGCCATGGGCCGCCGCTCTTCCGGGAGGTGAAAGCCGGTGGAGAACACCAGAATGGCCACCAGCACCGAAAATATCTCGGTTATTCCATGGAAGGTCGCAAAAGAGAGCGGCAGCCACGACGGTAAGTTGATTGGTAAAAAAAAGGCTCCTTTCCCGGCCAGCAGCGGGATGGCCAGCGCGATGATGCCGAGCGGCAGCAGCATACGGGGCGGAAGGATAGCCTTTACCTGGGTATGGTCTGGTCTTTCTATCATCGTTGTTTCCTGATTATGCGGTCTCATTATTCCCCGGTTTTCTGGACGATTTCTTTGCTGATGCCGACCAGAGAGAGCAATTCCTCCACGCTGGTCAGAATGCTTTCGCTCTGCATGACAAGTTCGTCGGCGGCGGCTGCTGTTTCTTCAGCGGCGGCGGCGTTTTGCTGGGCCGTGTAGTCAACCCTGTTGATCGCCTCGTTTACCTGCTGCACGGCGCTGGCCTCTTCCCTTGAGGCTGAGGCCAGTTCGCTGAGCAGGGCTGCGATTTTCCCCACGGCCTGGTGCGCGAGATGGAATGATTCACAGGTCTCGCCGGTGAGTGCCGCGCCGGCTTCCACCCTGGCGGTTGTCCCGTCAATGAGAGCTGAGGTGTGCCCGGCCGCTTCGGCCGCGCGTCTGGCCAGGCTGCGTACCTCGTCCGCCACCACGGCAAAGCCCGCCCCGGCCTCGCCAGCCCGCGCTGCCTCTACGGCCGCGTTCAAGGCCAGCAGGTTGGTCTGAAAGGCGATGCCATTGATGGTTTTGACGATGTCCTGGGTTTCCAGGCCGGCGGCGTTGATCTCGCCCATGGAGACGTTCAATTTCTTCATGGAATCATCAGCTCTTTCCAGTACAGAGGCCGCCTCCCGCATGAACTTGTCCGCCCTGGCAGCGTTGTCCGCGTCCTGTTTGATCATGGCGTTCATTTCCTCCATGGAGGACGACGTCTCCTTGACTGAGGCGGCCTGCTGCGAGGA
>MGTC01000090.1:0-9487 GCA_001799255.1 Deltaproteobacteria bacterium RIFOXYD12_FULL_55_16
ATCACCATCAAGGATATTCCCTACGGCACCACCACCCAGTCGCTGATCGAGAGCGTGGAAAAGGCGGCCCGGGCCAACAAGCTCAAGATCTTAAGCATCAACGACTACACCGCCGAGGAGGTGGAGATCGAGATCAAGCTGGTGCGCGGCATCTACGCAGCGGACACCATCAAGGCCCTCTACGCCTTTACCGACTGCGAGATGCCGATCAGCCCCAACCTGACCGTGATCGTGAACAACAACCCGGCGGTGCTCACGGTAAGCGAGGTGCTGCGCCAGAATACCGAGAAGCTGATCCTCGACCTTAAAAGGGAACTGACCATCGAACATGGCCGGCTCAAGGAAAAGCTCCACGCCCACCTGCTGGAACAGATCTTTATCGAAGAGCGGCTCTACAAAGAGATCGAGGAGTGCAAAACCTACAAGGCGGTGGTCGATACCATTGCTGAGGCCCTGCTGCCGTACCGGGACAAGCTGGTCCGGAAGGTGACCACTGAGGATATCGAGCGGCTGCTGGAGATCCGGATCAAGCGCATCTCCCGCTACGACCTGGACAAGAAGAAAAAAGACATCAAGGAGGTGCGGGACAACATCAAGGCGGTGGAGAACCATCTGAAGGACATGGTCGTTTACACCATCAATTATCTGGACGATCTCCTGAACCGTTATGGCCACCTCTACCCGCGCCGCACCGAGATTTCCACCTTCAGCGAAGTAGAGGTGCGCAAGGTGGCGCTTTCCAACCTGAGCATGGGTTATGACCGGGAAACCGGCTTTTTGGGCCATCAGGTCAAGGCCAAACCCGAGGAGTCCTTTGCCTGTTCCGAATACGACAAGCTCTTGCTTATCTTCCGCAACGGCATGTACAAGGTCATCAACATTACCGATAAACTCTTTGTCGGCCATGATGTGCTCTGGCTCGGCAAGGTCGAGGAAAAGCTGGTTTTCAATATCCTCTATCGTGAAGGCAGCCAGAATGTTTGCTATGTAAAACGTTTCCAGAGCCCAAAATTCATCCTGGAAAAAGAATACCATCTCTTCCCGGAGCACAAGAATTCTGCCATCCTCTTTTTGAGCACTGGAGATGGGGGCAGGTTGCGGGTGCATCTCGCCCCGTCCAAACGGGCCCGCCATAATTACGTGGATTGCAGCTTCAGCGAGGTTCTGGTCAAGGGAGCCGCCGCACTTGGCAAAAGGGTGTCCGACCGTACGGTGCGCCGGATCGCTGAACTCTCCTCCGAAAAAGAACTTGCCGCAGAGCCGGAGGATCAACCAACCCTTTTCCCGGCGCAGAAGGACAAGACCGCGCCTGCTGCTGCCACTGAGTCAACCAGCTGAAGGTGATAGCTGGAGACCCCGGCAGAATAATTGCATTCCGCGCATGAAAAATATATACTAAGTTACTTGCAAAGGTTGTCATCCCGCTGAAGGACGGGGCACAAAGACCAGCATGAATTCTCCGTCTTCTCCATACGAAAAGGAGTGATATCATGGGATCTGAAATAAGCTTATCGATTCAAGTGTCGCCAGTCAGCCTGTTCACCACGAACTTTTCCAGGACAGACAGCGCCCAAAAAGTGCGGCAGACTCAGGAAGAGCAGCAAAAGGCCCAACAAAATACCGCGACAGCCCGGGATGCAGTCCTGGAATCTCAAAACAACCTGCTGGCAGCGCAAACAGAGGAACAACGCGCAGCGGAACAAGCACGCTCGGCCCAGGCGGAAGCGCAGAAAAACAGCCAAGCGCGGCAACCCCAGGCAATAGGAAGGATGATCAACCTTCTGGCCTGACCCCGCTGTCCTCAAAGATCTGCACGGATTAAAGGCGACCCGACAATCCGCCTTCCTCTCCCGCTGGTCGTACAGACTCCCCTGCTTTTTATGGCATCCCCCCCCCTTCCTCCTCCTGAAACCCGGCCAGCCTCTTTCTTCCCAGCAGCCAGACCGCCACGATACTCACCTCATAGAGGACAATCAGGGGGACAGCCATGAGGCACTGATTGATTATGTCTGGAGTGGGGGTGAGAATGGCGGCAATGACAAAGGCCAGCAGGATGGCATACTTGCGATGCCGACTTAAAAAGGCCGCATTCACTATACCCATTTTGGCCAGCAGCACCATGAAGACAGGGAGTTCAAAGATAACGCCAAAGGCAATAAGCAAGCGCAGGCACAGGGAAAAATACTCCTTTACCGTGGGCATGGGGCTTAAAAAATCATTGGAATAGCCAAGCAGGAATTTGAAAGCCGGAGGGAAAACCACAAAATAACAAAAGGCGGCCCCGCCAAAAAAGAACAGCGAGGACAACAGGGTGAAAGGCAGCATCACCCGTTTTTCATGCTGATACAGGCCAGGGGCGACAAAGCGCCACATCTGGTAAAAAATAACCGGACTGGCCAGAAGAACCCCTGCAACCAGGGAAAGCTTCAGATAAAAAAAAACCCTTCCTGATATGAGGTGAAAATCAGGCTTGCGCCTGCTGGCATGGCCTTGTACAGGGGCGTAAAAAGCAACTGGCCAAGCTCCATGCTGTAAGAATAGGCCACAGAGAATCCGGCCACCGTAGCGAGGACTGAATAAACCAGACACCGGCGCAACTCGCGCAGATGTTCCGTAAGACCCTGTTTCTGAAAATCATCCATCCCACACCCAAACCCGTTTCGTTTACGCCTCTGGCAAGAGGCTCGTGCTATTTAAGATAAAGCGGCAGGCAAGCCTGCCTTCTCCGTGGCCGCACTCAGGGCATCCTTGATTTGCATGCTCAGTTTCCACAGTGGGGTAATCTTGCGGATCATTCTCGGCGCCAGCAGATCCCAGAAAATCCTCCGGTCAGCATGGCCGCCGGGATTACGCAGGGCAATACCCTCCGGGGTGATGAAACCGTTGAGACGAATATCCCAGGCGGCGCGTTCGATCTCCTGGGCAAGAATCTGCTCCTGCTCTCCCAGGCCGTAGGCCTCCGCTTCCGGGGTAAGCCCATGCAGCTCCGCGAGGAGAGCGACAGCCAGGTCAAAAAAACCTTTGCCCTCCCCGACAAAATATCCAGCCGGATCCACGGCCAGACAATCGGTGACCAACAAACCAACCGGCTGCCGGCAAAGCTCTTCCACCGCAACCCGGCGGCCATATTGGGCCAGGCCCTTATAGCCAACAGCATAGCTCAAATGCTTGAAGGGGATCTCATAAGGCGCCAACAGATAGAACCCCTCTTTCAGCCCGGGGGCAGGCACCAACAGTTCCTTGCCATCGTTTAAGGCGTTGATCCTGATCTGCTGCAATCTTGCGGTCGGGCCGACAAAGATCCTTTTGGCCTCCCGATATCTCTCAAGACGCCGCACCAGTTCCGCAGATTTACCGGCAGCTTCTCCCATCGGCGCCTCCAGAAAAGCGGCCCTTGCCTCTTCTTTGGCGATCATAGTTCCACCCTGCTGCCTGCCGCAATCGAACAATCGTTCATCTTAATCCACCACCGCGACAACCTTATGCCCTGCCTCTTCAAGGGCCTCGATCGCCTTGTCCAGCTCCCCTTTCTCCAGCCTGAAACAGTACAATTTCCGCCGGGAAGAATGGCTTTCCGTGGCTACGCTGATGATCTCGCAGCCATGCTCTTTAATGATCCGGGTGACCCCCTCAACCCCGCCGGTCTTGCCAACCAGCACATCCAGCCGCGATGAATCCCGCAGCAGGCCCATCATGTTGATAAAGGCCGAGAGCAAATCAATGGCGGTAATGATCCCCACCAGTTTTTTCTTGTCAAGAACCGGCAACCCGCCGATCTTGAAATCATGAATCAGGCGGGCAGCCTTTTCAATACTGGCGTTGAGATTGACGGTAATGGGGTTAAGCACCATCACCTCATGCACCCGGATATCCTTTTCCCGCGCGGGGAAAGAATACTGCCGCAGATCGCTTTCCGTTATAAAGCCTACCAGATGCCCATCTTCCACCACCGGCAGATGACGGATGGAATGTTTTTTCATCAAGGCCCCGGCCTCAGGCAGCAAAGTATCTCTACTGACGATGATCAGGTCTTTTTGCATGCAGCTTTTTACTTTCATGATCCGGCCCGGGAAACAATTGCGTGTTTTTTCTCACTCTGGCTGAGACAATAAGGCCTGCCCTTACCGCAAACCAAAAATGTCTCAATACGACGTTTATACATTATCCACCAGGAGAAGAAAACCGATAATCCCCTTTCCTGGCAACTTTACTTGAAGAAACAGCACCTGGCAGACAGGTCGCACTTTTTTCTTTTATTTTTCACTGGATACGATTAAGAAAGTCAAGGTGTTCAAAAAAACTTGCCCGGAAATGGGGCGCATAAACCAGACACGTTACAGAAACACAGCCCTCAAAACTCAGCAATTTAACGATGAAAACAACAAAAAAAGAACTCACCCTTGCCGATATCCGGCAACAGATCGATGCCATAGACAGCCAGTTTCTGGAGCTGCTCAAAAACCGCCTGCTCTGCGCCAGAAAGATCGGCGAGGTTAAGAACCAGAATAACAAGGCTAAATGGGATCCCTTGCGGGAACGACAGATCTTCGAGCGTCTGCTTGCGGAAAATAACGGCGCCTTTCCAGAGCAGCCCCTCTTAAGCATCTTCCATGAAATCATCACCACCTGCCGCCTCTCGCAAAAAGAGGTGGAGGTCGCCTACCTTGGCCCTGAAGCGACTTTTTCCCATCTGGCCGGGGTGAAATACTTCGGACACGCCGCCAAGTATCTCCCTCTGGAAACCATTGAGGATATCTTTGACGAGGTCGAGCGGGGCAGAACCCAATACGGCATTGTCCCGGTGGAAAACTCCATCGAAGGCGCGGTCACCTCGACTTTGGACTCCTTCATCAAGCACAATGTCAAGATCTGTGGAGAATTGAATCTGGGCATTATCCATAACCTGATCAACAACTCAGGTAATATTGAGGACATCAAGCTGGTGGTTTCCCACCCGCAGCCCATTGCCCAGTGTCGGCAATGGCTGAAAAAACACCTCCCCAACATCACGATCCAGGAGGTCTCCAGCACCAGCGTCGCCGCGAAAATGGCGGCGGAAGACCCTGCCGTGGCCGCCATTGCCAGCTCGCTGGCCATCAGCACTTACCACTTGCAGACCGTAGTCAAGGGCATCGAGGATTACCGGGGCAACACCACCCGCTTCCTGCTCATCGGCAAGGAATCACCCTCCAGAAGCGGCAAGGACAAGACCTCTCTGCTGGTCAGCCTTCTGGACCGGCCCGGTGCCTTAAGCGACGCCTTGAGCATCCTGGCCCAGCGCGCCATCAACCTGACCCGGATCGAATCCCGTCCGGTCAAGGACGAACCAGGCCGCTATCTTTTCTTCATCGACATGCTTGGCCATCTGGAAGATGAGATTGTCCGGGATGGTTGTGAAAAGCTGAAAGAAATCTGCTCGTATTTCGAATGGCTGGGGTCTTATCCCAGGGTGGAGGAGTAAGACAGGCAAAGTCTGAAAAAATTCTGACGCCCGGGGAAGCATAAAACTTTATGGTGCTCTCCGGATAACGCCGGGAAATTAATAGGCTGGCATTATGTTGAAAAATTTCACAGATGAACAGTAAATCCTGAAACAAAGTCAAATCTTGGTTTAATAAACTGTCCCCGGAATTGTCCTCCGCCCTCAGCACTCTACACTCAGCACTCAGCCCTCAGCACTCCGCCCTCAGCACTCTTTTTCATCCCCCTATCCGCGACATCTGCCCGTGGCAATCTCCTGTGCCATCCATCGCAATGGTGTGCCCCTTCGGCTTGTTCAGGATAGCCGCGATAATCAGCGCCCTGATCTCTTCATCGCTTGCCCCGCTGCGCAGGCTCTCCCTGAGATCGATTTCCTGATCGGATAACAGGCAGGAACGCAGCCGGCCTTCTGAAGTGAGCCGCAAGCGGTTACAGCGATCGCAAAAATGATGACTGATGGGGCTGATGAAACCAAGACTGCCAACCGCCCCGGCCAGCCGGTAAATACGGGCCGGCCCGTCCATGCGCTTCGCCGATACCGGTTCAAGCGGCCCCAAAGGCTTAAGCAGATCCATAATCCCCTGGGAGCTGATGTATCTCCCTTTGTCACAGAGGGCCGAAGCGCCAATGGGCATGAATTCGATAAAACGAATCTGGAGTGGCTCCGCAAGGGTCAGCCTGGCAAAGTCGATGAATTCATCATCGTTTATCCCTTTCAGGGCAACGACGTTCAGTTTGAGCGGAGAAAAGCCAAGTTCCCTGGCCTTACTGATTCCGGCCCAGACCCTGGCAAAGGCGTCAACCCCGGTGATCTGCCGAAAACGCTCCGGAATCAGGGTGTCAAGGCTGATATTCAGCTTGCTGATCCCTGCTTTTTTCAGGGCCTCGGCATGATCGGCCAGCAAGACGCCGTTAGTGGTAAGACGGATATCGTTAAGCCCGGGGATTTGCGCCAACTCCTGGATAAAGGAGAGCACCTCCCGCCGCACCAGGGGTTCGCCGCCGGTCAGCCGCACCTTTTCAATGCCAAGCGAAACAGCAAGCCGCACCACCCGAAGAATCTCCTCGTAGCGCAACAGCTCCTCGTTGGCCAGCTTGATCCGCCCTTCCTGCGGGGTGCAGTACTGACAGCGCAGGTTGCAATGGTCGGTGAGGGAGATCCGCAGATAGCTGATCTGCCGGGCAAACATGTCCGTCAAGCGCTCTCCCGAAGCTTGACCGGCAAGCCCCGGTTCGGACAAATCCCCGTCTGCCGCCTGCTTTCCTGCTTGTCTTTCGTGAATTGTTGTCTTGCTTGTCAAAAAAACCTCCTGGTCAAACGCCCTGCCCTCTGATGTCTGGATGAAATAGTCTGCGCCGCCTGCATCTATCTTTGATTTTTTCTATCTTTCCTGCTACATAGTGAAGGGCGTAAAGATACGATGCCTGAAAGCATTCGTCAATTGTCATTTTTCGTAACCGACCCTTAAAATCCACCGGAAAACCAGTGCATGCTCATCCTCGGCCTTGAAAGCTCCTGCGACGAAACAGCCGCTGCTGTTCTCCGCGATGGCCACACCCTGCTCAGCAATGTCATCAACTCCCAGGTGGCGGTGCACAGCCCATACGGCGGCGTGGTTCCCGAACTAGCCTCCCGGAAGCATCTGGAAAACATCTATCCGGTGGTGGCGGCGGCTCTTACCCAGGCAGGCGTAACCCTGGACGATCTCGACGGCCTGGCCGTCACCCAGGGCCCTGGGCTGGTCGGTTCGCTACTCGTCGGCCTTTCCTTTGCCAAGGCCATTTCGGCGGTGAAGGGCCTCCCCTATGTGGGGGTTGACCATATTGTCGGCCATCTTCTCTCCCCTTTTCTGGAAAAGGAGCAGCCCCCATTCCCCTATATCGCCCTGGTTGCTTCCGGGGGACATTCCAGCATCTTTCTGGTTCATGACCACACCACCAGCCAACTCCTGGGCCGAACCCGTGATGATGCGGCAGGGGAGGCCTTTGACAAGGTGGGCAAGATGCTGGGGCTTGAATATCCAGGCGGGCCGGTGATCAGCCGTCTGGCCGAGACAGGAAACCCTGCGGCCATTCCCTTCCCCCGCGCCTGGCTTGCCCCGGACAGTCTCGATTTCAGCTTCAGTGGCCTGAAAACTGCGGTGGCCAACTATCTCCACCAACGCCAAGAGAAAAATGAACCGGTCAATATCTGCGATATCTGCGCTTCTTTTCAGGAAGCCGTGGTGGAGGTGCTTTGCGAAAAGGTACTCAAGGCCGCGCAGAGACACCACATCAAAACCGTTGCCCTGGCTGGAGGCGTGGCGGCCAATCCCAGATTACGCCGCACTCTCCAAAAACTTGGCGCCGAACGGGGCCTCAGGATTTTCATGCCCTCCCTGGAACTGTGCACCGATAATGCCGCCATGATCGCCCTGGCAGGCTTTTATCATTTTGCCGCAAAAGCCACGACCTCGCTGGAGACCGATGCCTATTCCCGTTCGCCTGTTCTGCATCCTGGGTCTGTTTACAAAGCATGAAGCCAAAGCGCGCCGCAAAATACTATTACCTGAAATTTCTCCGCTTGCAGGGAGACCCGCATTCCCTGGCCCTGGGGGTGGCCATTGGTCTCTTTATCGGCATTACCCCGACCATCCCCCTGCACGGCCTGCTTATCATCATCCTTGCCTGGCCCCTGCGGGGAAACATCCTGGCCGCCCTGATCGCGGCCACCGTAGTCAGCAATCCCCTCACCTGGCTGCCGCAATATTATTTTTCCTGGCGCCTGGGCAACTGGCTGCTGCCCGGCCATCTTTCCTGGGAGCGGATCCAGTCCCTGCTGGGTCTATTTGCCTCCGGGGCGAGCCTTAAACAAAGTCTTGCCCTCCTTGGACAGATGGGCCTTGAGGCGGCGGCGGTCATGCTTCTCGGTGGAGTCCTGCTGGCAATCCCCTTTACCTGCGCCGGATATATTCTCACCTTTAAGTTTTTCCACACCATTCGTGCAAAAAGAAGGGAAAAGCACATCCTCAAATGAGAACCCATGAGTAACAACCTCCCCATTAAAAAAATCTTGAGCGAGCGTCAGCTGGCCCCCAGTAAAAAACTGGGGCAGAATTTCCTGGTTCACCGGCAGACTGCGGAACGCATTGTCGAGCTCTCCGGTGTCGGCCCGGACGACTCTGTGGTGGAACTCGGAGTGGGCCTTGGCTCTCTGACCCTGCCCCTGGCCGAACGAGTCAGGCAGGTAATTGGCCTGGAGCTTGATGCTGGCCTCGTTAGCTACCACCAGGAGCATCAGGATCTCCCCGCCAATGTCGCCCTCCTCCACCAGGATCTGCTCAAGGCCGATTTTGGCGAACTTGCGGCCCAGACCAAGGGCCCGCTGAAAATCCTGGCCAACCTCCCCTACTCCATCTCCAACCTGCTTCTTTTCAAGCTCATTGAGAACCGCGAAGCCATGGATTTTGCCGTACTCATGCTGCAAAAAGAGGTGGGGCAGCGCCTTACCGCCCAGGTCGGCAGCAAGGAGTACGGGGTACTCTCCGTCCTGCTCGCCGACTGCGCCTCAGTAAAAATCATCATGCAGGTCGGCCCCGAGCAGTTTCATCCCCGGCCCAAGATTGATTCCGTGGTGGTGCGGATCACCTTCCGCCCCGTTCCCCCAAGGGTGGCGCAGCTTCCTCCCCATGACCGGAAACTGCTCCGGCGCCTCGTCAATGCCGCCTTTGGCCAGCGACGCAAGACCCTGCGCAACTCCCTGGGCGCCGGCATGATCAACGGCCTGTCCCGGGAGCAGCTGGCCAGCCTGCTTACCCAGGCTGGGATCAACCCGGAAACCAGGGCGGAACGGCTGACCATCGAGGATTTTGTCCGCCTGACTAACGCGGTTACCGACCACCCTTTGGGCTGAGGCCATGCGTGACTTTGTTTTTCACCATCCGACCAGAATCATCTTCGGCCAGGGCATCCTTGCCCAGACAGGCGGGCAGGCTGCGGCTCTTGGCAACAAGGCCCTGCTGGTTTC
>MGTC01000090.1:9542-24324 GCA_001799255.1 Deltaproteobacteria bacterium RIFOXYD12_FULL_55_16
CAGCAGGCCGGGATTGAAGTTGTCGAGCATGAGGGAGTGCAGCCGAACCCAATTTTAAGCCATGTCCAACAGGGCGTTGCCCTGGCGCAAAAAAATGGGATCGGGGTTGTTGTCGCAGTGGGAGGCGGCAGCGTCATTGACAGCGCCAAGGCCATAGCGGCAGGAGCCCTGGCCGGTCACGATGTCTGGGGTTTTTTCAAGGGAAAAAAAAGCATCAAGGCTGCCCTGCCGGTTATCGCCGTGCCCACCGTTGCCGGGTCTGGCTCTGAAACCAACAACGGCATGGTACTCACCAATGAGGCAACCCGGCAGAAGATCGGCATCGGCAACCGGCATCTTTTCCCCCAAATCGCCATCCTGGACCCGAGCGTAACCTTCAGCGTGCCGCCGTCCACCACCGCTTGGGGGGCAGTTGACGCCTTCAGCCATCTGCTGGAATTTTATCTGTTTCGGGAGGAATCCTTTTCCCCAGGGCAGGATCATTTCAGTGCCGGACTGATGAAAACACTGTTGGCCGCAGGTGAGGCCACCCTGGCCAACCCCCTGGATTACCAAAGCCGCGCCGAGCTCATCTGGGCAAGCGCCCTGGCCTTAAACGGCCTCAGCACAGCCGGGCTGGGCCGGGTTGGCTTTCCCTTTCACCTGATCGAACACTCCCTCAGCGCCCTGCACAATATCCCCCATGGCGCCGGACTCGCAGCAATCCTGCCCGGCGCCATGACCTTTACCGCCAGAAAAAACCCGGCCCGCCTGGCCCTTTTTGCCGCGCAGGTTTTCGGGCTGCGCGAAACGGAGCATCGGCACATGGCTCAGGAAGGGATCAAACTCTTCCGCCAGTGGCTGCAAAAAATAGCCGCCCCCACCTCGCTTACCGAGCTGAATCTCTCGCAAACGGATATCCCGGCCCTTGCCGCCAACACCAAAGCGCAGGCAAGGCTGTGGCGGCTCAATGGGTATTCCCCGGAGATTGTTGAGGCAATTCTTTGGGAGTGTTTATAATGGGGGGATTTTCGACGAAAACGAGGAGCGAAGAGTCGAAGACATAGCTTTCATGGTACGAATCGTTCAGGTCTTCCACAAAATGGACGCCCTTCTCCAACTTATCGTGCATCAGCGTTAACAGGGCGGCAATAATACCGGTCACTACCTGGGCATAGGTGGCATTTATCCCTTTCACAGAAACATTGGCGATGGAGTTGAAGTAGTAAACCTTCCGATCCGGATAGTCCAGTAGCACGCCAACTGCCAACTTACAAATAGCCATACTTTTCTATGGCTATTTACGCGCCATTATAATAAGCTCATCTTATGAAGAAAATTCGGTTTGAATGGGACACAAACAAGGACGCTGAAAATCAGGAAAAACATGCAATACCGTTTTCTCTGGCACAGTATGCCTTCACTGATCCCTGTCGTATCATCGCCGAAGACCTCAGTCATAGTGCAACTGAAAAACGTTATTTTTGTTTCGGTGAAGTCGAGGGCGGCATTCTCACCGTTCGTTTTACCTATCGCGGCGGGGTAATTCGCATATTTGGCGCCGGCTACTGGCGAAAGGGCAAGGCAATTTATGAGCGCGAAAATCAAATATACCAATGAAGCCATTGAGGCCAAGGTCATTCAAGACTTTCTTCCTCCACCCAAAGAGCTTGCTTTCCGGGAGGAAGGGGTAAAGGTTACCATTGCTCTCAGTAAGAAGAGCGTCGAGTTCTTCAAGTCTGAAGCAACAAAACACCATACCCAGTATCAACGCATGATCCGCAGGCTAATTGACACCTACGTCGAGACATACGATAAAAAACCTACAACCCCTCCGGCGTAAACGCCACCACCTGCTCAATACTGTCCGTATCGGCAAATAACATGGCCAGCCGATCCGCCCCCAGCAGAAAAGATGCAGTGCCGACAAAGCAGATGCGGTGCTGCGGCCCAGTTGCAATCACATCATCCTGATCCTGCCGCAATCAGGACAGACCCAGGTCGGGCCATTGCTGATGCCCCACAGGTTTTCCTTGAAGCAGTCGTCACAGATCTGAAAGCCACAGAGGCAGTTCCAACAGAAGGGCAAGTCCCGGCGGCAGCAATGACAATGAAACTTTTTGGGGCCACGGCGGCGGCCCGTTTTTTGGGGCTGCTCCTCGTCCATGCTCAGAAATCCTCCTTTACTTCCGCAGCCAGCCAGGCAAGATACTCCTTGCTCCCGGCAATAATCGGGGTGGCGATAAGCTCCGGCAGCTCATAGGCATGAATCGCCTTGATCGCCGCCTCAATTTCAGGATAAAGTGCGGCCCGGCTTTTGGCCAGACAGAGATATTCCCCGGCCATCTCGATCTTTCCCTGCCAGCGGTAATGACTGGTCAGGGGGCCGATCACCTGAACACAGGCAGCCAGCCGTTTTTCAACCAACAAGCGGGCAATGGCCCCGGCCTCTTCTTCGGTGGCGACCGTGGTGCTGATCTGGATATACTCGTTCATTTTTGCCAAGCTCCTCTGGACAGCCTGCCCTGATCTCTGGTATGTTCGTAACTATCCAGCAGCACCACATCTGCTTGGTCGGCACTGCTGCCGACAATTATCGGGCGCTACCGCCGATGCTTGACAGACACGCGCATCTGCGGCACTGCTGAACAGTTATTTCGTGATTTTTTATCCAATTCCGGCATTAAGCTGGATAGTTATGAAGGGATCGTCTCATGCTGCTGGCAGTTGACATTGGCAATACTCACATGGTGATCGGGATTTTCACCGGCCCGACGCTTCGCTGCCACTGGCGGGTAAAAACCGACAAGGGCAGTACCGTTGATGAGCTGGCCGCCATCTTCCACGGCCTCTTTACCATGGAAGGTCTCAGGTTCAATGATATTTCCACCACCATCATCTCCAGCGTGGTGCCGACAATGCAGTCCGCCTGGGCCGCCTTTGCCACCCGCTACCTGAATACCACGCCACTGGTGGTAGGCACAGACACGGTGCAAACCGGCATGCCGGTGCTCATCGACAACCCCACAGAAATCGGCGCCGACCGTCTGGTCAATGCCGTGGCCGCCTATACCAGATTCAAGAGCGCCCTCATTGTCGTTGATTTTGGCACCGCCATCACCTGGGACTGTATTTCCGCCAGCGGCGAATACCTGGGCGGGGCCATCGCCCCTGGGCTGTCCATTGCCATGGAGGCCCTGGGCAGCCGGACGGCCAAGCTGCCCCAGGTAGACATCTCCACCCCGCCCGCCGCGCCCATCGGCACCAACACCGTGGCCGCGATCAAGTCTGGCATCCTTTTTGGCTATGGCGGCATGGTGGACGGCCTTATCCGCCGCCTGCGGGAACAGATGGCCCCCGCATTGCCGCAGACGGTGGCGACCGGCGGCATGGCAGCCCTCATCGCCCCCTACACCACCAGCATCGATCACCTTGATCCCATGCTCACCCTCACCGGCCTGCAACTGCTCCATGAACGCAACACTTAAGCCCATTCTCGCCGCCCCCCTGAAAAAAGGGGACACCATCGGCATTATCGCCCCGGCCGGCCCGGTGCGCAACGAAGGTGATTTTGCCGCCGGCCTGAAGATTCTCAGCGAACTGGGCTTCAAGACCAGGTATCAAAGCAACATCCTTAGGCACCACGACTATCTGGCCGGAACCGACCAGGAACGCCTGGCCGAGTTGCACGAACTCTGGCGCGACCCGGAGGTAAAGGCCATCCTGGCTGTGCGCGGCGGATACGGCTGCCTGCGGCTCCTGCCAGACCTGGATTTTGCCCTTATCCGTCAGCAGCCGAAAATGCTGATCGGCTTTTCCGACCTCACCGTCCTGCTCCTGGCAATTCAGCAAAAAACCGGGCTCATTACCTTCCACGGCCCCATGCTCACCACCCTGCCCCGGAGCGACCGCGATTCACAGGAGGCCTTTATTCAGCTGCTCACTGGTCGATCCGCGCCGGAAATCAAGACCAAGGGGTTGGAGATCCTAAAAGGCGGCCAGGCCAGAGGGAGACTTCTACCCGGCAACCTGACCAGTCTGGTTCACCTGCTGGGCACCCCCTGGGAGCCGGACTGGAAAGACACTATTCTGGTGCTGGAAGACATCGGCGAAGCGCCCTACCGCATCGACCGGCTGCTCACCCACCTCTGGGCTGCGGGCAGACTGGAACAGATCGCCGGGCTTATCCTGGGAGATTTTGAACAGTGCGGAGAGCGTGAAGCCATCTGGCAGCGGACGCTGGAACTGCTTGCCCACCGGCCCATCCCGATCTGGGCCAACTTCCCCTGCGGCCATGGGAGCCGAAACCAGATCCTGCCCGTAGGCGTTGAGGCGCAGCTTGACTCCTCCACTGGCCGCCTTGTTTTTCCGCAGCCGCTAACTCAATAACCAGGCCGGGCCAGCAATTCCGCCACCTGCCCCTGCAACCGCTCGGCCAGCTCCTGCTTCTGCCTGACCGTGTACTCGCTGATAGAGACAGGCGCGCCCACCCGGATCTCCACCAGACCTGGCCGTACCAGCAACCTGCCCTTGGGCAAAACCTGATGGGTGCCGACAATGGCCACCGGTACCACCGGCACCCCGGCCTTGATCGCCAGTACCATGGCCCCAGCCTTGAACTGCCCAAGCCTTCCGTCCAGACTTCTGGTGCCCTCGGGGAAAATAACCACCGAGGTACCGTCGGCAATGCGCCGGGCCGCCTGGTCAAGACTCAGCAGGGCCTTGCGGCCATGCGCCCGGTCAACCGGAATATAGCCAGCCAGCTGCATGGCCTTGCCAAACACCGGGATCTTGAAAAGCTCCATTTTGGCCAGCCAACGGAAATCAAACCCCAAATAAGCCTGAAGCACAAAGATATCAAACTGGCTCTGGTGATTGGCGGCAAAGATATAAGGCCGGCCCTGTTCAAGAAGACCGTTGCCGGTCATCCTGACCGAAACCCCGCTGAGCCAGGCAACAATCCTGCCCATGGAGCGGGGGAGAAATTGAATCTCCGCCGCCGACCGCCGGAAGATGACAACCATAATGATCGTCGCAAGGCTGACTGCCCCGGTGATTATCGGGACAAGCACCAAGACCAGAACACCCCGTAAGAAAGTAACCACTTTAAAGTCCCCTATATACTCAGAAGCGGATAAAAGAGCTTCCCTGGCGCTCACTCTTGCCGGGGCAACAGCGCCAAGACCTCTGCCACCGTTAAGACCCTGGCTAAAAGTGCCTGCCGCGCCAGACTGGGCTCCTGCAACATGCCACCATCCACCGCCTCAGCCACGCTAAACGGGCCGCTTTGCAGACGCCGCAGGGCAACAAGATGGGCGCCGCAACCAAGGGTGCGGCCAATATCCGCAGCCAGGGTTCGAATATAGGTGCCCTTGCTGCAATCCACCATGAGGCGCAGGGTGTCGGCCCCGGCCTCCAGAAGCTGGAGCTTAAAGATCGTTATCGGCCGCGCCGCCTTCTCAATGATAATCCCCCGCCGCGCATAATGGTACAGGGGCTTGCCCAGGTGTTTGAGCGCTGAATACTGCGGCGGGGTCTGCAACTGCGCCCCGACAAATCCGGCAAGGCTTTGCTCCAGTTCTTCCTGCGCAAAGGCCCGAACCTCTTTTTGAGCGATAACCTCACCCTCAAGATCCTGGGTGGTGGTTTCAAGGCCAAGCTTGAGTACCGCCTCGTAGCGCTTATGTCCATCCATGAATTGCGAGATAAGGCGGGTAGCCGGACGGCCAGCACAGATAATCAGCAGACCGGAGGCAAAGGGATCAAGGGTGCCGGCATGGCCAACCTTCTTTATGGACAGAGCCCGGCGCACCAGTTGCACCATCCGGAAGGAACTCGGCCCCACCGGCTTGTCCAGCAAAAAAATACCAGACTCAAGGGCCGGTTCTGTTGGGGATTTCTCCCCGACCAAGGCCTCATGGCCATCGGCGAACATCTCCGGCAAAAGTTCCATAATCTTCTAAAGAGTTACCAGAGGCAACAATTCGACCAGCAATTTTTCCCGCACCTCGTCAATGCTTGTCTCGGACAACTTGAAACCTGCCGCATTGCGATGGCCGCCACCGCCAAATACAGCGGCAATCCGGGCTACATCATAAGTGCCCTTGGAACGAAGGCTTACCGAAATCAGACCATACTCCGCTTCTTTTAAGAAGACCGCAACCTTGACGGTATCAAGAGAGCGCGGGTAATTGATAAAGGTTTCCGCGTCTGCCTGGGTGGTGCCGGTCTTGATAAAGACCTCCCGGGGCGCCGCAATGATTGCCAAGCGATCCTCGGCATACAATTGCAGCGAATCAAGCACCAGTCGCATGAGGCTGAGACGCTTCACCGTAAAATTATCAAACAGCTTGCCGGAAACCTCCGCTGGCTTTACCCCTTTGCGCAGAAGCTCTCCGGCAATGCGAAAGGTATCAGCAGTGGTTGAGGAATATTTAAAGGAACCGGTGTCGGAGACAATGGCCACGTAAAGGCAATAGGCGGCCTCAAGGCTAAGATCCGCGCCCAGAGCTTGAGCCAGATCATAGACCATCTCCCCGGTTGAGGCCCGTTCCGGAGAAATCCATCTGAGATCGCCAAAGTCCTGATGGCCGAGATGATGATCAAGAACCAGAAAGGGATGCACGGTCAACAGAGAGTCCATGGCCGTGCCCAACCTGTTGCAATCCCCACAGTCAAGGGCGACAGCACAGTCAAAACCTTGCAGAGCCGGAAGCAAGGAATTGATCTCCGCGCCTCCCGGCAGAAACCGGTACAGATGGCAGACCTGCTCCTCGCCGTAGAGAAAAACATTCTTGCCCAGGGAACGCAGGATATCGCCCAGGGCGAGCTGCGAACCGAGGGCGTCGCCGTCCGGGTGAATATGGGTTACTACCAGAACGTTTTTTGCCGACTTCAGGACACGAACAATCTCGTCACGGGGATGAGCCATCTTCATTCGTTACCTCCCTGAGCAACTGTTCCATTTCTGCCTGCTTCTGGCCCGAAAGATCCAGCCGGAAATCAAGCACCGGTACATGCCGCAGCTCCAAGGCCCGGGCCAGGTTACTTCTGATAAAGCCCTTGCTGCTTTCCAGTCCCTTGGCAACATTCCTGGGCTCTTCCTCTCCCAGGATACTGTATGAAATCCGGGCATGGCCAAGATCAGCGCTCACCTCCACCGAGGTGATGATAATATTGTCCAAGCGTGGATCATTGATTTTCCGCACCAGCAGCGAAGCAATCTCAGCCTTGATGGCATCCGCCACCCGGATTGGCCGTCTCTTCGGTTCGCTTCTGGTAAGACCTGCAGGCAGGCCGAAGCGCGATTTTGCTTTTCCAGCCGCCATTAGAGTTCTCTCGCAACCTCTTTCAGCACAAAGGCCTCAAGCACATCACCCAACCGGAGGTCATTATAGTTGGCCACCCCGATCCCGCACTCATACCCGCTCTGCACGTCCTTGACATCGTCTTTGAACCGCCGCAGGGAGGCAAGCTGTCCGGTAAAGGTCACCACGCCTTCCCGCACCACCCGCACCCTGGCGTTGCGTTCGATCTTGCCATCGGTCACATAGCAGCCGGCAATAGTGCCAACCTTGGGAACCTGATACGTTTCCCGAACCTCGGCCGCCCCGATGACCTTTTCCTCAAAGCGGGCGTCAAGCAAGCCGACCATGGCCTTCTTGATGTCATCAAGGGCATGATAGATTACGTCGTAGGTGCGGATATCCACCTTCTCATTCTTGGCAAGTTCCTGCACCTTGGCTGAGGGCCGGACATTAAAACCGATGATAAAGGCATCCGAAGCGGCGGAGAGCAAGACATCGGAGTCGGTTATGGTGCCGGTGCCAGCATGGAGAATCTTGACCTTGACCTCATCGGTCGCCAGATCCTCTATGGCTTTGCTGAAGGCCTCCAGGGTTCCCTGCACATCGGCCCGCAGAGCAACCCGCAGCTCCTTGACATTTCCGGCCTGCATTTTATCAAACAGATTATCCAGGGAAAGCTTGGTGTAAGTGCCCAGTTCTGCCTCCCTGCTTTTGAGCTGCCGGTCGGCGCTCACGCTTCTGGCTCTCTTTTCGTCGGGCAGAACGACAAATTCATCCCCCGCCCTCGGAACCCCGCTTAAGCCCTGAACCTCGACCGGAATGGAGGGGCCGGCCTCCTTGACACTTTCACCACGATCATTGGTCAAGGAACGCACCTTGCCATAAAATATCCCGGCGACACAAGCATCGCCAACCCGCAGGGTTCCCTGCTCAACCAGAATCGTGGCGACCGGGCCGCGGCCTTTATGGAGCTGGGCCTCAATCACATGCCCCTTGGCGCGCCGATTGGGATCAGCCTTCAGCTCAAGGATTTCGGCCTGAAGATGAATGCTTTCCAGCAGATCGGCGATGCCTTTCCCGGTTTTGGCCGAGGTTTCACAGAAGATGGTATCCCCGCCCCATTCCTCACTAAGCAGGTTCAGGTCGGCCAATTCCCTTTTTACCCGCATGGGATCCGCATCCGGCTTATCCATCTTGTTTACGCATACCAGGATGGGAACCTTGGCGGCCCGGGCATGGTTCACCGCTTCCCTGGTCTGATCCATGACACCGTCATCCGCCGCTACAACCAGGACAACAAGATCCGTAACCTGGGCGCCACGGGAACGCATTTCCGTGAAAGCCGCATGGCCGGGGGTATCAAGAAAAACCACATCTCCCTGTGGAGAATGCACATAATGGGCGCCGATATGCTGGGTGATGCCACCGGCCTCGCCGGCCACCACATCTGTTTTTCGGATGGCGTCCAGCACCGAGGTCTTGCCATGATCGACATGCCCCATGACCGTGACCACCGGCGGTCGCGGCAGCATCTCTCCACCGCCGGCCTGTTCCTCCAGATTGAGAATGGTCTGTTCCTCGGTAACCCCCTGCTCCACTTCATAGCCAAAATCAGAGGCTACCAGGGTCGCGGTCTCAACATCAAGGGCCTGGTTGATATTGGCCATCACCCCCATGCTCAGCAGCTTGGCAATAAGTTCCCCGACCTTGAGGCCCATCCGATGGGCAAGATCACCAACCGTAATGGTTTCATGCACCTTGATCCGCTTCTTGATCGCCTTTGTTTCTGCGGCCTGCTGGGAAATCAGCTGACGTTTGCCTTTCTTGCCGCCGCTGCGTGAGATGCGCGCTATCCGCACCCCAGTGGGGATCTTTCCGCCAAGCGCATCGTCAACATCCTCGATATCGATATCGGCCTGCCGCTGACTGCGCAACGGGGTCTTCTTGTTCCTGTCCTGCTCGGCGGTCTCCGTGGTAAACTTAACAAAGCGTTTGCCCTTTTTCCCCTTGAGCCCCTCCCCCTTGTCCCCCTCATCCTTGACGGCAGGGGCCTCGGCAACAACCGGCTTGCTCTTGACCGCAGCCTCCGGCCTTTTGGGCCTTGGGGTAAAAGGTGGTCGGGGAGGAGCGGCAGGCGCGATGACAATGGCCGCCCTTTTAATCACCCTGGCAAAACCCTTGCGATGCTTAGCCTGCTCTTCGACTTCTTCCGCAGCCATCTCCAGCGCGGAGATCTTTTCATCCTCAACTCTCTCAACAGCCCTGCCAACAGAGACTGTCTCTGTTTCTTCTTCCGCCAGCTGCGCAGCCGACTCCAGCTCCGCCTCGTCTGTCGGCCCTGCCGAAAACGTCATTGCGGCAGACTCGTCCATCCCGGCTTCTTCGGCCTCTGAAGCTGCCTTCCCGGCGCTTTCCACAGTCTCCACCCTGCCCGGCGGCTCAATCTCCTCGCTCTCTGCCACAGAAACAGGAGCCGGTTTTGGCCTGGGGGGTTTTTCTGCGGCTGGCGGCACTTCAACCGGCACGTTCTTGGTTCTTCTACGAATAATGGTCGTCCGCCCGGCGCCTTGGATCCGTTTTTCTTCCGTCCTGGTCTGTCCTATCCCGAGCCGTTGGCGGATCTCCTGTGCTGTCTCGTCATCCAGAGAGGAACTATGGGATTTTATGGCATAGCCCATGTCGAGAAGGGCCGCCACCAGATCCTTGTTTTCCATTTCCGCTTCTTTAGCTAAATCGTAAACCCTGATTTTTGTCATTGCTCACTCCCGAAGAGGCCTTGCAACCCTTCGTCAAATCCCAGCACCTGTTGGCGAAAAGCTCTGGATAATCCTTTCTTGTTTTTTAAAAACTTCTGCAGACAACTGTCATCATGACAACAGTACGCATGACGCCCATCATGCTTCCCGCGAAGATCTTGCATTACCCGACCGCTGTTGTCCACAGCAAACCGCCACATCTCCTGCTGCGCTTTTCTTCGCCGACACCCTAAACAGGTCCGGATCGACATCCTGCTTTTTTTCCCGGATCCGGCAATCATGCAAAACGACCTATTTAGCCCCAGCTTCGCCTGACTTCGGCTCTGAATCGCCCTGTTTCTTGGCGGCGGCGATAAAACGGGCCACCCTGTTCTCATCAAGGGTCGGCAGTTCGGCAACCACAGTGGCAACCTCCGCCTGGGCCAGTTCCTGAGCTGAATTAAAGCCCCCATCATAGAGAGCCTCGGCTATTTTTTCATCCATCCCCGGCAGATCAAGAAGAGACTGGAAGCCTTCTTCGCTGATTTTAGCATACTTTTGCTCGCTCTTCACATCTATCCGCCAGCCCAGCAGGGCTGCAGCCAGGCGCACATTCTGCCCCTGCCGCCCGATGGCCAGGGAAAGCTGGTCGTCAGGCACAACCACCACCAGGGTGTTTTTCTCCTCATCCACAATTACCAGAGAAACCTGGGCAGGCGACAAGGCATTGGAAACATAGCGGGCCGGATCCGGACTCCAGGGGACAATATCAATCTTTTCTCCCTGCAACTCCTGAACCACATTCTGTACCCTGGAACCCTTCATCCCGACACAGGCGCCCACCGGATCGACATCCATTGCCGACGAGCTCACGGCGATCTTGGCGCGGGCGCCTGGCTCACGGCTTACCCCAAGGATCTTCACGATCCCCTCGGCAATCTCTGGAACCTCCATGGCAAACAACTTGGTCACAAACTCATCATTGGTCCGGCTCAGAACCAGCTGCGGGTCTCTGCTGCTCTGGCGCACATCAAGAAGCAGGGCCCGGATCCGGTCGCCCTGCCGGTACGACTTGCGGGGCATCTGCTCCTTGGTCGGCAGGATGGCGTCAGTCCGCCCAAGATTGACAATGATATTGCCCCGTTCAAAGCGCTGGACAATGCCATTGACCACCTCACCCTTGCGGTCTTTGTACATTTCAAAAATGACATTGCATTCAGCGTCCTTCATTTTCTGAATGATCACCTGCTTGGCCGACTGCGCCGCAATCCGACCAAGATCGGAGACGCTGTCCATCTTGCTGCCAAGCTCGTCACCAAGCTGCACCTCAGGGTCGAGAAGCAAGGCGTCGGTCAGGGAAATTTCTGTCTGCTCATCGGCAACCGCCTCAACAACATTGCGGAACTGAAAGAGTTCAACCTCGCCGATCTCATCATTATATCGAGCCTCCAGTTCCCGCCGCTGGCCGAACTTCTTCTTGGCCGCAGACATCACCGCTTCCTCAATAGCGTCAATCAGCAACTGACGATCAATCCCCTTGTCTCTACTTATCTGATCAAGAATTCGTTTTAAATCTGACAGCATTGTTTTCTCCTGTCTCTCTCTTTCGGCGATTACGCCCGGGCCTCAGCCAGCGAAGGCTTCGCTCCCGCTATGGTCAACACCGGCCATGGTGCCGGTTATTTTAGAACAGTTCATCAAAAGTCAATAACCAGCCGGGCCTTTTTCATCCTGATAAACGGAATCTCTATCATCCCATGCTCAGTGCGCAGAGTTACCGACTCCTGAGTCACCTCTTCAATCAAGCCAATAAACTGATTCAACCCGTCAATAGACTCCCTTACAACCACCTTGGCCTTTTTCCCCTTGCAGCGCAAAAAATCCCTTTCTCTCTTTAAGGGCCGGTCAAGACCGGGCGAAGAAACCTCAAGGCTGTATGCCTGCTCAATGGGATCCTCCACTTCAAAAAGATGGGCGACCTCCCTGCTGATTCGACTGCAATCATCAATGCCGATGCCACTTTCCTTGTCGATAACAAGACGAAGAACCCAACCGGAACCCTCGCGCCTGAACTGCAATTCGACCAGTTCACAGGCAAAACCCTCGACCACTGGCGTGACCAGCTGCGTCAAGCGACAAACCAGGGGTGATTCTATCGTATCCTCTTCCATAGCCCAGTATACCAATAAAAAAAGCGGGCCAAGGCCCACTTTCAAAAAAATCATCAACCAGATCGGAATGACCGGTTCTTTCACTGCCAAACAATACCGCCTGAACAAAACAGCATCCATGCCCTCACCAGAAAACGTTGCATTTTCTGGTCAACCGATGACAGCATCCTGTGTAACGGCGCCTGAACTGGAGCGGGAAACGGGACTCGAACCCGCGACCTTCAGCTTGGGAAGCTGACACTCTACCACTGAGTTATTCCCGCAACCCCGAATAAGTCGGCAGAGTATACAATTATTTTACCACTTGTCAAGAGCCTCCCCACATCGCTTACGATTCTACGAAATAGTCCTCAACAGATCCTCGGCAGCTGTTCACCTACCGGCATATCCACAATGCGGGTGGCGCCGAACGCAGTGCGCATGGCCACCAGACCCCGGTTCTCCGCCACCGCCTCGCCGATAATCGCGGCCTCCCGCCCCAGGGGGTGACGGCGCATGGCGGCAAGAACTTTAGCCGCAAGCCTCGCCGGGACAGCGGCCACCAACTTGCCCTCGTTGGCTACATACAGCGGATCAATACCCAGCACCTCACAGGCCCCACGCACCTCAGGCCGGACAGAAATGGCCGCCTCATCAAGAAGGATGCCGATTCTGGAGGCTGCGGCAAACTCGTTAAGCGTGGTAGCAAGCCCCCCCCTGGTTGGATCGCGCAGGGCATGAATGTCGCTGGTCGCCAGCAGCATCGCCTCGACCAGACCATTTAAGGCCGCAGTGTCGCTTGTCACCCGGGAATGAAAGGAAAGCCCCTCCCGGCTGGTCAGAATCGCCATACCATGGTCGGCAATAGTTCCCGAAACAATGAGCCTGTCCCCTGGTTGCAGATTAGCCGCAGAGATATTCACCCCGTCCGGCACCCGACCTACCCCGGTGGTGGTGATGAAGAGCTTGTCGCAACCTCCCCGGTTGACTACCTTGGTGTCCCCGGTCACGATCTGCACCCCGGCGGCCTGCGCCGCCTTTTCCATGGAGAGCAGAATCCGGTGCAGAGTGGCCAGGGGCAGACCTTCTTCAAGAATAAAGGCGGCGGCCAGATAGAGCGGCGTGGCACCGCTCATGCAGACATCGTTCACCGTCCCGTTGATCGCCAGATCGCCTATATCCCCGCCGGGAAAGAAAAGGGGATCAACCACAAAGGAATCGGTGGTCAGGGCCAGTCGGCCCCGGGGGAAATCGACCACCGCCTGATCCTCCAGCCGATTCAGGATTGCATTACCAAAACGCGGCAAAAAAAACCGGCTGATCAGCTCGGCGGACAAACGCCCACCACTGCCATGCGCTAACTGGATAGTCTCATAATCCATAATGGGTAGAGGGCAACTGAAATCTCCCGGCTTCACATTGGTCATGACGCATCCCTTATTGTTGCTACAAGGTATTTTCTGGTAACGAGTTTCTCCTGACAGGGGAACTATAGAATGTTGGAATAAATAAGTAAAGTCAGGCCTGCCCCGGCGCCCTCCTTCTCGGAGAAAGTCGAGTCAGTGGGCAGTCGTGGCGGTGAGCTTGAGCCCCAGGGCCTTGAACACCCGCTGGATGGTTTCCCGCCGCAGCTGGGTGTTTGGCCGCAGCGCTTTATAGAGTGCCTCACCCTTGCCGCGAAAGTTCGGGATAATACCCTCCAGGAACTCAGGTCAGAATTACCCTGCAGTTGCAGATCGTTGTGAGGAGAAAGCTGAGTTTCCAGCCCCACTCATCTGTTGTGTCCGGCGGCTATTCGGCCTTCAAGGCAGCGATGGGGTCGAGGCGGGCGGCCTTGGCCGCCGGGTAGACCCCGAACAGGACGCCGACCAGGGCGGCAAAGCAGAACGAAACGAGCATGGCCGCAAGCGGCAGGGTCATGGGCCAGCCGGTGAAAAAGGAGGCGCCGAGGGAGAGCGCCACCCCGAGGACGATGCCCACCAGGCCGCCGCTGACGCTCAGGATGAAGGACTCCACCAGAAATTGGAGGAGAATGTCTTTTCTTTGCGCCCCCACCGCCCGGCGAACCCCGATTTCGCGGGTTCGCTCCTTGATCGAGATCAGCATGACCGCAAGGATCCCCACCCCGCCCACCAGCAGGGAGATGCCGGCCACTGCCCCCAGAAGATTGGTGAAGGCCTGACTGGTTTCCTTTTCCGCGGCCACGATCTCGGTCTGGCTCTGGATCGTGAAGTCGTCGGGCTTTTCCCGCAGCCGGTGCTTCTCGCGCAGGATCTCCCGGATCTCCGCCACCGCCGCTTCGATGCTCTCGGCGCTTGTCGCCTGAATAAAGATGTTGTTGATGTAGGTGAGGTTGAACAGCCGCCGCAGGCCGGTCTGGATGGGAATGTAGATCACGTCGTCCTGATCGCCGCCGGCCAGGTCGGTGCCCTTTTCCGTCAGCAGCCCGACAACCGTAAACGACACCTTGCCGATCCGGATCTCTTCCCCCACCGGGTTACGGCCGGCGAAGAGGTTGTGGGCGACGCTGGCGCCGATTACCGCGACCCGCTGCCGGGCGCGATCCTCCTCCTCGGTGAAGAACCGCCCCCTGGCGAGGGCCAGCCCCCTG